>NZ_FWWU01000009.1:85000-147500 GCF_900176165.1 Deinococcus hopiensis KR-140
ACTGGCCCAGTGGGCCGATGAGACCGAGCTCCTCGGCCATCCGAATGAACCGTGTAGGTGGGACCGGTCCGTACCGCCGTGAGTTCCAGCGGAGCAGGGCCTCGAAGCCATGGAAACGTCCACTTCGCGTCTCCTGCACTGGCTGGTAACACACCTGAAATTCGCCGTGTTCGACAGCATTTTTAAGTTCGCGTTCCAGTTGGAAGCGCTCGCTCGCCTGGTCTTGCCACTGCGGGTTGTAAAAGCGCCAGGTATTCCGCTCCGCCCGCTTGGCCTGGTACATCGCGAGGTCTGCAAACCTCAGGGCCTCTTCGAGGTCAGAAGTATCGTCGGGTAAGCAGGCCACACCGAGACTCGCGCTGAGCGAGAGCCGCTCGCCCATGATGTCCAGAGGTGCGGCCAGGGCTTGAAGGACCCGCTGCGCCGTCCGTTCCGCATGCCGGAGTTCAGAGAGCTGGGCCAGCACCAGCACAAACTCGTCGCCGCCCATACGGATCAGCAGGTCAGGGGGACCAACGCAGCGTCTGAGGCGTTCAGCCACCTGCATCAGCACCTGGTCTCCCACCGTGTGGCCGAACGAGTCGTTGATCTGCTTGAAACGGTCGAGATCGATGAACATCACCGCGAGTTGTTCTCCCCGGACCAGGGCTTCCCGGGCCAGTGCGGGCAGTTGAGTCTGTACCACGCTGCGGCTGAGGGCACCTGTCAGGGCGTCATACCGCGCCTGCTGATCGAGCCGCCGGGTCAGTCGCCGGTTGTGAATCTCGGTGAGCACAAACCGGAGCAGGGCCAACACCGCCACGACGGCCGTTTGCAGATGGGGTGACCCAGCGTGTGCGGAGCCGTTCAGCGGCTGCGGCAGGGGAACGACAAAGGCCACCACGACGGCGACGTAAGGCAGAAGCGGCAGCAACAGCGCGGTGGTATCGGCGAGGACGGCCTGCACACGGGGAGGCAACGGCGGACGCCTACCCGGCTTCAGGGTGTCGCTGGCGGCCCAGCCGAACAGGAAGGCCGCCCAGCTCCAGGTCAGGTCCAGCCAGCCCCCGACCTGGTAGTGGCTGTGGGTGACCAGGGTACCGTAGCCTACCGATCCCCACAAAAACAGCAAAATCCCGAGTCCCAGCAGTGGGTTGTGCCCGCGGGTGGCTTCCCGGGGGCTCCACAGCGCCATGGCGAGCGCGACCGCGATCATCAAGATGTCGGTGGCTGGGTAGGCCGTGGCGAGCAGCAGGGCCAGCGGCTGCCCAGCGTAGGTGTGCCAGGAAACGGTCACATAATCGATCCACAGCAGGTGGGCGAACGTGACGATGAGCAGCGCGATGTCCAGCACGAAGGTCAGGCGTTGCAGACGACTTGCTGGCGGCTGGAAAAACTGCAGGATGCCCAGCAGAAACAAGACGGGCAGCAGCACGAACCCCAGGTCCGCCACGGAGGGGAAGGTGGTGCGGCCGAGCAGGTCCAGAACGGTGAAGACGACCTCACCAGCCGCCCAACAGACCAGACCGGCCGCGATGGTGCCCCACGCGCGGCGCTGCTGGGGTTGTCCGCGAACCGCCCGAAAGGCCAAGGCCGCGGCCAGCAGGTAGGGCAACAGAAAAAAGAGATTCCCAAACACCTTGCGCGTCAGCCCCGGAGGAGGTGAGGCGGCGACCCACAGGGTATGTCCCGCGGCGATCAGGAACAGGAGCGGCAGCAGCCGTCCGCGTCCCGCACCGGTGAAGTTCGTCCTTTGCCCCATCCTCCACTTATAACGGCTGTAGTAGAGAAAGTCTTGATGGGCACCAGGGATGTCTGGCCCCATCCGTTTCAAGCCCCTGTGCCCGCCCCCGCACCCTCGTCCGCTCGGCTTGATTTTTTCAGGAGGTTCACCGGCGGCCGTGCAATACGCGTTTCCTGGAGCATTTGTCCGAATGGCGCGTGGAAGGGCACCCCTCACGGCGCCATTCTCCCCCACGCGCGTTTCGCTCGCCGGACCCGGTCAAAAAGAAGTCCGCACGTTGACACATGCGCTAGAACGCCCCGTCCCCAAACACCCGCCGAATCTCGGGCACCCCCCGCCCCAGGCTGAGCAGCACCAGCAGCAGCAGCCTGGCCTTGTGGGCGTTGAGAAAGCTGGCGGGAATCGCCCCGGCGTTTACCAGGGTCGCGCCGCCGCCCGCATAGCCGTAGACGGGGATGACGGGGCCGGCATGGGTCCGGGTGGCAATCACCACAGGTTTAGCTGCGCGGGCCGTACGGGCGATCAGGGGCAGCAGTTCGGCGGGCAGGTTGCCGGTGCCCAGCGCAGCGATGACCAGCCCGTCAGCCCGCGCCTCGGCCTCGGCGTAACCCTCGCCGGTCCAGCCCGCGTAGGCGTACAAAATCTCCACGTGGGCAGTCAGTTTGGCCGGCGCATAAGTCGGCCGCAGTTCGGGGGTGGCGAAGTAGCGCAGGTGAGGGGTGTCTCCGGTACGGTCGATCCGGCCAATCGGCCCCGGGTAGCCCCCGAAGGCGTCCACCGCGGTGGTGTGCACCTTGGTCACCGTACGGGCATCGAAGATGTCTCCCCCAAACACGGCCAGCGGACCGCGCCCCTGCGACTGGGCGTGCAGGGCGACGTGGGCAGCGTCCAGCAGGTTGCCGGGACCGTCCCACGAAACCTCCGCCGCGTGACGCATGGAGCCGGTCAGCACGACGGGCACGTGGGTGGCAAGGGCCAGATGCAGGAAAAAGGCCGTCTCCTCCAACGTGTCGGTACCATGGGTGACCACGAGACCATCGTGTGTTTCCGCCAGGCCCTCGATCAGGTGCGCCAGCAGCAGCATGTGCGCGGGTGTGACGTGCGGGCTGGGCAGCTTGAAGGGCTGGTGGTCCGTAATCTCCACGCCCCTGAGGCCGGGGACGGTGGGGGCCGACTGCGGCGTGACGCCCACGCCGTCAGGAGCAGGACGGCTGGCGATGGTGCCGCCCGTGTGAATGACCGCGAGGCGTTTCATAGAACTGGCCTATTGTGACTGCTGGAAGACAGAGGGGCGACGGCAGAGCGCAGCCGCCGACGCGTCTTCTCTGCCACCCTTCAGCGCCTTCGCCATACAGTCAGCACGAGCGCCACCACGAACACCACTGCCGTCAGCGGCAGTTCCGCCACAAGGGCAGCGGGCAGGGGGGCGCCGCCCTGGGTGCGCTGCACGGTGCCGATGCCCAGCCACAGGAAGGCCGCGAGGGCTGCCGTGAGCAGTGTGGTTGCGCTGACGCCCCTCATTCCCGCGCCGAGTCAATCAGTGCCTGTGCGCCCTGCCCCAGCATGTCGGATGCGAGTTCCGCGCCCAGGTCGGCGCATTCGGCGGGGTCGCCGGAGGTGGTGGCGCGGATGACCTGAGAGCCGTTCACCGCGCCCACCCAGCCTTCCAGCGTCAGCATCCCGCCCTTGAGGTTGGCGTGGGCGCCAACCGGAGCCATGCAGCCCGCTCCCAGTCCGGCGAGGAATTCGCGCTCGGCGGTGATGCGGTCGTCCGTGGTGTGGTCGTGGATGGCGTAGGCCACCTCGATGTTCAGGTCGTCGTCGCTGCGCGTTTCCAGTGCCAGCGCGCCCTGCCCCGGCGCGGGCAGCACGATGTCGGGGTCCAGAAACTCGTCGATGCGGTGACGCATCTCGGTGCGGATCAGCCCGGCCGCGGCCAGGATGATCGCGTCGTAGTCAGGGGTGCCCAGGGCCGCGAGGCGCGTGTCGATGTTGCCGCGCAGATCCAGAAGTTGCAGGTCCGGGCGGTAGGCCCGGAGGAAGGCCTTTCGGCGAACGCTGCTCGTGCCCACGCGCGCGCCCTGAGGCAACTCCGCCAGGCGCTTCATGCCTTCCTTGCCGATCAGCACGTCCCGCGCGTCCACCCGTTTGGGGATGGACGACACCTCCAGGCCTTCGGGCTGCTCGGTCGGGAGGTCCTTGAGGGAATGCACCGCGATGTCGATGCGTTTTTGCAGCAGCGCGTCCTCGATCTCCTTGACCCAGAAGCCCTTGTCACCTCTGGCTGCCATCGACTGCAGGCTGGCCCGGTCCCGGTCGCCCTTGGTGCTGATGGTCTGAATGCGGAAATCCGTTTCCGGCCATTCCTCCTTCAGGCGGGCCACCACCCACCGCGTCTGCGCGAGCGCGAGTGTGCTGCCGCGCGTTCCTACCGTCACCGTCCGCATAACCTGGGCAGTATAAGGGGTCAGGGCCCGGGCACGTGCCCCGGGCCCTGACCCCGCTCCTGCGAAGGCCTTAACCCTTGCTCGGCAACCCTTACAGGTCGTCGTCGCTGTCGGGGCCGTCGAGCTCGGCGGCTTCCAGGTCCGTTTCTCCGGTTGTGGTGGGTTGCGGGCGGATAAAGCGCAGGTAGTCCAGCCAGGGCGGCGTGTGCTCCAGCTGCCGGATCAGCAGCGCGATCTGCGCCGTGTGGCGCACCTCGTGGGTCATCACGTGCCACAGCAGCTGATCGAGGGTCACCGTGTCGCTGGCCGGGTCGTCCTGCACCAGCTTGACGGGCCGGGTGAGGTCCGGCTCGGCGTCCAGCAGGGCGCGGGTACGGGCGCTGACCTCCTGGCTGTAGGCGATGATCCAGCCCAGCTCATACTGCTCGGCGCGCGGCTGCACCCAGTCGTGCGGATAGTTGCTCGACACGCCCCCACCCAGCGCGATGCCGTGGACCCAGTGGTCTTCCACGTCCACGATGTGCAGCAGCAGGTCCTTGATGTTGCGAAAGCGGTCCCCGTCGATCAGAGGACGGTCCAGGTCTGCCACCGGGAGGGCCCGCAGGAAGTTCTGAAGCTGCTCCCGCGCCGCAGACAGGTAGGCGTAGTACTCGCGCACGTTCATGGGTGCCTCCCAGCATACTCCGCGGCCGCGGGAAGCCGGGGAGAGGCGGGCGTACCCTCCATCCCACCCTGCTTCAGCAGCGGCGCGAGCGTTTCCCGCACGTCCTCCACGGTGTTCACCTGCACCAGCGCCTCCCGCAGTTCCGGGTGGTCCGGCAGGTACCCCGGCAAGACCTTGCGCAGCGCCCGCACGCTGGGCACGCCGAAGCGGTCCAGGCCGTAGAAGTCCGCGTGCAGCTGGGCATGACGCAGGGCGGTGGCCGCCCGCTCGGGGGCGGGGGGAAGCGCGTCTTCACCGGTGGCGAGCGCCCGGAAGATCCAGGGATTGCCCACCGCACCGCGCCCGATCATCACGCCCGCCACCCCCAAGCGCAGCCTGGCCCGGGCTCCGGCAGCGCTCGTGATGTCGCCGCTGCCGATCACGGGAACGGGCACGGCGCCTGCCACCCGCGCGATCGCTTCCCAATCGGCCTCACCCGTGTAGCGCTGGGCACTTGTACGCCCGTGGACGGTCAGCAGTCCGACGCCCGCTTCCGCCAGTCCCTGCGCGATTTCGACGCTGCGGTCATGGTCCCAGCCCAGGCGGATTTTGGCGCTCACGTCCAGCGTGGTGGCCGAGCGCATCGCCTGCACCAGGGCGTACGCCACCTCCGGCGTCTGCAGCAGGCAGGCGCCGCCCTTGCCGCGCACCTTGGGCACTGGACAGCCCATGTTGAGGTCGATGGCAGCGGGAGAAAACCACGCTTCGGCCTTCTGGACAGCCCGCGCCAGAATGTCGGGCTCGGCTCCGAAGAGTTGCACTGCACGCCGCGTCTCGCCCGGATAGGGACGGCCCAGCGAGAGCTTTTCCGTATCGCCACCCAGCACCAGGCCCCGGGAGCTGATCATCTCGCTGACGGTCCAAAGCGCGCCTTGCTCGGCGGCCAGCTGACGCAGGGGAGCGTCGCTGTAGCCGGCCATGGGCGCCAGCACCGCGCCAGGCCGGGCAAGCTGATGGGCATAGAAGCCGGGACCCCCACGACCAGGACGGGTGGGGACGGCGCTGGTCTGGTCTGGCCTGATTTGGGCAGCGCTGATGGGGCCGGGGCCGCTCGTCATGGGGGCAGGGTAGCGTAAAGCCTGCCCCCCCCGTTCAGGTGAAGCGAGCATCAAGCGCGGGCTGCGAGCAAATTCACCCACGGGCCGGGAGGAGGAGGCGTATGCTGAGGGCCGTCCGGTTTCTGCGCATCCCTATCCTTGATCCACTCCCGGACGGGAGGCTTCCACCTTGAACGTCACGCCGCTGGCGCTTCACCACGCACCCCTGCTGCACGCGCTGTATACCGCCTCGCCCGGCTACTTCGGGCTGCTCGGAACGCGCGTTCCAACGCTAAGCGAGGTGCAGCGCGACGTGGAAATCGCCCTGCTGGACCCCCGCCGCCGCCTGGAACTCCTGCACGACGAGGCTGGAGAACTCGTGGGCAGCCTCGACTGCAAGCTCGACTACCCTGAGCCTGGTGATCTGACCATCAACCTGCTCCTCATCCGGGAGGACCGACAGTCGCAACGCCTCGGCGAGCGGACCGTGCGCGACCTGGAAGCCCGGGTCCCCCCCGGCACCACCCGCATCCTCGCCAGCGTGCTGGGCAACAACCCGCGGGGGGCCCGCTTCTGGGAACGCCTGGGCTACCGCTTTGCCCTCGACGCCCGCCCCGCCCTGACCTGGTACGCCAAGCCCGTCGCGCAGCCCCACCGAACCAAGGCGAAGCTGCTGGGGCTGGCGAGCGATTAGCTGCGCAGGGCGTGGGTTCCGGAGGTCAAGCAGGGTGACCGCCGGACTGCTGAAGCTGGATGGGCGGTTAGACAGTTGGGCGGTCAGACTTCTAGACTCACGCCGTGATTGTCAAATACGGCGGCAACGCCATGAAAAGCCTGGAACTGCGCCGCGCGGTGGCGGCAGAGATCGCGGCGCTGCGGGCCGACTTTCCCGTTGTGGTGGTGCATGGGGGCGGCCCGGTGATCGAGCGGGAACTCGCGGCGCGCGGGATAGAGAGTGAGTTTCGCCAGGGGCTGCGCGTCACCACCCCCGAGGCGATGGACGTCGTGGAGATGGCCCTCTCGCAGCTCAACAAGCAGCTCTCTGAGGAGGTAGGCGGCGCGGTGGGATTGATGGGCCGCGACAGCCGCCTCTTGGTGGCCGAAGTGCACAGCCCCGAACTTGGGCGTGTGGGCCGGGTAACGGGAGTGAACGCGGCCCTCCTGCGGACGCTGCTCGGTGCCGGGATCACACCCGTGGTGGGCTGTGTGGCGGTGGGCGACGGCGGAGCGCTGAACGTGAACGCCGATACCGCAGCCGGAGCTGTGGCCGGCGCGCTGGAGGAAGGCATCGTCTTCCTGACCGATGTGGACGGCGTGTACCGCGCCTACCCGGACCCGGCGAGCCTCGCTTCCCACCTGAGCCGGGCGGAGGCCGAGGAGGGCATCCGTGCGGGTTGGATTGCCGGGGGCATGATCCCCAAGGTGCGTGCGGCGCTGGAGGCGCTGGAGGCGGGCGCGCCCTTCGCCGTGATCGCCAGCGGAATGAAGGCGGGGGTGCTGGCGGCGGCGGCCCGGGGGAAAGCGGGGACGCGGCTGACGCCCTGACCAGCAGGCGAAGAGCAGAGGGCCGAGGGCAGGCCTCCCCACTCACCCCATCACGCTGAAGATCACCGTGACAGGGAGTTGCGTGGGACCGTCTGCCGCCACGTCGTCATTCTTCAGGACGGCGTCCAGGGTGTGGCCCAGGGTTCGGGGAATGCGGGCGCTGCGCCCGTTGCGGGCGTCACGGCGAATCTCGGTGCGGCCAAAGCCCAGGCCGCCGGTGGGGGTGGTGACGCAGGCCCAGTTCGGTGAGGGCGCGCGCCACCTCGGTCGCGTAGCCCTGGCCCGCGTTTCCAGACGAGGAACGGAGGTTCTCGCCCGCTGTGAACGCCCCGGCAGCCCGCGTCAGGTTCTCGGCGGTACCCGGCAGGTCCGGCGGGGCCTGGACCCAGACCGTCCACGGGCGCAACTCGGGCAGCGAGGCGTGGACGGCGGCGTGAACCGCCGGAGCGCGCGGACCTCGCGGAGAACGGGAGGCGGGGGACATGGACTGGACGCCACCGCCCTCCTCCTACGCTCCCCCGCTGAATCGGGAATCAGGGTAATCATGCCTTGGGCGGGCGTGTCAAGCAGGCGTTGGCCGCCCGCCAAAACGGCGGGCGTCAGGGTCGTGAGCGGCAAAAGACGCTTCGTGCCCCAGCGTAAGGAGCGGCGGCTGACGCCCATAAGGCGGCGGTTGGGCGGGTGCGTTGGAGGCCGCCCCTTTCGGCGTCAGGGAATCAGCGTCTCCAGCCTGGCCAACCGCTCGCGCAGCGTCTCCCTGTCTGGCGCGACGAGGTTGACGTGCCCCACCTTGCGCCCTGGACGAGGGGCCTTGTGGTACAGATGCCGCCGGGTGCCGGGCAGCGCGTCGATGGCCGCCCAGTTGGGGGCCGCTCCGTTTGCCGTGCCCACAATATTGACCATCGCGCAGGGCAGCAGCGGGGCCCAATCGGTCAGCGGCAGGCCGAGCACCGCACGCACCTGTGCCCCGAACTGGCTGACCCCACCGCCGTCCTGGGTCAGGTGCCCGCTGTTGTGGACCCGGGGGGCGACCTCGTTGACCAGAAGCCCGCCGTCCGGCAGCTGAAAGAATTCCAACGTCAGCAACCCTTCCAGTCCCCACGCCTCGGCCACCGCGCGGGCGGACTCACGGGCGCGGTCCTCGGTGCCCTCGGGGGCAGCGGTGGGAAACAGGCTCGTGCGGAGAATACCCGCCCGGTGGACGTTTTCGACCAATGGCCCGAAAGCCACCTCACCCGACGCCGTGCGGGCCACCGCGAGGCTGACCTCCCGCTCGAAGGACACGAAGCCCTCCAGCACGCAGGGCACGCGGCCCAGCGCCTCCCAGCCCTGGCGCAGTTCGGCGTCCCCGCTCACGCGCACCTGCCCCTTGCCGTCGTAGCCGAGTTCGGACGTTTTGAGGATGCCCCGCCCGCCCACGGCTTCCAGCGCCCCGGTCAGGTCCGCTTCACCCTCCACCGTCACAAACGGCGCGGTCTCCACGCCCGCCGCCCGCAGCGCTTCTTTCTCCCGCGCCCGGTGCTTGGAGCGGGCCAGCAACTCGCCGCCGGGCCGCACGGGCACCCGGCCCGACAGGGCGGCCAGCGCTTCTACCGGAACATTCTCAAATTCAAGCGTTACCGCGTCGCAGGCAGCGAGGCGCTCCAGCCCAGCGGGATCAGTGTAGGGGGCCCGGAGGTGTTCGGCGCACAGGCGGGCAGGGGCCTGAGGGTCCGGTTCCAGCACCACCACCCGCACGCCGAGCGGCAGGGCCGCCAGGGCGAGCATCTGGGCGAGCTGGCCGCCGCCGAGGATGCCGAGGGTGGGGGAGGTGAAAGGGGTCATTCCGCGCCCGCTTCCACGTGACCCTCGAAAAAGGGATCGCCCAGTACAGCCTGGGTTTGCCTTTCGCGCAGGGCCCTCAGGCGCTCACGCACCGCCTCATCCGTCGTGGCGAGCAGTGCCCCCGCGAAGAGGGCCGCGTTTTTTGCCCCTGCCTCCCCGATGGCGAAGGTGGCGACGGGTATGCCCGCCGGCATCTGCACGATGCTCAGCAGGCTGTCTTGCCCGGAGAGGGCGCGGGACTGTACGGGCACACCGAGCACGGGTACCCGCGTGAAGGCTGCGAGCATGCCCGGCAGGTGCGCCGCGCCGCCCGCCCCCGCGATGATGCAAGAAAAGTTCATGCGCTCGGCCCTCGCCGCGTAAGTGGCGAGCAGGTGCGGCGTGCGGTGGGCCGAGAGCACGCGTACTTCAAAGGGCACGCCGAGATCGCGCAGCACGTGAAGCGCTCCCTCCATCGTCTCGAAATCGCTTCTGGACCCCATCACCACGCCCACGCGGGGGGCAACTCCTGCCTGCTGTCCGTCGGTCACGGCCCGCATCCTACCCGCTCGCCCCCACGGGGACGTTACGGTGGAGCATGCAAATCGAGGAGATGAACTGGGAAGGCGCGGAAGCGTACCTGCGCGTGGATGACTGCTGCGTGCTGCCGCTGGGCTGCACCGAGCAGCACGCCACCCTGAGCCTCGCCACCGACACCATTCTCGCCGGACGGGTCGCGGCGGCGGCGGCGGCGCCGCTGGGCATACCCGTCTTTCCCACACTGCCCTACGGCATCACGCCCACCTTCACCGCCTATCCGGGCACCGTCAGCCTGCGGGTGGGCACCTACCTCGCCCTGCTGGACGACCTCCTGACAGGCCTGCACGCCCAGGGCTTCCGGCGCATCCTGGTGGTGAACGGCCACGGTGGCAACAGCCTCGGTCAGGGCTGGCTGGGCGAGTGGCTGGCCCGGCACCCCGCCGCGCGGGTGCAGTGGCACAACTGGTGGAACGCGCCGCGTACCTGGGCCGCGGTGCAGGCCGTGGATGATCTCGCCAGTCACGCGAGCTGGATGGAGAACTTTCCCTGGACGCGGCTGGAAGGCGTGACCGCCCCCGGGGAGCGCAAACCCATGGTGGACCTTGCCCAGATGCGCCAGTTGCCCCCCGAAGGCGTGCGGGCCCTGTTGGGCGATGGCAATTTCGCGGGCCTCCACGTCCGTCCCGACGAGGAAATGCTGGCGATCTGGCAGGAGGCCGTGGCGGAGACCCGCGAACTGCTGGAGCGGGGCTGGGCGGAATAAAGCCTCGGCCACCCCTCCTGCGCTACCTTCGCCCCATGCCTCCGAATCCCGATCACGACTGGCTGTTTTCCCGCACCCGTGCCGGCCGCGAGCGGGGACCGGTGGGGGCGCGGGCGCTGCTGAACCAGCTGGGAGCGCCGGATGGGCACTTCACCTGCATCCGCGTTGTGGGCACCAACGGCAAGGGCAGCACCTGCGCGATGCTGGAGGCGGGGCTGCTCGCCGCCGGGGTGCGGGTGGGCCGCTTTACCAGTCCCCACCTCCAGCGCTACGAGGAACGCATCCGGATAAATGGGGTGGAGCTGGCCGCCGAACGCACCGCCGCCTTCGTCGACTGGGCCAAAGAACATGCGCCGGACGCGGCCTTCTTCGATCTGACCCTGGCACTGGCCTGCCTGGCCTTCGCAGAAGACCGGATAGAGGTGGCCGTGATGGAGGCCGGGGTGGGCGGGGCTTCCGACGCGACGCAGGCGCTGGCACAGGTGGAAGCTGTAGCCCTGACCAACGTGGCGCTGGACCATGTGGCAACGCTGGGGCCATCGTTGGCCGACATCGCCCGCGATAAGGTGGGGGCGGCAAGGCCCGGCGTGCCCCTGCTGACGACGGTAACGGGCGGGGCGCTGACCGTGGTGCAGGCGGTGACGGCGGAGGTGGGCGCGCCGCTCCTCACGCCGGAGACGCACACCAGGCTGTTCGACCTTCCCCATCCGCCGAGGCTGGTGGGAGCGCACCAGGGCCTCAACGCCGCCCTCGCTGCCGCCACCCTACGCACCCTGGGGTATGCAGCTGGAGTGGAGGCTGCCCTGAATGCCACCCACCCGGCCCGGTTGGAGCGCTTCAAGGTGGAGGGCCGGACTGTCCTCCTCGACGGGGCGCATAATCCCCACGCCACCACAGCCCTCGCCGCCAGCGTTCCCCAGGCGGACGTGCTGCTGTTCGGCAGCCTGGCACGCAAGGACACGGCGGCCACCCTCGCGCCGCTGCTGCCGGTGGCTCCAGTGCGGGTCTTTACAGCACCCGGAGAACCGGCCACCCCACCGGACGAACTGGCCGGACAGTACGGCGGCGAGGCACTTCCCGAACCCCAAGCGGCCTTTGCCCGCGCCCTGGCCCTCACGCCCCCGGGCGGCCTCCTGCTGGTGGCGGGCAGTTTGTATCTGGCGGGCCTGGTGCGGGAGCGGCTCGCTCCCGCTTGACAGGACCCGGCCCGGCCCCTATACTCCCTTTCGCTCTGGGTCGTTAGCTCAATTGGCAGAGCAGCTGACTCTTAATCAGCGGGTTGTAGGTTCGATTCCTACACGACCCACCAGAACAAAGCCCCGCTTGGTGCGGGGTTTTCCCTTTCTTGCCCGGAGTTTCCCTTCAGGTCTCACCGCGCCGGGTGCTCGTCCTGGCGAGACACCTCAGCATGCAGGAAGACTTGGGTCCGCCTTTCCACACCTTGCAATAAGGATGGCGGTTGGTCGGTGACGCAGTTCCGGGCCAACGGGTGCGGACGTGCAAGGCTGCGGCGCAGCGCGGGCAGGAAAAACGGTGACACAGAGTCGAGGAAGTACTGGAGCGGAGGGGACGGAACGGATGATCCGCAAACCGTAGAGCAGGGATGGGAAAGATGCCCGTGTGTGGCCCTGCCGCCCACCTTCTCATCCTGAAAGAAAACCCCCGTCCGGGACGGGGAATCTCTGGCGCACCCTGTAGGACTCGAACCTACGACCGACCGCTTAGAAGGCGGTTGCTCTATCCAGCTGAGCTAAGGGTGCAAAAAGGGGGCCTCCAGAGAGGAGGCCATTTGGAGCGGGATCACGGATTCGAACCGAGGCCAGAAGCTTGGAAGGCTGCTGTGCTACCACTACACCAATCCCGCGAGAACCGCGCGAACACGGTATGTGCTGGTCGAGGCGACAGGATTCGAACCTGCGACCCCTTGGTCCCAAACCAAGTGCGCTACCGGCCTGCGCTACGCCTCGTCCTCATTCGCGCGAAAAAGATGATAGCAGAGAGCCGCGCCGCTGTGTACCTGCCCCGCACGGAAGGGCCACGGGGAAGAGCACGCCCACCCCGGGCACCGATGTGTGCCCTGTCTCGCGGCGGTCCCGGTTCAGGGGACGCTATGCTGCTGCACCGTGAGTGCTGCGGCGCGAGTCAAAACGTACCTGGACCTGGTGAAGTTCGAGCACACGGTGTTTGCGCTGCCCTTTGCCTACGCCGGGATGCTGCTGGCGAGTATGCAGGCCCGGGGCACCGGCTGGCCAGGCTGGTACACCCTGCTGTGGGTGACGGTGGCCATGGCCTCGGCCCGCACAGCTGCGATGGGGGCCAACCGGGTCATCGACCGGTTGATTGACGCGCGCAATCCCCGCACCGCCCGGCGTGAGGTGCCCAGCGGTAAGGTCTCGCCCCGGCAGGCGTGGGTGCTCGTGGTGGTCAGCCTGGCCGTCATGGCCGTGGCCGCCGCGCAGCTCGGCCCGCTGTGCCTGGCGTTGATGCCGCTGGCCGTGGTGTTTCTGATCGGCTATCCCTACACCAAGCGCTTTACCTGGCTGTGTCACGCTTGGCTGGGTGTGACCGACGGGGCGGCGGCGGCGGGTGGCTGGATCGCCGTCACGGGGAAGTTCAGCGTGGGCGCGTGGCTGCTGTGGGCCGTGGTCCTGTTCTGGATGATCGGCTTGGACGTAATCTACGCGACGATGGATTACAGTTTTGACCGCGCCAACGGGATCAGGAGCATTCCCGCGCGCTTTGGCATTCCGCGTGCCCTGCGCGTGGCGGCCGTGAGCCACGTCCTGACCTTCGTGCTGCTGGCCGCCGTGGGGGTGGTCACGGGGGCGAGCGTGTGGTACGCCCTGGCCGTGCTGGTGATGGGCGGCATCCTGTGGTACGAGCACCACATCGTGGACCCGCAGGATCTGGAGCGGGTCAACGTGGCCTTTTTTGACGCCAACATGTGGCTGGCCCTGACGATGTTGCTGGGCGTGGTGCTGGACGTGACGTGGCGGACGCTGACCTGAGGGCGCTCGTTCCACCGGAGGCTGCGAGCGCCTTCCTGGGCGGTGACGAGAAATGGGCCCTGACCCTGCTTTGCCGTACCCGCGATCGCCAGCAGCACGGCTCGGTGGAATGGGCGGTGCTGGAGCGGCTGGCGGGCCTGGTTTTGATTCACCTGCAGCGGGAGGTGGAGGGCACCTTCGCGCTGGAACGGGCCGATGCCGTGCTCGGAACCCAGAAGCGTGACGTGCCCGATCTCGACTGGCTGGAAGCGGCCGGCGGTGGGCCTGAAGAGCGCTAGAATCCCCCAGATGCGGCAGAAGTGGGAGGAGCCGGTTTGATGCTGGAAAGTTCGGAGGAGGAATTCACGGCCCGGTTCCGCGCCTTCGCGGCCGACGGCGAGCTCTATCCCCAGCCCGAGGGCAGCCCCCTGCTTGAATTCGCTGCCGGTGGACGTGTGCTCTATCTGTTTGACCGCAGCGGTCCCTACGCCGCGGTTCCCGGGCCTGCCCGGGTTCTCGTCCACGGCATTCTGGGACCTGGGCAGATCGCGCCGCTTCCCGCAGAGGCAGCGGGCGAGCGGCGCGAGGCCCTGACGGTGGTGGGTGTCTCGGCGGTGGAAGGACGGGGAGAGGTGCTCGCCAGCAGCGCCCAGATCTGCGTGGTTCGGGCCCGCCTGCCCCTGGTCCTGGCGTCGTTCAGCCCCCTCCCGCCGCTGCAGGTGGGCGGGTGGGTCACCTTCCAGACGCTGCCACCGCTGCACGGGTTCGTGCTGTAGTTCACCTCCTTCCACCGGTAAGCTGCCGGTGCCCAGGGTGGTGGGCGGGCCAGAGGAACGTCACGTGGCAGGTGGCTGCACCAACTTCCCGGAAACAGCGCCGGGGAGCGCTCTACCTCCGTCCCCACCACTTTTTGGTCCCTCTGTGACTCGCTCCGCTCGGGGCGATGACGCCGTCATCACGCGTCAACTCTTTTCTTTACCGAACACAAGCGTTGCGGCGGACCGAAAGATTAAACGTCAAAAGAAACAAGAGAAGTCAACTGCTCCATGAGTCTTATGGGGCTTTACTTAAGGAAGGGGCTGAGTCATGATGAAGCCACTCCCCATGAATGATCTCCTCTTGCCTCTGCCTTCCTCTGCGGGGGAGCATCCTGCGGCCTGCCTGGTCACCGTCGATCTGGTGGGCAGCACGCTGCTGGCGCAACGCCTTCCGCTGGAGGTGTACGCGTCCCTGATGGCCGAGTTCGTACAGGTGCTCATCCTGAGCGCCGAGGCGCTCGGTGGCCGGGTGCTGCAGCACCAGGGCGACGCCGTACTCGCCCTCTGGCCAGGAGAACGGACGCAGTCGGGCATCTGGGCCGCGTTGGAGTCCCATGAGCGCACTGGCCGGCTGGGTCTGGCGTCGGCGCTGGGGGTGCAGCTGCAGGTGCGGGCCGGAGTGGCGCTGGGACCGGTCGTGGTGGGCATGGTGGGCGGACAGCTGAGCGCCTACGGCCTGCCAGTCAACTATTCCCGGCGGCTGTGCGACGCTGCCCACGCAGGAGAAACGTTGGTCTGCGAGGGTGTGGTCGGGCAACACGTGGACGGGGCGCTTCTTGCCGCCCGGCCCCTGCCTCACCTGCGCGGATTCGGGCCCGAATGCCGGGCTTATACGGTTCACATGATCAGCCGTCAGTCCCAGTCGCCGCGCAGCGCCTGAAACGACCTGGAGCATGCGTCAAAAAGAGGACTTCTTTTTGACTGGGCCCGGGAAGCGAGCTTGAATGCGCAAGGGGGAGAATGAAGCGGTGTAGGGTGTTCCTCCACGCGCGGCGCCATGCGGACAAAAGCGCGAAGCGGCCCCCTTCCGCTCCGCTCCTCTTCTGGGCACCAGGGAGCAGAACGCGGAACATTGGGCCCATGAAAGCCGGTTAAGGACTGGGGACGGCTTCTCATGAGAACGCTCTCTAGACTGATTCCATGGAACGTAAACCCCTGGTTCTCGTCATCGAGGATGAAAAGGACATTGCCCGCTTTATAGAACTCGAACTCGCCGCCGAGGGGTACGCCACCGAAGTCGCCTTTGACGGGGTGACCGGGCTGAGCAAATTCCGCGAAGTCAACCCGGACCTGGTGATTCTGGACCTGATGTTGCCGGTGCTCGACGGATTGGAGGTCGCGCGCCGCATCCGCAAAACGAGCAACACGCCCATCATCATCCTGACGGCCAAGGACGGCATTCAGGACAAGGTGGAGGGCCTGGACTCGGGAGCCGACGATTACCTGATCAAGCCTTTTTCCATCGAGGAATTGCTCGCCCGCGTGCGGGCCCACCTGCGCCGCGTCAATCCGGCAGTGACCGGTGAGGTGCGGGTGGCAGATCTGGTAATGAACCTCGACGGCCGTGAAATTTTCCGGGGAGGCCGCCGGGTGGAGCTCAGCGCCAAGGAGTTCGAGCTGCTGGAACTGCTGGCGCGCAATCCGGGGAAAGTCTTTTCGCGCTTTGAGATCGAGGAAAAGGTCTGGCCCGAATACACCGGGGGCAGCAACGTCGTGGACGTGTATATCGGCTACCTGCGCCGCAAGCTGGAAGAGGGCGGCGAGCGAAGGCTGATCCACACCGTGCGCGGCGTCGGGTACGTGCTGCGCGAGGAGTGAGCGCCCCGCAGCTCGCCGGCCGGGGAGACGCGCCGTGACCCTGCGCTGGCGACTGACGCTGTTTTACACGGGACTGCTGGCGGTGCTGCTCACGGCGGTATCGGTGGCGGTGCTGGCGCAGATGCAGAACAAATTGATGGCCAGTGTGGACGGTGGGCTGGTCACCACCTACACCCAGTTCACCAACCTGTTTCCGCTGCTCAACCTGCCGATGGTGGGGGAGCAGCCCGCCCGTGGGTTGGAGGTGCAACTCTCGCCTGCCCGCTACTCCTTCCCCGACGAGATCATTCAGTTCGATGGGTTGCCCTTTTACACCGCGGAGAGTCTGGCGGAGGATCTGGACGCCGCACGTACCCCCCAGCAGCGTCACGCGCTGCTGGAGCAGGTGCGCGCCCAAGGGCAGGCGTGGCGGCGGCGACCTATCGGTCTCGATCCGGCGCGCTCCATCCAATTGACCGACGATGAACTCGCGGCGCTGATCGGCGCGCCTGCCCAGCGGCTCACCATCACGCGGCAGATTGAGCAGGCGTACAAAACGGGCAGCGAGACGCATCCGACGCGGTTTCTGGTGGCATTGGGAACGGTCAAGACCGAAGACCAGCTGCAGACCTTCGCCCTGATCTACGTCGGCCGGGACCTCGCGCCGTTGAACGATACCCTGACGCAGCTGCGCAACATCATCCTGATCCTGTTTCTGGTGGGGCTCCCGGCGGCGGGCGTGGGCTCGTACCTACTCGCCGGGCAGGCGCTGCGGCCCCTGCGGCAGGTGCGCAAGGCCGCCGAGGGCATCGGCAGCCAGAATCTGGGCGAGCGGGTGCCCGAGCCTGCCACCGGCGACGAGGTGCAGGCGCTGGCCCAGGCCCTCAACGCCATGCTGGGGCGCTTGGAGGCGAGCTTCGAGGCCCAGCGCCGCTTCACGAGCGACGCGAGCCACGAGCTGCGCACGCCCGTCACGGCCATCAGCGGCCACGCGGGGTACCTGCTGCGCCGCACCAGTCCCAGCGAGGGCCAGCGCGAGAGCCTCAATATCATCCGCAAGGAGTCCGAACGGCTGACCAACTTGATCGCCAGCCTGCTTGAACTCGCCCGCTCGGACAGCGGGGCGCTGACGCTGACCCGGCAGCCCATCCTCTCGGGCCTGTTTCTGGGGGAGGTGGCCCGGGAGCTCGCGCCGCTCGCGCAGGCGCAGGGCACCGAACTGCGGGTGGCGGGCGAGGAGGTGACCTTCGAGGGCGATCCGGACCGCCTCAAGCAGGTCGTTATCAACCTCGTCAGCAACGCGCTGAAGGCGGGGGCCGCGCACATTACGCTGCAGAGCCGTGCCGAGGTGGGCGGCCAGGAAGTGCGCCTGAGCGTGGCGGACGACGGCCCCGGCATTCCGCCCGAACACCTCTCGCGCCTCTTTGACCGCTTCTACCGCGTCGAGGACAGCCGCAGCCGTGATGCAGGCGGCGCGGGCCTGGGCCTGAGCATCGTCAAGGGCATCGTGGACGCCCACGGCGGGCGCATCTGGCTGGAGAGCGAGGTGGGGCGGGGCACCACCGTTCACGTGCAGCTACCTGTGGGGAACGTGCCAGAGCTGGACGAGGACGTGCCGTAGGGCGCAAAGAGCAGCGAGGGGCCAAAGGCAGATTGTTCCGGTGCCCTTGGCCCTCTTTGCCGCTTCTAACCCAGCATCAGCGCGTGAAACTCCTCCATGAGCGCCTCGCCCTCACCTGTGGTGCGGGCGACCACGAAGATGGTGTCCTCTCCGGCGATGGTGCCCACGATGTCGTCGCGGCGTAACCTGTCCAGCAGCAGCGCCACGCCCGTCGCGTGGCCGTCAGCGGTGCGGATGACCAGCATGTTCTCACCCCGGTCCACGTCCTTGACGAAATTCTGAAAGAGGCGGCCGAGTTCTTCCTCCACGTCGCTGTGCCCGGCCACCTGCGCCAGGGCGTAGCGGTGGCGGCCCTTGCCGATAGGCAGGCGCACGAGGCGAAGTTCGTTGATGTCGCGGCTCACGGTGGCCTGGGTGACCTGCACCCCCTCGGCGCGCAGCCGCTCGACAAGTTCGGACTGGGTAGAAATACTCTCGCGGGCAATAATGTCCTGAATACGTTTTTGACGCTGTTCCTTGCTGAGCATTCCTCAGATCCTATGAATATGCAGTGAATAATGCAATGGCGGAAATGTCCCGTGCCTACACAGGGCGAGCATTCTGGGAAAGGCGGACGCGCGCCGCCTCATCCAGCAGCCGCCGGGCCACCTCACGCTTGCTCAGGCGCGGCCACGCCTCGTGTGAACCGTCGGGGCGTACCAGCGTCACCTCGTTGTCGTCGCCGCCGAAAGCCGTGCCCTCCCGGGTGGGATAGTTCAGCAGGATGAAGTCGGCATTTTTACGCTGCGCTTTAAGGGCCGCACGCTCCACGCCCGCGTGGGTCTCCATCGCGAAGCCCACAAGCACGCGGTCTCCCTTGTTCTGCCCCAGTTCCGCGAGGATATCGGGATTGGGAGTGAGGAGAACCGTCACGTCGCCCGCCACCTTGGCCTGTTTCTCACCGGCCCGCTCGGCGGCGCGGTAGTCGGCCACCGCCGCCGTCATCACGACGAGATCAGCCTGTTCCGAGGCCAGGAGGATGGCGTCGCGCAGCTCAAGCGCCGTCTCGATGCGGACCACTTCCACGCCGAGGGGGTTTGGCAGATTCACTGGACCCGTCACCAGCGTGACCCGAGCGCCCCGGTTCCGCGCCTCCTGGGCCACGGCGAAGCCCATCTTGCCGCTGCTGGGGTTGCTGATAAAACGCACCGGGTCCAGATACTCACGGGTGGGGCCGGCGGAAACGACGACGTGCAGGCCCTCCAGGTCACGTGGAGCGGGCGGCGTGAGCAGCGCGAGTACGGCCGCCGCGATGTCCTCCGGTTCGGCCATACGGCCCACGCCCCGGCCTTCACCCCGGGTGCCGAACGCGCCTTCCTCGGGGCCCAGGAAGGTGTGTCCCCACGCCCGCAAGCGCTCGGCGTTGGCCTGCACCGCCGGGTGCCGCCACATCCGTTCGTTCATGGCGGGCACCCACAGGACGGGACCCATCACGCTGAGCAGGGTGGCGGAGGCGAGGTCCCCCGCATGCCCCCCCGCCACCCGCGCGAGCAGGTCCGCCGAGGCGCCCACGATCACCGTCGCGTCCGCCCGCGCGAGGGTGAGGTGCTGGGCGTCGGGGCGCGGCGAGAACCACGTCTTGTCCGTCGCCACCTCGCCGTCTGCCGCCGTCGCCAGGCTGAGTTCGGTGATAAAGGCCAGGGCCGCCCCCGTGGCGATCACGCGCACCAAGGCGCCCCGCTCGCGCAGCCGCCGCAGCACCGAGGGGGCCTTTACGGCGGCGATGCTGCCCCCCACGATGACGAGGACGGTGGGGGCGGGGGAGAGCGCGGCGTCGTTCACAGGCAAAGTCTAGAACGCCAGGACCACGCGGCCATTGGGATGGAGCCACGCGGCTTGACCTGACCCGCGGGGCGGTGATGCTGCGGCCCCCCATGGAAGCGGACGTGCCCGCCCTGCTGGCAATCACCGCGACAACGCCAGAGGAGTGGGCCGTATGGCGACTGCGCCCACCACGCCCAGGTCCTTTCAGACGGCGCTTGGAGGTTCGGCACGGCGAGCGAAGCCCAGCCCTGTCCGTTCCACTGCCCGGCGCGGAGATTTTTGCCCTCCAGCCAAGCGAGGACGGGCAAATCACTCCTCGGCAGGGCAAATGCGGGGGCGTCGGCGCCCGCCCCGGCGCTGCCGGGCGGGTCTTCCAGATTCTGCCTGTCCGTGCCCAGCCAGCGGCTGACACCCAAGTGGTCCTGCCCGGCCCCGTCCTCCTCGATCCACGCGACGACCGGTAGGCCCTGCGCGGGTCAGCAGCAAAAGAGGATGGACGGCGGTTGAGGGCTTCTCCCAACGCCTGCCACTCGCTCCCGGGTCCCTCCTGCACCACGCGCACGTCCATGGTGGCCAAGTCGCCCTTCAGAAAGGCCGCGGTGCGCCTACCCGCTCCATTCACCGCAGTATCCGGCGAAAAACCCACCGGGAGGTGCGGCTCAGGGGCGTCTGCGGAACCCACGTCCCGTTCTGTCGCCGCGAGGGCCGCACCATACCCGCCCATACACCGTGAACGCACAAATCTGTCCAGGTCAGCGTTGGCGTGCCGCCCGGCAGCGCCGCAAACAAGCGTGAATGCCCCGCGTCCCTGGGGTTGCGCCCCACCGCGTACCCGCTGAAATTGCTCCACGGCCTGCCATTCCTGCCGATATTCCGGTACGGGTCCACGTGGGCGGTGCCTGCGTCCTCGGACCAGGGACCAGACCTGCCCTGCGAAGTTGGTGCGGGCGGTGGGTCGGGCAGCGTTGAGGGTGGACGGCGCCGTGAGCAGGGCCTTTCCGCTGGCCTGTGGGGCAGGCATTTCCTGGGGGCGCAGGACCGGGCCAGCGGCGGGGGGACGTCCCGCGCCGCCCGCGAGCGCCAGGCCAGCGGGCAGGAGCGCGAGGGACAGCCCACGCCTCGGAGGGGGTTGCAACCTGGCCCGGCGACGCGGACCGAGGGGCAGGAAGAGCGGCGAGGAGAGGGCCGCACGTTAGACTCGGGCCCATGACCGCAACGCAAGACCGGGTGGAGCAGGTGCTCGCCGTTTCTGAGGTCCAGACCCGCTGGGACACCTACGCCCCCCGCTTCGGGGAGCTTCTCGCCGCCGAGCTGACCGCTGAGGCCGTGCCCGCCTGGCTGAACGGGTGGAGCGCCCTGGACGCCGAGGTGGGCCAGGCCATAAGCAAACTCTCCACCCACGCGGACCTCCATACCGACGATGAGGCCGTACAGGGCCGCTACCAGCGCTTTCTGGAGGAAGTCTCGCCCCAGGTCCAGCGGGCCGAGCAGGCCCTGACCGAAAAGCTGCTCGCCGTGCAGGGCTATACCCCGGCGCCCAACTTCGCCCTGACCTACCGCCGGATGAAGGACGCCGCCGCGCTGTACCGCGAGGCGAACGTGGACCTGGGC
This sequence comes from Deinococcus hopiensis KR-140, assembly GCF_900176165.1. Lineage (NCBI taxonomy): Bacteria > Thermotogati > Deinococcota > Deinococci > Deinococcales > Deinococcaceae > Deinococcus > Deinococcus hopiensis. The sequence continues at coordinate 106,199 of NZ_FWWU01000009.1, forward strand.
GTGACGCACGAGGCGCAGAAAAACCGCCACGGCGTGCTGACCGGCAACCAGAAGGTACGCCTCGGCGACGAGGAACTGACCGTGCCGCAGGCCAAGCAGCGCGCCGACAGCCCGGACCGCACGGTCCGCGAGGAGGCGTGGCGGGCGCTGTCGGCCAGCAACATGGCCCTGGCTCCCGAACTCGACGCTGTGATGACGGACCTGCTGCCCACCCGCCGGCAACTCGCGCGCAACGCGGACCTGCCCTCCTTCCGCGACTTCATGTGGAAGCGGCTGGACCGGGTGGACTACACGCCGGACGACTGCCGCGCCTTTCACGAGGCGGTGCGGGGAGAAGTGGTGCCCCTCGCTGCCGAGATCGTGGGCGGGCTGGCGCAGGCCCTGGGGTTGGACGCCGTGCGCCCCTGGGACTACAACCGCAACAACCTGCTGGACGCCGGTGGCCGGGAGTCGCTGAAGCCTTTCAAGACAGGTGCGGAGCTGGAGAGCATCGCCCAAAAAGCGTTTGATGGCCTGGACGCTGAACTCGCTGAGCGCTTCCGCTCCATGCGTGGAGGGCTGCTGGACCTCGAGTCGAGGTCCGGCAAGATGACGCACGCTTACTGCCAGTACTTCCCCGTGAACAACGAGCCCTTCGTCCTGATGAACGTGGTGGGCACGGCCGAGGACGTGCGGGTGCTGTTTCACGAGGTGGGACACGCCTTCCACGGCTTCCTGAGTGGCGCCGCGCAGCCCCTGGTCTGGAACCGTTGGAGCCCCACCGAGTTCGTGGAGATTCCGAGCATGGCGATGGAGTTCCTGACGCTCGATCACCTCAGGCACGTCTTTGACGCCGAGGAACTGGGCCGCTACCGCGAGAAGCAGCTTCAGGGCGTGGTGGTCTTCCTGCCATGGGCCGCGCAGATGGACGCCTTTCAGCACTGGCTGTACGCCGAGGCGGGAAGTGACGTGACCACCGCAGACCTCGACGCCAAGTGGCTGGAACTGGACCGCACCTTCCACCCCTTCGTGAACTGGGACGGGCTGGACGAGGACATTCGCGCGAAAGGGTGGCAGTACTACCACGTCTTCCAGGTGCCCTTCTATTACATCGAGTACGCCATGTGTTACCTCGCCGCCGTGGGCATCTGGCGCGGGGCCCGGCAGGACCCGGCGGGCGCGCTCGAACGGTACAAGGCCAGCCTGCGCCTGGGCAGCACCGTGTCCGTCCCCGAGCTGTACCGCGCCGCCGGGGTGGAGTTCCGCTTTGACCGCGAGCACATCCGGGAGCTGATGGCGTTTCTGAAAGAGCAGATGGCGTAATACGACCGCCTCCCCCATCGTTTACGAAGGGATTTAGAGCGTTTGTCAAAAAGAGGACTTCTTTTTGACCGAGCAGGGTGGGCGAATTTGGAGGCGCGTTGGGGAGAGTGGCGCCGTGAGTGGAAGGCCATCCTTCACGCCGCCATTCGGACAAATGCTCTAAGCCAGCCGGACTTGCAAAGCTGCGAAGCAGAGTGAGCAGGAGGAAAACGCATTCCAGGCGTGGAGTTGGCAAACCGGTGGAGTTCCGGTGTGTTGACGAAAGAGACGGAGTCCGTATAAGCGGAACGTCAAGCGCGGGCAGGCCAGCCAAGCGGCTGGCCTGCTTTCCCTCGCCTGTGTGGACGCGCGTATGGATATTGCCTCTATGGCCGGGCCATGCTCGCGGGAACGGGGCAGGGCACAGAGGGGCGCCGCTACGGTGGCGTCACAGCGCTGGGCAAGCAGGCGCTCGGTCACCGTAGCGCGGTCCTCGGCGTTGGTGCCGCGCTGGAGCTGATCCGTGTCTGGGCGAGCTGTTCGCCGCCCACACCCTGGAAGACGGCATGACCCAAGGCGCTCCGGACCCCTCGGCCTTCAATATCCGGCGGCAGTTTCTACGCGGTGCCGAACTGTTGGGCGCTGCTCAGCGGTTGCGCGCCCAGCGTCTCGCCCCGCGACGACAAGCCCAACCAGGACGCCGGCATCCTCAACTTCGCCCTGAACCAGGAATACCTGGAGGCCGCCTTCTCCCTCGCCGCCACCGGACGACTGGCGGGGATGCAGGGCGGGGGCGGCGCGGCCCCCATCCTGTTTCCCGCCGGAGTGGACGGCCCCGTCCCCATGCCCTTTCGGACGCCCCAGATCCGGGACTTGCCAGCAAACTCGCCGCGCACGGGCTGGCGCACGTCCGCTTCCTCACGGCGGTGGTCACCGCGCAGGGAGCAACACCCATTCCCCGCCCAGCGCTGGATGCGGGGCCTGCCCCCGTGGCCGCTGCGACGGCGGCCACGGGGGCAGGGCACGGGCTTCAATTCCTTTGCCGATGAGGTGTCCGTTCCTGCTGGCGAGCCACACCCTGGAAGACGTGGGGGTGACGGCCTACAAGGGGCCTCGCCGCTGATCCGGTACCGCAAACCCGGGGGGCGTGCTGGAGCAGGCAGCGGGCATTCTGGCCGTCGAGGGGTACCGCATGGGCTTTACCCGCCATGAGCTGTACAAGCGGCGGACGCTGGAGGCCCCGCCCGGCTTCACGGTGGCCGCCATGTCAAGCGCCATCAGCGCCCTGTGAAAGGCGCTCGGCGGTCCCGAGGACAAGGACCAGGGGGTCACGGATTGGTCCAGGCCGGGAGAATTGAACGTCGTGCCTACCGACGCCAACGGCGTGGTGTTCAGCCGCTCGCGCGGCAGGCGGCTGAACACCACGCCTCTCTCGCCCGGGGCCTCACCGGGCGGGTTCTTCCCAAACGGGGTCAACGGCCTGATTCGCTGACCGTCGCTTCGAAAGGAGGAGGGAAGGTCGCCCGGCTTAGCCCTCCTCCGCCGTTTGGCCCATGCCTCCCTGACGCCCGCCCTGCACACTGTGGCCATGACGACGCAGACGCTGACCGTGACCCCTTTCGACCCTCAGGCTGCGTCGCAGGAGGCGCGGCTCGCGGTGGCGCAGCTTCTCGTCGCCGCCCATGGGTTCGCCTATCCCGACGATCCCCGCCTGATTCCAGAGCGCGAGATCGCCTTTTTGTCGCACGTCTCTCCCGATGACGCCATGCGGCAGTTCGCGGTGTGGGACGGCGCGGCAGCGCTTGGCTGGGCGCGGATCGACTACGGCCTGAAGGAGAACCTGCACGCCGCGCACGCCCGCCTCATCGTTCACCCGGGGCACCGGCGCCGGGGGCTGGGACGTGAACTGGCCCGTGCTGTGGAGACCGCTGCCCAGGCCGAAGGCCGCCGCCTCATCACCTTCGGCACCACGAACAAGGTGCCCGCCGGGGAAGCCTTCGCCCGCTGGCTGGGAGCTGAGCCCGCCTTGCCGATGCGCCAGAGCCAGCTGCTGCTGGACGAGGTACCGGGCGAGCTGCTGAACGCCTGGACGGCCCGCCCCGACGGTGAGCCCTACCGCCTGCACGTCTGGACCCGCATCCCGGGCGAGTTCCTGACCCGCGCCGCCGACATGATGATGGTGATGAACACCGCGCCCCGGGGCGACCTGGACGTGGAGGACTGGACGGTGACGCCCGAGATGATCCGTTCGTGGGAGAAGATGATTGAGGAGGGCGGCGAGGTCCGCTGTCTGATGGCGCTGGAAGACACCCGCACGGGCGAACTTACCGGATACAGCGAGACGTTCTGGTCTCCGGAACGCGCCCCCCTGGTGTTTCAGGGGGCCACCGCCGTCCGGCCCTCCGCCCGTGGGCAGGGCCTGGGCAAGTGGCTCAAGGCCGAGATGGTCCGGCACCTGCGCCGGAACTGCCCCGGAGCCCGTTTCGTCCGCACCAACAACGCGGATGAGAACGCGGCCATGCTGGGCATCAACGTGGCGATGGGCTTCACGCCCTGGGGCACCTTCACCGAGTGGCAACGGCGGCTGGGGCCTGTGGCTGCCTGTTCCTGAGGGCCCAACCGGTCAAGAGGACCCCGCCCGCGCCGAGGGCCAGCGTGACCCCAGCCATCCCCGATCCACCGATCAGTCCACCCAGTGGCACCCGCAGCGCCGCAATCCACTTGGATACCGTGAACACCTGCCCGTGAACGGCGAGATACGCGCCCCGCCGGTCCTCGGGCACCAGTTCGGCCAGCGCCGATTGCCATGTGGGCACGTACAGCAATTCTCCCAGGCTCAGCGCCAGCGTTCCCAGCAGCACGGGGAGGCTGGTGCTAAACGCCATAACGGCAAAGCCCAGGGCGAAGAGGGCGAAACCTGCGTACATGACGGGCCGTTCCTCTCGTCCCTTCAGCCACGCCGCCACCGGAGCCGTGAGCGCCACGATCAGCAAGGTATTTACGGCGGTCAGCACGCTCATGGCCTTGATGCCGTCCAGCCATACACCGAACCACTCCGAGGCGGCAAAATTTTGCGCGAGGTGAACCGCGACGTGGTTGTTGCGCGAAAACTCGGTGCTCAGAATCAGGATGCCGCCCGCCACGAACAGTCCGAACGCCCGGTCCCGCACCACCTGCGCGTAGGAGCGGGCCAGCGGCGCGAGGCCCAGTTCCGCCCGCGCGGTGGGAGAAGCGGCCCGCGTTTCCGTCATCTGCGTCCAGCACAGGGCAGAGGTAATGAGTGACATCCCGACGAGCAGCCCCAGCAAGAGCGTGAAGTGGTCCGCGTACAGCCACCCGCCCGCCACGGTGCCCAGGAGGATGCTCAGGTTCACGGCCCAGCAGTTCGCGGCGTACATGAAGGAGCGCGACTTGGGCGTGCTCACGTCCACCAGCATGGCCTCGGCCGCTGGGTTGATCAGCCCGCTCGCCACGTTGACCAGCACCACTGCCGCGAAGGTGGCCCAGGGGTGAGGGCCGTTTCCGTTCGCCGCGAGCATTGCCGCAAAGGCCAGCAACTTCAGTCCCTCGCCCGTCAGCAGGGTGCGGCGGCCCCAGGCATCGGCCAGGGCACCACCGTACAGCCCGGCGAGAAACTGCACCACGCCCAGCGTCAGCAGCAGCGTGCCTGCCAGCGCCGCACCCAGATGCGCCGTGAAGTAGATTGCCAGGAAGGGAAACACCATGCTGCCCACCACCCGGCTGAGAAACGACGTGGTGATGCGCGTACGGACATTGGGATGCAGGGTGCGCCACATAGGGGGCAGTCTCGCGCCCGTCAACAGGGGGAAAAAGAGGCAGAGTGGGACGTAGATGACCCCTTTTCATACCCTCCAACCCGGCTGGGTATATCTCACCCTGCGGGCCGCCCTGCATGCGCGAGACGGGGTGCGAGCGAGCCATGCGGGGACGGCGACGGAATTGACCACGTGGTGGGCCTGCAGCGGAAAAACGGCGCGGCGGCACCTCGCCCGCTTGGGGGAGGAGGGGCGGGTGAATTACGCGCCGGGACGCGGGCGGGGCAACACGTCGCGGTTGACGTTTTCGGCGGACTTACGGGAAGAACTGGAGGCCCTGACGGAGGCTCTGGCCGGCCAGGGCATGGCGGGCGAACTCGCACGGCTCTCCCGTCTGCCCTTTCCCCGCGCCTGGGTGCTGACAGAGGCGGCGCGGGGTGTGTTCGGCTTGGGCGAGGCGCGGCCCGGGGTGGACCGGCTGCGGACCGTCTATACCCGGGACCTCACCTCGCTGGACCCCCTGCACGCGAGCGCCACGATGGAGGCGCACCTGCTCGCCCAGGTCCTCGATCCCCTCGTGCACTTCGATCCCGATACGGGCGCAGCCGCGCCCCACCTGGCGCACCACTGGAACCCTGCGGAGGACGGCCTGCGCTGGACCTTCCACCTGCGGAAGGGCGTGGCATTTCACCACGGACGGACGCTGGACGCGGGCGACGTACGGGCCACACTGGAGCGGGTGCAGGCGGGGGCGGCGTGGTTCCTCCCCGGTCTGGAGGCGGTGGAGGAGGCCGGGCCGTACGCGGTGCGCCTCCACCTCTCCCGCCCGGACGCCTTCTTGCCGCGCCGCCTGGCCGATACGCAGGCCCTGATCCTGCCGCGTGACGTGCCCTTCGACGAGGCGAGGCCCGTGGGCACCGGAGCGTTTTGCTGGACGCCGCTGGAGGGAGGTTTCCGCCTCAGCGCCTTCGACGCCCATTTTGCCGGCCGGCCCCTCATCGACGAGGTGGAGTTCTACCGGGTAGATCACCGCGATCAAATCACTCTGCTGGACGTGACGGGCGAGAACGCCGAGGCGCACCGCGACACCTGGCAAGCCGAGGTGGGCGTGCAGTTCCTGATCTGGAACGGCCACCGTCCGGCTGCACGTGGCCCCTTCCTGCGCGCTGCCATATGCGAGTTGCACGATGTGGCAGCCTACTGGCGGGAAACGGGGCAGGCGGCCCCCCTCATCCCCGCCACGTCCTTCTATCCCCGGCGGAGTGCCGGGCAGCCTCTCCGCCACCGCTCTGAGGAACAGGCAGCAAAGAGGCTGCGGGCTTCGGGTTACGCGGGAGAACCCCTCTTCCTCTGGGCACTGCCCTGGGCCGAGCCGCTGGCCGAGGCACACTGGCTGGCCGAGCGGGCCGCGCGGCACGGAATCAAGTTGGAGGTGCGTCCCTCCGAGCTGGTTGAGGACCCCTCGGGGGAGGCGGACCTCCTGCTGATGGGCGAGGTGGCGGGGGCCGACGAACATCTGGCTTTCTGGACGGCGATGCGCCAGCCCGAACGCTCGTTTCGCCGCCTGCTGCCTCCGGACGTGCTGAACGCGTTGGACGGGGCGCTGGACGGCTACCGTGCAGCCCTCAGCTTTGAGGAACGTGAGGCTCCATTCTGGACCGGGTAGAGGCCCTGCTCACGGGCACGGGGTACGTCAACCTCACCCACTACCGGGTCAAGGGCCGGGCCGTCCATCCCCTGCTGCGGGACGTGCGGCCCGACGTCTACGGGCGGCTGAACCTCAAGCGGTTGTGGTTGGGCGAGCGGACCCCGGGCGGCCCAGGCGGATGCGGAAGTTCCGCAACTCGTAGCCTTTGACCACCTCGTTGCGGCTCACTTCGGGGCCCGACACCACCTCCAGATCGTTCCAGACCAGCAGGCGGCGTAAAAAGACGTCGCTTTCCTTGATCGCCAGGAACGCCCCGGGGCAGCGGTGGTGGCCGTCGCCGAAGGACAGCACGGGCGCGGTCACGCCCCGGGGCAGGGGCCGGGCGGGGCAAAGGGTGGTGGGGTCCTCGCCCACCACAGCGGGGTCCATGTTCGCGGTCTGAATGTCCAGCGCGATCACGCTGCCGCGCGGAACCGTCTGCCCATTCACCGTCAGGTCCTCCTCCGCGCGGCGGTAGAGGGTGGATACCACAGGCTCCAGGCGCAGGATTTCGTGGAGGATGGCGTGCCGCTCGCGCTCGGTGCCGTGGACGTACTCGCCGCGCAGGTCCGGGTTCTGCAGCAGGTGCCACGCCGCCACCGAAATGAACTCGCGGGTGGTGACCATCCCGGCGGTGCCGTAGGTCAGGCACTCGGTCAGAATCTCGGCGTCGTTGTAGCCCCGGTCCAGCAGGTGGCTGATCAGGTCGTCCCCGCGCTCGCGGCGGCGGGCCTGGATGGCGGGCTTTACGTCCAGCAGGTAGAAGAGCACCACGTCGGCGTACTGCCGCCAGCCTTCCAGACGGCCGCCGGGTGTGGTCTGGCCGGGCGCGCTGTCCCCACCCCCCGAAACAAAGGCCATCACGCGGCGCGACATGCCGGGCAGGCGGCTGTTTGTCAGGCCCACCACCTGGGCGGCCACGTTGACAGCGAGGTCCAGGCTCAAGTCATCCAGCTTGACCTCGCTCCCCCGCATCAGCCGGGCGATCAGGCCGTCGGCAAAGCGGGCGATGAAGGGGCCGTAGCCCTCCACCCCGGTGGGCGTGAAGTACCGGGCGGTGGAGCGGCGCATCTCGTGGTGGTGCTCGCCCTCGGCGTACAGCACGGGCTGGCGCTCCAGACCCGGCGCGGAGGACGCGACCTCGGCCATGAAGCCGGCCTGCTTGACCTGTTCGGAGCGCAGCACCTCGCGGGCGGAGCCAAACGACTGGACGCGGTAGAAGCCGCGCTCGTCGCGCGCTATGGATTGCGCAGGCGGCGTAGGCTGGTGGGTCAGCGGCGTGGAGGCGACTTGGCCGGTGAAGGGGCAGCGGGCGGGTTCGGGGTTGGTGGTCATGGTTGCTCCTGTACGGTGAGGGGGAAGGGCAGGCGGGCGGCCCGCGCGAGGCGGTGCAGGTCTCCGGCAAGCCGTCCCGCGTCCGGTCCCAGAGAGGCGAGAGGAGGCGCGGTCAGGCTGCGCAGGGTGGCCAGCGCGGCTTCCCACAGCGCCCGGCCCTCGGGAGTGACGGTGACCGTGACGCGCCGGCCGTCCGGCGCGGTGGGGGTCCGGGTCACGGTGCCCCGCGCCTCCAGCCCCCGCAGCACACGGCTGACCTCATAGCGCGGCACGCCGAGGTCCTGCGCCAGTTGCGCGGGCTGCCTGCCGCCGTCCGAGATGAAGGCCAGGGCCAGGCAGGAGCGCAGGTCCAGCCCATGCCCCGCAGAGAGATGCGCCTCGCTGAGCGCCGTCATGGCCTGCCAGGCATTCCAGAGGGCCATCAGCAGCCCCAGTTCCGGAGAGGCCAGATCGCCCGCCAGCGGCTCGGATGGAGAAGGGAGAGGATCGGCCACCCAACGATTCTGCTGCAGAGATTTATGAGTCGTTGCAGAGTGCAATCAAATGCGTGAAGACACCGCTATGACCTTCCCCGCCCGTTACCCTGGAGCCATGAGGGTGGCCGTTGCGGACGTGGGTACGAACTCCAGTCATCTCCTGATCGCAGAAGCGCGGGGGGAGGGCGGAAACTACCGCGTGCTGGACGTGCTAAAGGACCGGACCCGGCTGGGAGAATGCCTGGACGCGGCGGGCAAGGTGACCCTGGAAGGCGAAGTCCGGCTGCAGCGGGCGCTGACCCGCTTCCGCCAACTGAGTGCCGCTGCCGGGGTCCCTGAGGTGCAGGTCTACGCCACCAGCGCCCTGCGCGAGGCGCCCAACGGTGCGGAGGTGGCGGAGCGTGCGGGCCAGGAAACGGGCCTCTACCCCGTCATTATCAGCGGCGAGCGCGAGGGCGAACTGACGTACCTGGGCGCGGGGCACAGCGTGGATTTCGGGGAGGACAACGTGCTGCTGGACCTGGGCGGCGGCAGCCTGGAATTTGCCCGGGGCGGCCCCGAACGGGCGTCTGATGTGCTGAGCCTGCCCCTGGGAGCCATCCGCATGACACGCGCCCACCTGCGGAACGAACCGCCCACCCGTCAGGAAGTCCAGGCCATACAAAACGCGGCCCGCGGGGCCCTCGCGCCGCACCGTGAGCGCTTTGCCGTGCGGCCTGGCACGCAGGTGGTGCTGTCCAGCGGCACCGCTGAGGCCGCGGCCGCCCTCCTCGCTGCGGGAGGAGGGCGGCCGCCCGTGTCGGTGAACGGGTGCAGCGTGAACACGGTGCAGCTGGGAGCGCTGCTGGAACGGCTTCGGGACATGAACGCGGGCAGCCGGGCGCGGCTGCCCGGGATCGAGCGGCGGGCGGAGATTATCGTCGCCGGTCTGGCGGTGCTGCACGCGGCCCTGGAAGCATTGGGCGCGCGGGAGGCGGTGGTGAGCGAGGGTGCGCTGCGCGAGGGCATGCTGATCGAGGAACTCCGGCGACAGGCCACCTACGTCGGCGGCCTGAGTGCCCGGCAGCGCAGCGTCCTCACCACTGCCGAGCGCTTCGGGGCCAACCTCGCGCACGCCCGGCACGTGACCGAACTCGCCCGAGACCTCTTCGCGCGGCTGGTCCAGACCGGGGAGCGCTTTCCCGAGGAGGCCCGCAGCCTGCTTACCGCCGCCGCCGGACTGCACGAGGTGGGACAGATCGTGTCGCAGAGCGCGCACCACAAGCACGCGGCGTACCTGATTCGGCACGCGGGCCTGCGCGGCTTTGCTCCCCGCGAGATCGAACTTGTGGCGCAACTCGCCCGCTACCACCGCCGCGGCGGACCCAAGCCCACGCATCCCGAATACGCGGCGCTGCCGCCTGCAGACCGCGGGCTCGTGTCCCGGCTCGCCGCCGTGTTGCGCGTTGCAGATGGCCTGGACCGCTCCCACGCGGGGCAGGCGCACGTGAGGTACCTCACCCGAATGCCCTGGGGCTGGGCCCTCAGCGTGAGTGGCGCGACGCCCCTGGACCTCGTGGGCGCGCGGGACAAGGCAGACCTCTGGGGGCGCGAGTTCGGACCACTGACGGTAACGGCCTCCAACCGCTGACCTTCTCTGACGGGACGGCTATCCTCACTCCATGACCACGTCCACACCCGCCCCGGTCCTGCCGCCCAATATCCTCTCGATTCAGTCCTGGGTGAGTTACGGGCACGTGGGCAACGCCGCGGCCGTGTTTCCGCTGCAACGCCTGGGCTTCGAGGTCTGGGCGATCCATACCGTGCAGTTTTCCAACCACACGGGATACGGAGCCTGGACGGGAACCGTTTTTCCGTCCGAGCAGGTGGCGGAGCTGCTGAACGGCATCGAGGCCCGGGGGGTGCTGCCCATGTGTGCGGCGGTTCTGAGCGGTTACATGGGCTCGGAGGGCACCGTGGGGGCGGTGGTGGAGGCGGTGCACCGGGTACGGAAGGCCAACCCGGCGGCGCTGTACTGCTGTGACCCCGTGATGGGTGACGTGGGGCGCGGCGTGTTCGTGCGCCCCGAGTTGCCGGACCTGATCCGTGAGCAGGCCGTGCCTCAGGCGGATATCGTCACGCCCAACCAGTTCGAGCTGGAACTGCTGACGGGCCGCCATGTGACCACCCTGCAAGAAGCGCTCAGCGCCGCCCGAATGCTGCGCGCCACCCTGCGTCCCGAGGGCCCCCGCATCGTGGTCGTGACCAGCCTCGTCCGGGACGACGCCCCCAAAGGTGTGATCGAGACGCTGGCCGTCACGGAAGACGGCGCGTGGCTGTGCCGCACGCCCCTGCTGCCGTTGGACCCGCCGCGCAACGGCACCGGCGACGCCATCGCCGCGCTGTTTTTCGGGCACTTCCTTCAGACAGGCGACGCCGGGCAGGCGCTCAGCCTCTCCATGAGCGCCCTGTACGCCCTGCTGGACCTGACCCACCGCGCCGGAACGCGCGAGATTCAACTCGTGGCCGCCCAGGACGAATACGCGCGGCCTTCCCGAATGTTCGGCGCCGAGCAGGTGGGGTAACGGGGCCGGGCACGCGCAGATAGAGCCTGGCTCCCGTGGACACGGTGGCGCTGTGTGGGTGTGGCCAGCGGGGGTAGGGCCCGTCCATCTGCCTCGGTCCGGCGATCTACAGGCGGCCGCACGGGCTTTGCCGCGACGCCTCGGTGCCTGGCTTGGCGGTCCCCACTCCGGGTAAAGCCCACACCGTCGCCGGCACCTTTGATTGCAAGGGCCTGCCTGCGCCACCGCCTCCTTCGTCCACATACCGCTGTTGTCGGAGCAGCGGCAGCCTTATTTCTGACAGTGCCGGTGAAGTGGCTGGCAGGGCGGCAGATCTGCTCCACCACTTCCCCTGCCTTGAGCTCTTCTTCATCCTCTGCAACTCGTCCGGTACCCGGGTGGCGGTCACGTTGCCGGGTCGACTGAACCGATTAAGCTTGAGCCCGCGACTTCCCGGGCCCTGGCTAGCGGTCCTCGTTTTCTCTCCTTGTTCCTGGCGGACCCCATGCACACCAATCCCCTGCTGTCTCTCAAAAACGTTCCTGGTTACCTGGGCATGGCGGTCACCGTCTTGCTGCTGGGTTTCGCCACCTCCTTCGCCATGCCGTACATGTCGCTGTTCGGGGTGCAGAAGGTGGGCATGTCGCCGCTGCTGCTGGGCGTGTACCTCACCGTGGTGGCCCTGAGCAGCATCACCATCAGCACCCTGCTGGCCCGCTGGTCTGACCGGTTGCCGGACCGCCGCCCGGTGGTGCTGACCGCTATTGCCGCCGGAACGCTGGGTTTCGTGCTGTTGGCCTTCACCACAAACTACCTCGCCGTGCTGCTGATCGCCGCCGTCTGTCTGGGAACGGGCTCGGCAGCCTTTCCGCAGGTGTTCGCGCTGTCGCGGGCGCAGGCGGGGGCAGCGGGCGAGCAGGGCATGACGGCGCTGCGGTCCGTCTTTTCACTGGCCTGGGTGGTGGGGCCGGGGATCGGGGCGGCGCTGCTGGCGGGCCTGCACTTTCCGGGGCTGTTTCTGGCGACGGCGGCGTGTTACGTGGGGGCGGCCATTCCCGTGCTCCGCCGGATGCGTGCGCCGCTGCCCCCGGCCACCACCTCCGGAGAAGAAGTTCAGGCGAGCGCCCCCGCCACGCCGCCCCGGCCCATGCACTGGGTGGCGCTGAGCTTCGTGCTGTACGGCACGGCCATGAACATGGGCTCGGCCGCGCTGCCCATCCACGTCACCCGGGGGCTGCACGGCAGCGAGGGCAATGTCGGTTTTCTGGTGGGGCTGTGCGCGCTGCTGGAAATCCCCATCATGCTCAGCTTCGTGCTGCGTGCCCGCCGCGCTTCCAACGAGAAGCTGATCCTGTGGGGCATGATGCTGTTTGCCCTGTACTACGTGATGGTGTTTGTGGCCCCGAATATCGCGTGGCTGGCTGTGGCGCAGGCTGTTCGCGCGGTGGTGGTGGCTATTCTGGCGACGCTGGGCATGGCCTACGTGCAGGAACTGATGCCGGACCGGGTGGGCGTCGCCACCACGCTGTATTCCAACACCATGAACGCGGGGTCCCTGCTGGGTGGACTGGGGCTGGGGGTGTGCGCGGGACTGTTCGGGTATCACGCCGTGTTTGTGCTGGCTGGGGTGCTCAGCCTGGCCGCCTGGGGCCTGTTGCTCGCCACCCGTCGGGGGCTGGGGGCGAGGGGAACGGCCGAGATGGTGGGCGTTCGGGCCGGAGATTGACCCAGGCAGATTTTTGAACCGAGTCCACCGTAAACGGGTACACTGCCGCCATGACCTACGAGAGCTTACGCCTCTCCCGCTCAGGTGGGGTGTCGATCTTGACCCTGGCCCACCCCAAGGGCGCGTTCGGCCCGGATACCTGGCGCGAGGTGCCGCTGGCCCTGGCGGAGTTGGAGGGCGCCGACGTCCTGATCGTGCGCGGTGAACGGGCCTTCAGTGTGGGACTGGACCTGAAGGCCACCGCGCCCGTCATCACCCCCGCCCTGGGCAACCGCGAGGCGTTCCGCGCTGTTGTTGCGGAAATGCACCGTGCCATTGAGGGCTTGGCCGCGTTGCCCATCCCCGTGATCGCTGCCATCGACGGCTGGTGTATCGGCGCGGGGCTGGAACTGGCCGCTGCGTGTGACCTGCGGGTGTGCAGCGCGGGGGCCCGGTTCAGTCTGCCCGAGGTGAAGCTGGGGATTACGGCGGACCTGGGCGCTTTGCAGCGCCTCCCCAGCCTGGTAGGAAAGGGCCGCGCCGCTCACCTCGCGCTGACGGGCGAAGCCATCGACGCCGCCACCGCCGAGCGCTGGGGCCTCGTGACCGAAGTTTTGCCCGATGCCGAAACCCTTTACGCCCGCGCCGACGTGCTTGCGGCGCAGCTCGCCGCCCTTCCCGCAAAAGCGCTGGAGGGTACCAAGCGTGTCCTCGGAGACGGCCTGACCCACGCCCAGAGCCTCGCGGCAGCGGTGGACTGGAACGCCGAGCACATGACGGCGGAGGGGCTCACCGCCTCCCTCAGGCCCTGAGCCCGGCGTTAGGCTACCGCTATGGACCTGGAAACGCTCCGACTGCGTCTGCGCCCCCTGCAGGTGACGGACTACGACGCGCATTACGCCGTCATAGACAGTGACCCGGCTGTCACCTGGCTGGGTGTGGCCCGTACGCCGGAGGAAGCCCGGACGTACGTTGCTGCCAAAGCTGGGCTGTGGAACGGGCGCGCCTTCGGTCCCTGCGCGGTGATTGAAAAGGCGACGGGCGCGTTTCTGGGGCATGGCGGCCTGGAGCCCCTGGACGAGACGGGCGAGGTGCAGCTCTCCTACTACCTGGGCCGTCCCGCCTGGGGCCAGGGCTACGCCACCGAACTGGGTTGGGCCGCCCTGGATTTCGGCTTCAGGTCCCTGGGCCTGAGGCGCATCGCTGCCATCGTTCGCCCGCGCAACGCCGCCTCACGGCGTGTCCTGGAGAAGCTGGGCTTTCGCCACGAGCGTGACGGCCACTTCTCCGGCGCGGAGGCACAGTACTGGGCCCTCCTGCCCTCTTCCCAAGAACCTTTCACCTACCCAAAAGGAGCCTCACCATGACCCAACCCCACGGTCCTTCCACCACCTTCCGCCCCGATCTCCTCCGCGGCAAGCATGCCCTCATCACGGGGGGAGGCAGCGGCATCAACCTCGGCATCGCGCAGAGTTTTGCGGCGCACGGCTGCGCGGTCACGATTCTGGGGCGCAACCTCGAAAAAGCGCAGAACGCAGCGCGCGGCATCGAGGAGGCCGGGGGCCGGGCGCTCGGCGTTTCCGCCGACGTGCGCGACTTCGCGGCCCTGCAAGCGGCGGCGCAGTCGGGCGTCGAGGTGTTCGGGCCGCTGGACACCGTGCTGTGCGGCGCGGCGGGCAACTTCCCCGCTCCGGTGGACGGCATTTCCCCCAACGGCTTCAAGACGGTGGTGGACATTGACCTGCTGGGCACCTACAACACCATCAAGGCGGCGGCCCCACACCTCAAGGTGCCCGGCAGCAACATCTTGAGTATCAGCGCCTATGGGATGCCCGTGCCCATGCAGGCGCACGTGGTGGCGGCCAAAGCTGGTGTGGACGCCCTGACGCAGACGCTGGCGGTGGAGTGGGGCCTGCGCGGCGTGCGCGTCAATGCGATCATTCCCGGTCCCATCGACGGCACAGAGGGCATGGCCCGCCTCGCGCCCGACGAGAAGACGAGGCAGCAATTCATCGCTACGGTGCCGCTCGGGCGCTTCGGGGTGCCGCAGGACATCGCCAACGCCGCGCTGTTCCTGGTGTCTGACGCGGCGAGTTACGTGACCGGTGTAATTCTGCCCGTTGACGGCGGGCAGAACATGCTCGGCGGTGCGCCGCAGTACGGGATGTACCTGCGGATGCAGCGGGCCCAGAGCCAAGAGCAGCGGGCAGACGGCTGACAGCTGGGCTGGCCCCCTGCTCGCTGCCCTGGGCAGTCTGCCTTATCCTGCCCCCGTGCGTCCTTTCCTCGTCTCCCGCCTGATCCGCCTGGGCCTTGCCTGCCTGGGGCTCTGGGGCGGGTTGGGGTGGGCGGGCCCCGCAGGGGCCGCGGGACCGGAGACGGCCACAGTCACGCTCGTCCGCGAACCGGGGCTGAGCGTGGGCGTTCGCCGGGTCCTTGCGGGATTGCCGGGAGGGGTACGGACCGGCCTGCTTGTGCAGGACCTGACCACGGGGGAGGTACTGGAGTCCCAGAACGCGGCCCTGTCCCTGATTCCCGCCAGCACCATGAAGCTGGTCACCGCCTCCTCCGTCCTGCTGGACCGGGGCGGCAATGGGGGCTGGTGGAGCACCGAACTCACCGTTCCCGCCGCCGAGGTGGGCCGCTCGCGCGTCTCGCACCTCACCCTGCGTGGAAATGCAGACCCCACCCTGCGGGTGGCCGGGAGCGCGAACAGCCTGCGGGCACTGGCCGGGCAGGTGTTCGCCCGGGGCATCCGCGAAGTCGGTGCGGTGCGGCTGGACGAGGATAGGCTGGAGGCGTCCACCTGGAAGGACCTGCCGCTCGGTGTGCCCATGACTGCCCTGCGGCTGGCCGACTGGCACGATGCCCCGCCCGCTTCGGCCGCCCAGGCACGCGCCCGGCTGGGTGCGGCGCTGATTCACGAGCTTCGCCGCCTCGGTGTGCGCGTCACTTCGGGGGTGGTGGGGAAGGCCCCCGCCTACGTGCCCTACATGCCGCCCGCGCGGGTGGACGGAGGCGGTCGCCCACTTCCCCCCGATCTCGTGGTCCCCATTTCGCGCCGTCCCGAGCAGGGTGTCGCCTCGGTTCGCAGCGCCCCTCCTTTTGGATTCCTGGCGGACACCCTGCGGCCCAGCGACAACCTGCAAGCCGAGGAGCTGCTGGCCACGCTCGCCGTGCGGCCGGTGGGAAACGGCACGCTTCCGGGCGCGCTGAGCCGGGAACGCAGCGCCCTGCGCCGCCTGGGGGTGGAGCTGACGGGCGTGCAACTCGCCGACGGCAGCGGCCTAAGCCGGGAAAATCGCCTGACTGCCCGCGCGCTGGTGGCGCTGTTGACCACCCACTATGGGTTGCCCTATCCGCTGGGGCGGCCCCGGGCCGAGCTGCCGGACCAGACCTACCGCGCCCGGCGCAACGCCTTTGCCGAGGCGCTGCCTCAAGCGGGCACCGGCGAGCGGGACCCAGAGCATGACGGGCGGGGGGGGACGCTGGCGCTGCGACTGCAGGGTCGCGGGCTGGACGTGCGGGCGAAAACGGGCACCCTGCCGGGGGTCAGTGCGCTGGCGGGGTACGTGACGGGGCGCAGCGGGCATGTGCTGGCCTTCGCGGTGCTCTCAAACGGACCGGAGGATACGCCGATTCTGACGCTGCGGGCGGTGCAGGACGAGGTGGTGCGGGTGGTGGCGCGGGCGGTGTATTGAGGGGCAGGGGAGCGTAGGTAGGCTCGGCTCCCTCGTTCGTCTGAAGGCGCGGCTGTGTGCCTCGCCCCGTTGAAAGAGGCCCAGGCGCTGCGCGTAGGGGCGGCCCCTTCGCGGGCATGAGGCAAAGGTGGGTGGAGGCGGCCGATTCTCTTTCCCGTTGCGCAGCGCTGCGCAACGGGAAAAGTCTGGCGAAGCCCGCGGTAACGGGTACAGCTCGAAGAGCGGGAGCCACCCCACCGGCCCCACCCCCTACTCCCCCCGAACCCCCACCGCGCCATCCGCGAATTCCAGCGTCAGCGCCTCGCCCGGCTGCACCTGCGCCGCGCGGGTCACGGGCTGGCCGTCCGCGTCCCGCACCAGGGCGTAGCCGCGTGCCAGGGTGCGGGCGGGCGTGAGGCCCAGCGCCTGACGCATCAGGGCGTCGGTGTCGGCCTGTGCCGCGTCCACCTGTCGCCGGGCAGCGTTGCGGGCCCGGTCCACCGCCCACAGGGCCGCCGCGTCTGCGCTCACCAGCACCTCGCTGGCCTGGGCCCGGATGGCCCGGACGTGCTGTTGGGCCTGAGCGGCGGCCCCCGCCACCGTGCGGACGATCAGTCCGGCGGCCTTGCTGGGTGTGTCGGTACGGATGCAGGCCACCTCGTCGGGCAGGGTGTCGTCGCGGGCGTGGCCCAGACCCGTGATGACGGGCGCGGGAAAGGTGGCGAGCGCGCGGGCCACCTCCAGATCGTTCAGCCACGCCAGATCGGTGACCGCCCCGCCGCCCCGGATCAGCACCAGAGCGTCCAGCGGTTCCTTCCCATGCGCCTCCCGCGCCCCCGAGATTGCCCCCGTCAGGCTGCGTGACGCCTCGCGGCCCTGAAAGGTCGCCTCCAGATACACGAACTGGGTGACGCCTGCGCGCGCTAACGCGTCCACCTCACGGCGGAAGTCACCAAGTCCGGCGGCCTCGCTGGGGCTGATGACGGCCACACGGGCGTAGTCGCTGGGGGCCGTCATCAGGCGGTTCAGGCCGTACACCCCCTCGCGTACCAGCGTTTCCCGCAGGGCTTCCAGCCGCAGGGCCACGTCGCCTACGGTGAACTCGGGGGCCACGTCGAGCACGTTCAGGGAAAAGCCGTACTGCGGGTGGAACTCAGCCGTGCAGAAGAGCAGCACCTTCAGGCCCGCCGTGAGGGTGCCGCCTGTGGCCTGGCGGAACTTGCCCTCCAGCGCGTAGCGTTCGCGCGCCCAGACCGTCGCCCGGCATTTGGCGATTTCGGTGCCGTCCTCCAGTTGCACGAGGTCCAGGTACAGGTGGCGGCGGTCGGTCAGCGAGGCCACCTCCGCCCGCACCCACACTGCTCCCGGCATGCCCCGCGCGATCACCTGCCCCACGTAGGCCAGCACGTCGGCCAGATCGAGAAACTGCTCGGGTGGGCGTGTGGTCTCGGCCTTTTTGCCCCGCTTGCGGCCCGTCACAGCCGCGCCCCCAGTGTTCGGCCCACCATGGCGGCCAGCACGCCGAGCCCCACGCTAAGGGCCATATACAGCGCCGCCAGCCCTCCGGCTCCTCGGGTCAACAAGCCGTCCACATCCACGCTGAAGGTGGAGAAGGTGGTAAAGGCCCCCAGCACCCCGGTCCCAAAAGCCAGCCGCGCCGCCTCGGGCCACACCCCACGCCCCACGAGCGTCACGGTGAGGCCCAGCAGAAACGAGCCCAGCACGTTGATGCCCAGTACCGCCACCGGAAAGCCCGCACGGGCCACGAGCGGCGCGAGGGCCAGCGTCACGCTGTACCGCGCCGCTGCGCCGAGCGCCCCCCCCACCATCACCCACAGCCAGGCCGACATGGGGCACAGGGTACGCGGTTTTGGGGCGGGGGTTTGGGAGTGTGGAAGAGGGTCCTTTATCTTTTCCCACGCTGTGCTCCCCACTTCCCACTACCATCTCCCCATGATTCGCGCCAGGACCCTTACCGGACAGGACCTCGACTGGAATGGGCAGGCGGAGAACGTGTGGGTGGACGTGCAGGACGTGGCCGAGGAGGAACTCGCGCGGCTGAGCGCCGCCTTTGCCCTCAACCGCCTCGCGGTGGAGGACGTGCGCGAACACGGGCACTGGAGCCGTGCGGAAGCCTACCCGGAACACGGTTTTATCACCGTCCGTTCTTTTTCGCGCCCGGAAGAGGCCGAGGAATTTACCGAACGCGTCAGCCTCTTTCTGTATCCGCACGCGGTGCTCAGCTTTAGCACCACCGGAACACGCGCTCTGGAGGCGGTCTGGAAGTTGGTGGGCCGCGAGAGCGTGAACACCGCGCCCGAGGTGGCCTACGAACTGCTGGACCACACCGCCGACACCTTTTTCACCCTGGCCGACGCGCTGGAAGGCCGGGTGGACGCGCTGGAGGAACAGGTCTTTACCGACGTGCGCCTGAACCCGGTCGCGGAAGTGTTTGAACTCAAGCACCGGATCGCCCAGGCCCGCCGCCTGAGCACCGACGCCCGCGAGGCCGTGACCCTGCTGGCGCGCCACATCGAGGGTGACCCGGCGGATCTGGTGCGTTTCCGCGACGTGCAAGACTCCTTTGCCCGCGCTACGGCCCGCTTCGACAGTCTGCGCGATCACCTCACCGGCCTGCTGGACCTGCACCTCAGCCTGCAGGGCCAGCGCATGAACGAGGTGATGCGGACCCTCACCGCCGTCAGCGTGATCTTCCTGCCCCTCACCTTTCTGGCCGGCGTGTGGGGCATGAACTTCGGGCATATGCCGGAGCTGCCCTGGCGCTACGGTTACGCGATGGCCTGGACAAGCTTCCTGGTGGTGGGCGCGCTTCTGGCCTACTACTTCAAGCGGCGGGGATGGTGGTGAGGTGCAGGGCGGCCGAAGGCCGAACGGTCTGACAAGAATCCGGGTTCATCCGTGATGAAATAACGGGTTGACCGGAGCGGACGTGCAACGCTGCGCAGCAGAGCGAGCAGGAAAAACGGTGACACAGAGGCGTGGAATCACCGGAGCAGAGGGGAGGGGACGGATGATCCGGAACCTGTATGACCGGCTCACCGTCAATCCACCTCCACGGACTTCGTCGCACGGTTTGACCTGTGGGGCGTGGCCTGCCGCGCTTTTGAAGGCCGCCTGGCGCGTGGGTCAACGTGCGGAGTTCTTTTTGACCGAGCCCGGCGAGCGAACTTGAATGAACGTTGGGGAGAATGGCGCCGTGAGGGGTGCCCTTCCACGCGCGGCGCCATTCAGACACATGCGCTAGTACAGCACCTCGCCCCCCATCTTCCACGCAAAATGCACCCGCCGCTGCGCCACGTGTCGCGCGCGGGAGAGTGGTTCGCCCCGAGCCAACCGGTGTAGCGCGCGCATGGATGGCGAAGCGGTGTGGGGCGTCGGTGTCGCTGGTCCCCGTGTACTCGAAGGGTGCGGCTGCCCCAGGCCATCTACGCGCGCGTCGAGCCGTTCCAGCGACGGTGGTTTCTGCCGCCCCGGCACATCAGGTTTTCGGCATAGCGGCGCACGTGGAACTCGCGATCACTGAGCGCGCGAAAGCGCGTGGCCCAGGGCAGCGTGGGTGAGGGCCACCCGGATCGCCTCGCGCTCGGCCCGGCGCTCGTGGCCCTCCCCTGCCCCGAAGAAGGTGGCGTAGGGCGTGCCATTCAGGCTGTGGCCCACCGACAGGCTGCCGTCCGCCTTGTCGGCGCCGCCGCTGGCGTGAATCACGACTTCGGGGGTGGAGGGCGTGGGGTGGGCCTGACGGAGGGTGTGCAGATCGGCGTCTGCCAGCGGCTGACCCTCTGCGACTCGGCGCAGGGCCAGGGTGAGGCGGGCGGCCTGAAGGGCTGGGGTCACCCACCGTTCCGGCGGCCCTCAGGTGCAGGCCCCTCGGCCAGCTCCGGGGCAGGGGAGGGGCCACCTCCAGTTCCAGCAAGTCCAGCGCCGCCGCGTGCAGCAGGGCCACCCGCCACGCTTCCCCGGGCGCGGCTCTGCTCCTCCCGGCCACACCAGCCTGTAGGCCACTGGCGCAGGCCCCGGCCTTCCGCGAGGGCCAGCAGGCGGGCGCGCTGGTGGCTGGGAAAGGGCGAATCCACGCCTACTCCAACGCGCCCTGTCCAGTCAGATGCCGTCCGACGATCAGGGTGTGGATGTCGTGGGTGCCCTCGTAGGTGTCCACGGTTTCGAGGTTCAGCATGTGGCGAATGACCGGGTACTCGGTGGTGATGCCGTTGCCTCCCAACAGTTCGCGGGCCAGCCGCGCGCCCCCCAGGGCCACCCGCACGTTGTTGCGCTTGGCGTAGCTGACCTGCGCGTAGTTCATGCGCCCGGCGTCCTTCAGTTGTCCCAATCGCCACGCGAGCAGCAGCCCCGTGGAGTGGTCCGTCGCCATCCGCACCAGCTTGTCCTGCACGAGCTGCCGGGAGGCGAGCGCCTTGCCAAAGGTGGTCCGGCTGCCCGTGTAGTCCAGGGCTGTCTGGAGAACGGCCTCCAGCGCCCCCATCGCCCCCCACGCGATGCCGAAGCGGGCCGAGGTCAGGCAGGAGAGGGGCGATTTGAGTCCCCCGGAGCCCGGCATGAGGTTCTCAGCGGGAATGCGGCAATCGTCCAGTACGATCTCGCCGGTAATGGACGCGCGCAGGCTCATCTTGCGGCTGATCTTGGGAGCGCTGAAGCCGGACGCGTCCGTAGGCACGATAAAACCCCGCACCACGCTCTGGTCGTCCTTCGCCCACACCACGGCGAGGTCCGCCGCCGGGCTGTTGGTGATCCACATCTTGCTGCCGCTCAGCACGTATCCGTCGCCGTCGCGCCGCGCCCGCGTCCGCATCGCGCCGGGATCCGAGCCGCCGTCGGGCTCCGTCAGGCCGAAGCAGCCGATCAGCTCACCGCTGGCAAGGCCGGGCAGATACTTCCGCTTTTGCTCCTCGCTGCCGAAGGTCAGGATGGGGTACATCACCAGGCTGCCCTGGACGCTGGCCGCGCTGCGCAAGCCGCTGTCCACCCGCTCCAGTTCGTACATCATCGCTCCGTAGGCGCTGTAGCTCGTGCCCGCCCCGCCGTATTCCTCCGGGGTGGTGGGCCCGAGCAGTCCCATTCGGCCGAACGCGCGCATCACCTCGCGCACGGGCAGATCACCTCTGTCCCACCAGTCCGCCACCTGGGGCAGCAACTCGGCGTCGCAGAAGGCGCGCACGCTCTCGCGCACGAGGCGCTCGTCGGGCGAAAGCAAGTCAAAGACGGCAAATTCGTCGATCATGGAAAGCTCCGGGGAGAGGAGAGTGGGAAACGGATGGTGGGCGGTAGGAGGGTAAAGCATACCGGAGCGTGGGTTTTACCCCGCTCTCCCGGGGGACGGGCACAACCCGCAGGGAGGGGGCGTGTCGCCCGCAAGGCCGCACCACAGCTGCAACCCGAAGGAAAATCGCCGCGCCACATGCGTGGTCCTCCGCGCCCTAGAGGGGCAATCCATACACCCGCCGCGCGTTTTCGTCCGTCACCCGCTCCAGTTCCGCCGCGTCCACACCGCGCAGCCCGGCGATAAACTCCAACGTGTGCCGCACGTAGCCGGGGCGGTTGGGCTTGCCACGTTTGGGCACAGGCGCAAGGAAAGGCGCGTCCGTCTCCACAAGCAGGCGGTTCGGGGGCACCGCGCGGGCGGCCTCCTGAATCCCATGGGCATTCTTGTACGTCGCGTTGCCCGCAAAGCCGAAATAAGCGCCGCGCTCCACCCCATACGCCAGCAGCTCCGGGTGTCCACTGAAACAGTGCAGGATCACGGGTACGTCCGGCCAGGCCCGCAGCATGTCCAGCACCCCCCGGTGTGCCGAGTCCTGCCCCGCCTTGTCGCGCACGTGAATGACCAGCGGCTTGCCCACCCGCGCGGCGAGGTCCAGCTGCCACCCGAACGCTGAGACCTGCGCCGACCGTTTCGTGTCGTCCCAGTAGTCGTCGAGTCCGCTCTCGCCAATGCCTACCACACGTGGGTGTAAGGCCAGCGCTTCCAGCCCAGCGCGTGCATCGGCGCTGTCCTCGTCCGTTTCCGTGGGGTGTAGGCCCACGGTGGCCCACACGTCCCCGAACTGCTCGGCCAGAGCCACGGCGTTGCGGGCATGTTCTGAACTCGCCCCGATGCAGACCATGGCCGTCAGGCCCAGCTCGCCCCGCGCGGAGGCCGGCTCATCAAGGTAATCGAGGTGGCAGTGGGTGTCGATCATGGGAAAGAGGGTAGAGGGTGGCCGCCCGAAGTGGATGGGGAAGGGCGTAGGCGGGGCGAGCTGGGCCTGAAGCGCGTTTTCGGCGCGGTATACACGGCGGGATGGGGGCGCCCTTCCTGCCCGTGCCCGGCTCGCCGCGTTGCCTCTCGTGCTGCTCGGCGCGTGTCCGTAGGGCCCGCGGCCTGGGTCGGAGAACCGGAGAAGTTGCCCGCGGCGAGCGAGGCGTTTCTGGGCACGCCCGCGGCCCTCTCGGGGCACGTGCTGGACTTTGGGCTTGGGCAGGGGGCCAGCGCCTGCCAGGCCCGTGCCGGTGACGTGGACGCAGGAGCAGATGGTCCGCGAGGTGCGGGCAAACGGCTCACTTGAAGTCACGCTGGGCGAACAGGGCTTCTCCCCCCTGCGGGACATCGGGCAGGTGTTGTGGCGGGGGTCTTCCCCTTCCGGCGAGAGGAAACCCGGCGCGTCCTGTCCGGTTCGTGCGCTGCGCGCCGAGCCGCCCGGCGCTCTGGGGATCAGGGTCATGGGGTTCCTGGTGCCCCTGGCCAAGAGCGCCGCCCTCCGGCCGCAGACCTCCCCGGTGCCTGCCCCGTACCGCTTCCTGGAGCCGCAGGGCTGCCCCGTCTACTGGGACCGGGGCGTGAAGGTGCTTCAAGGTCTATGGCGAGCAGGCCAAACCCCAGTACGACGCCTCGGCCAAGCTGACCGTGCGCTGCGGCTGGAACAGCAGCGAGGTGGAACGCGTCGCCGCCGATGGGGTAGGCGGCTTCACGGTGTCCTGCACGGTGCCGGAGGCGCGGCCTGTGCCCCTGCTGCAACACCGGCTCATGACCCGGTAATTCCCCCGCCCTCACTCCTGTCAGCCTCGGCCCATCACTCTCATGAGGAGGGCACGCTAGAGTGCGCGCGTGCTGAAAGCCGGGGGATACGCGCTCATCGCGTTTGCTGTCTTCGCGCTGGTGTTCGCGCTTCTGCCTGTGTCCCGGGTGGCAGGCGCGCAGACCGGGGCCACGCTCTCAGGCGTGGCGCTGAGCCTGTATCCGTCTCGCGATGCGGACGCGGTGTGGAGGTTCCGGGCGGCGTCGGTCACCAACGATCCGCTCACTGGGGAGACCCGCCTCACCGGACTGTCGGAAGGTGGGCGCTGGATCACCGAACGCGACAAGGCGGGGCAGCCCACGGGCCGCCGCGTGCTGGACGCCACCCTGGCCGCGCCGGACCTTACCATCGACAGCCAGGACAACCTGAGCACCCATCAGGCCCTGATCACGCTGGTAAAGGAATGTGCAGCCATCCAGTTGACGGGCACGCCGCAACAGCCGGTCCGGGTGGAGCAGGGGAATGGCTTCAGCGCGCCCCTGACGAAGATCGACGCACCCTCCCTCAAGGCGGAGATTCCGCAATTGCGGATGGGTTTCGACTTCGTGATTCAGGATGCTGGCCCTTCCACCGTCATTTCCGACCTCGACGTCACGGAAACCTGTGAAAACGGCAAACGCGTCTCGCACAAGCCCTCTTCCCGTAAGTGAACGAAGGAGACCCACCATGCAGAAAACCACCGCCCGTCTGTCCCTGATCCTCGCCCTCACGGCCACCACGGTGCTCGCTCAGGGCGCCGAGAACCGCGTCATCAACATTCAGGGTGCGCCGAAAGGGGACGTCCGCAACGGACCGCTCACCTTCTCGGGCAGCCCGGTCAAGGCCACAGTGAGTAGCCTGCAGATTCAGGCGTCGCAGGCCACGCTGGCCGCACCCGCCGGAACGCCCCTCACCACCGCAAAGGGCAAGCGCACGGCGAACTTCACCGATAATGTGGTGGTCACACGCAAGCGCCTGACAGCCAAAGGCTCCAAGCTGATCTACAGCGAGTCCACCGGCCAGGGTGTGCTGAGCGGCAACGCCTCGGCCACCTTCGTGCCCGATGCCAAGGACAAGGCCGACGGGGACACCGTGACCATCAGCGCCGGGCAGATGAGCCTGGACGTGGACAACAACATGTCTACCAGCAGCGGCAGCGTCCGCATGACAAGCGGCAGCCAGAGCGGTCAGGCCGAGAAGCTGGTGTTCGACGAGGACCGGGAACTCGCGCAGTTGACCGGCACGCCGTCGCTGACCCGCGCCGCCAAGGGGAACCAGAAGGAACTGACCATGACCGGGCAGGAGGTCCGCGCGCTGACGGGCAGCAAGACGCTGTACGTCCGTGGCGGCGTCAAGCTGGTACAGGGCACGCTGACCACCACCGGTGACGCCGTGTACTACGACGACAAGAAGAACGTGGCCTATGTGGTGGGCAACGCGGTCAGCGTGGACAGCAAGACCAAGGTGACGGTCAAGGCCCCGGCGAGCGGCGCGCTGGAGCAGCGCACGGACCTTGCCCGCGTGCGTGCCCTGAACACGCCGTACAAGATTCCCGCGGAACAGTTCAAGTTCGGCACCGAGAAGTAAAATCACCTGATGCGCTTCCTGCTGTCCCTCACGCTGCTCCTCGCTCTCGGGGCGGCCCTGCCAGCCGGCGTGCGGGCGCAGAACACGGCCGCGCCCGGAACGCCGGATCCCGGAACCGCGGAGCCGGCACCCGACCCGGCAGGGCCCCGAACACCGCTGACCCCCGAATCTGCTCCTGCCAGCGCGGGAGGCGAGGCCGAGAACGCGGTGCTGGAACTCGTCCGCAAGGACAAGGACGGGCAGGAGCACCGCATCCGCATCGTCCGCACCGGTACCACCGACGAGACGGGCATCTTCACGGTATGCAGCCCTCAGGATGACGAGCCGCAGGACGCGCCCAACGTCGCCGTGTTCAGCGAGACGGGGGCGGGTGGCGTCCGCATCACCATCGACAAGAACGTGATCCGGGTGCCGCTCGCGGTGGTCACGCAGCGTCAGCCCAAGGAAGGGCAAGAGGGCAGCGACGGCCGGGTGGAGGCCAGCGCGGGCACGGCGCAGTTTCTCGACACGTCCCCGGAGGGCAAGACGGACCGCCTCAGCCGCTGCGCGGTGGGGGTAGACCCCAAACCTGCGCCCGAAACCGTGTTCGTCACCCAGGGCAAGACCGAACTCAAGGGCCAGAAGCTGGTGTACGACGAGACCGACGGCATCGCCCGCATTGACGGCCCGATCACCTTCGCGCGTCCCAGCGACGACGGCCCCCTGACGGGCCAGAGCGAGCGCATCGAGGTAAACGTTGATCAGGAAAAGACCACCCTCGTGGGGGGCGTGGTCCTGAACAGCAAGGGTGGACGCGTCAGCAAAGCTGCCCGGGTGGAGTACGACGATCAGGCCAACATCGCCCGCCTGATTGGCACCCCCGAGCAGCCTGCCGAGAGCCGTCAGGGCAACGACGTACTCAGCGCCCAATTGCTGATCTACAACCTCGATCGCGACGAGGTGGTGGTGCGCGCCGGGGAGAACGGCAATATCACCGGTGAGTTTCAGGATGAACAGGGCAGCTCCAGTTCGGGCCCGTCCTCCTCGCCCTCGCCCGCCAGCAGGCCCCCCGCCCCCTGAGCGGGGTTTTTTACGCCTTCAGCCGCTCTCCCCGCTTCTGCAGGACGTCCGCACTCTCTTGCAGCGCCGCCGCCTCCTGCGGGGTCAGGGTGGGGAGCAGCGTGCCCTCCACGCCACCCGCTCCCACGATGCGCGGCAGGCTGAGGCTGACCCCGTATTCCGGCGTGGGAGCGCTGACCGTCAACACCGAGCGGCGGTCCCCCAGTACCGCTTCCGCGATGCGGGCCAGGGCTGCGCCGATGCCGTAGTAGGTGGCGCGTTTGCCCTGGATGATGGTGGCGGCAGCGTCCCGCGTGCCGGTGTCGATCTCCCCGCGCAGTTCGGGCGTCCACTCCAGGCCGCGGGCAGCCATAAAGTCGGCCACAGGCAGCCCGGCGACGGCGGCCGTGCTCCAGGCCAGCACCTCGCTGTCGCCGTGCTCGCCCAGCACATAACCGTGGACGTGCCGGGGATCTACATTGGCCCGCTGGGCGATCATGTGCCGAAACCGGGCGCTGTCCAACACCGTGCCGGACCCCAGTACCGACTGCCCGGGAGCAAGGCGGCCTGCCAGGTCCGTCAGGAGGTCCACCGGATTGGTGGCGATCAGCAGCACCGCTTGCGGCGCGTGGTGGGCGATCTGCGGGATCACCGCACGGAAGATGGCCGCGTTCTTGTCCAGCAGGTCCAGACGGCTCTCACCGGGCTGCTGGTTGGCCCCAGCGGCCACCACGACCACCCGCGCGTCCGCCAGAGCCGCGTAACCGCCGCTGCTCACCCGCGTGCCGTGGCTCACGGGCGCGGCGTGGGCAATGTCTTGCGCTTCGGCCTGCGCGCGGGCCTCGTCGCGGTCCACGAGCACGAGGTCACTGCACGAGCCGCGCAGGGTCAGGGCGTAGGCCGCGGTCGCGCCGACGAGGCCCGCGCCGACCACAGCCACCTTCATGCCCGTACCCTCATGCGGGACCCCGCACAGTCAGCACGGGCAGGGGACTGCGGGCCACGAGCTTCTCGGCGCTGCTGCCCACGAGGAAGTGTTCCACCGCGCCCTTGGCGTGGGTGCCCACCACGATCAGCTCCGCGCCCCAGCGTTCAGCCGCATTTAGGATGCCCGTCACCGGGTCCCCCACGAGCAACTCGGTTTCCTCGCCCTCCTGCACCACTTCCGCCAACCTGTCTGCATCCGCGCCCTCCAGCACGTTCAGCATGGCAGGGTCCGGGCCGGCAGGCATGACTCCCCCGCCGAAGTCTGCCCGGGCCGTCGCGCGGGCGTCGGTTACGTGGACGAGGTGCAGTTGCGCGCCCGGAAAGCGCGTGCGGGCCAGGTTCAGCGCGTACAGCGAGGTGGGTGAAAAGTCGAGGGCCACCGTGATGCGCGCGAAGGGGGGTGCAGAGGCTGGCCCACCGGTCTGGCTGTCCGTGTCGTGGGAGTCCGAACCGGCCCCGGCCCTGATGATCAGCGGATCGCTCATGCGCCGAACGTACACCTGCCCCCGCCCTGCGGCCCACAGTCTGAAGGGCTGGTAAAGCCGGGAGAAAGGTTAGGCGCGTCACACTGCCGGTATGCATCTTCAAAGCCTGGGGGCGGCCCTTACCGTGACGGGCAGCGCACACCTGCTCAGGACGCGGAGCGGCGGAATGGTCCTGATCGACTGCGGCCTGTTTCAGGGCAGCGACGAGTTGGAAGCCCGCAACCGCGAGCCCTTTCCCTTCGAGCCGTCCGATCTGGCGGCCGTGATCGTCACGCACGCGCACCTCGATCACGTGGGGAGGTTGCCGCTGCTCGTCAATCGGGGCTACCGGGGACCGATCTTCTGCACGCCTCCCACGGCAGCCCTGGCCGAGACGGTGCTGCTGGACTCGGCCCGCTTGCAGGTGGAGGGCTTTCGCCAGGACCTGCGCCGCGCCCGCCGCCAGGGCCGTGAGTCCGAGGTCCTGCCCCCCCTGTACGAGGAAGAAGATGTTCACCGCACCCTCGCCCTGCTGCGCCCCGCCCTGGAGTTCGGAGAGGCCGCGAACATCGGGCCGCTGCGCGTTACGCCGGGGCGGGGGGGACACATCCTGGGCAGCGCTTACCTGCTTATCGAGGCCGATGGCGAGCGCCTGATCATGTCCGGCGATCTGGGCAACCGCGAGAGCGGCCTGCAACTGGACTTCACCCTGCCGCCTCCCGCCGACGCGGTGGTCATCGAAACCACCTACGCCAACCGCACCCACCGCTCGCTGCCGGAAACGCTGGCCGAATTCCGCGACGCCCTGCACAAGAGCGTTCGTGCGGGCGGCAAGATCTTGATTCCGACATTTGCCATCGAGCGGGCGCAGTTCATCCTGTATGAACTGAAGGCCCTGATGGACGCGGGCGAGGTGCCCCGGATTCCGGTGTTTCTCGACTCTCCGATGGCGGCCCGCGCCACCCACGAGTATTTCGAGTACGGCGACGAGCTGATCCCCGAGGTGCGGGACGCGCTACGAAGCGGGGAAGACCCCTTCCGGCCCTCCACGCTCCACACCGTGGTCACGAGCGCCGAGTCGCAGCGCATCAACCGCTACGACGGCCCGGCGATTATCCTGGCGGGCAACGGCATGATGACCGGAGGGCGCATTCAGCACCACCTGCGCCACCACCTCTGGAAGCCGGGCACCAGCCTGATCATCGTGTCCTACCAGTCGCCCAGCAGCCTCGGTGGACGCATCGTGGCGGGGGCACAGACGGTCCACATCATGGGTGAGGAAATCGCCGTCAAGGCCCAGATTCACACCATTGGCGGCTTTTCCGCCCACGCCGATCAGGACGACTTGCTGGACTTTCTGGAATCTACGGGCCAGCCGCGCGTCTGGCTGGTCCACGGCGAGCCGGACGTGATGGGAGCCTTCCTGCCCGTGCTCTCGGAGCGCGGTTTGACCGGCAACATCGTGCCGGACCACCACGAGGTGGACCTGCTGAGCACGTCGTTCTCGGAAGGGCGGCCTCCGGGAATGCTGGAGCACACGGGAGATGGGAAAGGCAGCGAAGGCGGCGAGTAGGCTCAGTCCTCGCGTACGGCGGGAGCCGCCACCCGCAGCAGTTCCGCATACAGCTTCGCCGTCACCGTCGCGTCTTCCAGCGCGTCGTGGGCCTGGTATTCCAGCCCAAAATGCTTGGCGAGTTGATCAAGCGGTGTGCCCAGCTTGCGCGGCAGCAGACCCGCGTGAATCAGGAACTGGGCGGTCAACTTGGTGTCCACCCGCCCGCGCCGAAATACCTGCCCCAGGTCCGGCAGCAGGGCCCGCAGAAAGCCGGTGTCGAAGTGCAGGTTGTGCCCGCCCAGAACCACCCGCCCGACTTCGCGGGCATAGGCGCGCACCGCGTTTGCCGCTTCCTCTGGCGGCAGGGCCTCGGCGTGGTGGGCCACCAGATCAATGCCGTTGACCTGCATCGCTTCCTCGTCCACGTCGTAGCGCTCGTGCCGCACTTGGACGTGCAGGGGCCGTGTGATTTCGCCCCCGGGGGTCAGCGTGACCAGCCCCACCGTCAGCAGAGGATGGCGCGCAGGGTCACGTCCGCCCGTCTCGGTGTCGACAAAGATGATGGGCTGGTGCAGCGCGGCCAGCGGGAGAGAGGCAGGGGCAGTCATAGATCAGCCTTCCACGTCCGCCGCCTGCCCTTCCTTGGGCCAGTCTTCATGTGGGGACGCTACCCTGAGGCTGTGAACCGGACGCTCCTCCTCGCCCTGCTGCCCCTCGCCCTCGCCGCCTGTGGAGACAAGGGCATCCAGGGCCTCAAGACCTTCAAGCACGAGGGCGGTGACCACCGCAGCGGCTCGCTGACCTACGCCGAGACGCCGCCCGCGGGCGGCGCCCACAACCCCGTGTGGCAGAACTGCGGCGTCTACACCCAGCCTCTCTACAACGAGTACGCCGTTCACAGCCTGGAACACGGCGCGGTGTGGATCACCTACCGGCCGGACCTGGGCGCCGAGGGGGTGGCCGAACTCAAGAAACTGGTGGACGGACACACCTACGCGTTGCTCAGCCCCTACGAGGGTCTGCCCTCTCCGGTGGTGGCGAGCGCGTGGAACGCCCAGGTGGCAGTGGAGGGTCCCACGGACGAACGCCTTAAAGCGTTCCTCGACAAGTACGAGCAGGGCCCCACTGCGCCCGAACGCGGCGCGGCCTGCTCGGGTGGGTACGGGGAAACGCGGTAGTCAGCTTCCCTCTCCTGTCGCCACCGGCCTCATGTCCTCGCTGATCCAGTCGCTCCACGATCCGGCGTACAGGCGGTTGTCCGGCCCCAGGGGCACGCCCGCCAGTTCGCGGGCGAGCAGATTGGGGGTGGCGCTCACGCCGCTGCCGCAATACATGATGGTGGGGGCGTTGCCCACGTGCAGCCGGGCGGATTGGGCCTCGCCGCCGCGCCAGTGGCCCCCGTCATCCTGCGCGCCCATCCACTCGCGGTTGATGGCCCCCGGGATGTGTCCGGCCTTGCGGTCTATCGGCTCCACCTCGCCCAGGTAGCGGTTGACTGCCCGCGAGTCGATCAGCACTGTATTCACGCCGCGCTTCATCACGTCCGCCGCCGTCGCCACCATGCCCGGCTGTACATGGGGAATAAAGACGGTGCCGGAGTGCGGGCGCTCGGTGTTGCTGGTGGGCCCGCGTTCCTGCATGTATGCGGGCCAGCCGCCGTCCAGCACATACACCTCGCGGTGCCCCAGCCAGCGCAGCAGCCACCACGCCCGGGTGGCGTAAAAGCCCTGGCCGCCCCGAGGATCGTCGTAGGTCACCACCGTGTGACCGTTGCCTATCCCTACCCGCCCCAGCCACGCCGCCAGTCCTTCAGGGTCCGGTAGGGGATGGCGGCCCCCCGCACCGCTCTCCTGCACGGGCCCGCTGAGGTCCGTTTCCAGATCGGCGTAGATGGCCCCTGGAACGTGGCTTTCCAGATACGCGATGCGCCCTACAAGCGGGTCTGCCAGGGTGTAGCGGCAGTCCAGCACCCGCAAGCCGGGATCGTGTAGGTGTTCGATGAGCCAGTTGGCCGACTTGAGCGGGGACTGGGCCGTCAAGGGAACTTGGGACATACGGGCAGCCTACACCGGGTGGCCGGCCAATAAAAAAGACAGGCCAAAAAAAACCCGCCTCTTTGGGCGGTGATGTCAATTACTTTAGCGCAGAATACACCGGAAGTCAACTTATGCACCTGTATGACGCGGGAGTCGCAAGAGTTGGCGTGGGCACCCAGGGAAGGCCAAGGCAAAAACGTAAACCGGGCTTCAGCAAATCCCGCGTATTTCTGTGAGGGGGCGTCCGAAGAATGGAAGCCACGAAAGGAGCAACAATGCTGACCCGAGCGGATATCCAGAGGATTCAGAGCCTGCCCGACGACGCGATGGTGCTGATGGCTGTCGTGAACGACAACCCGTCGCGTGAGGACAATATGGGCACGGGCCTCCAGTCGCGCGTGAAAGTGCAGATGACGGAGTCGGGCGTGCCCCCCACCGTCATGAACCAGGTGCTCGAAGACCTGGGCGCGCAGCGGGACCACCACGGCAAGAGCACCCTGTACGTGGTGGGTCAGGATTCATTTGACCGATTCGAGATTCAAGCGGACCTGCCCGAGCGCTTTCATTACGGGCGTCCCCTCAAGTCGCTGCTCGCGGCCATCCTGGAGCTGATGCCGACCGTGGCGGTGCTCGCCGTGGACCAGGAATGGGCGCGCCTGTTTATCCTGCGCCAGGGCGAGCTGACCGAGGTGCGCCGCGAGGAAAACGTGCGCCTGGACGATGGAGACCGCTGGGACACCATGGTCTCCGGCACCCGCCACGTGCCCGGTGCGCCGGGGTCCGGGGGTGCGGGGCGGGGCCAGCCTGGCAGTGGGCCGCGCAGCGACAGCGGCACGGACCTCTTTCAAAACCGTGAGGCCGCTGCACTCCAGCGCTTCTACAACACCATTGCCGAGGACCTGACCGAGCGCTTTCGGCGGGCGGGCATCGAGCAGCTCGTGCTCGTCGGCCCGGTGCAGCGCGTGGCCGAGTTCAAAGCGGAGATTTCCAAGACGGCCCCCTTCGAGGTCATCGGCGAGACGAACGTGTCCGGCGGTACGGGTTGGGTGCACGCAGGCGAGATACTGGAAAAGATCGCGCCCATCGTGGAAGCGCGGCGGCAGCAGGCTGAGGCCGAACTGCTCGCGGAGCTGCAGGAAAAGGGTGTTATGGAGCTGGAGCGCGTGTTGGAAATGGTGCAGGAAGCGCGCATCTACCGCCTCGTGATTCCCGAGGACGGCTCACAGTTCCACGTTTACCGCAGCCATAACCGCGAAGTGCCCTACTTCACGGGCAAGAAGGACCAGACCGAGAGTCCCCTCGACGGTAGCCTGATGGAACGCGTGACCCTGGAAGAGATCCTCCCCGACCTGATCGACCTTTACGGTCTGGAGGTGCGCCGCCTGCACGGTGACCACGCCCAGCGCCTGGTAAAGGAGTTCGGGGGTGTGGGAGGACTTCCCCGCTACTGAGCTGCACCAAAGGGAAGGGGCAGCCAGTGATGTGGCCGCCCCTTTTTCCTTTCCCTGAGCTCACCGCGCGACTTCCACCGCCCGGCTCTCCCGCACCACCGTTACCTGCACCTGACCCGGGTACTCCATGTCCTGCTCGATGCGGCTGGCGATCTCGCGCGCCAGCAGCGTGGCCTGCGCGTCCGTCACCTTTTCCGGCTGCACGATCACGCGCACCTCACGCCCGGCTTGGATGGCGTAGGCCTGCTGCACTCCCGGGAAGGCCACGGCGATCTGCTCCAGCTGTTCCAGGCGGCGCACGTAGGCGTCGAGTTCCTCACGCCGGGCCCCGGGGCGCGCGGCGCTGATTGCGTCGGCAGCGGCCACAAGCACCGAGTACAGCGTCTCGCCGTTTTCGGGATCGTGGTGGTGCGCGATGGCGTCGATCACTTCCGCCGGTTCGCCGAACCGTTTGGCAAGGTTGACGCCGATCTCGACGTGGGTGCCCTCGATCTCGCGGTCGATGCTCTTGCCCACATCGTGCATCAAACCGGCGCGGCGGGCGAGAGCAGCGTCCAGTCCCAGTTCGTCGGCCATGATGCCCGTCAGGTGGGCCACCTGAACTGAATGCTTCAGGACGTTCTGCCCATAGCTGGAGCGGAAGTACATCCGGCCCAGCAGCTGCACCAGCCCGGGCTTGAGGCCC
Organism: Deinococcus hopiensis KR-140; assembly: GCF_900176165.1. Taxonomy (NCBI): domain Bacteria; kingdom Thermotogati; phylum Deinococcota; class Deinococci; order Deinococcales; family Deinococcaceae; genus Deinococcus; species Deinococcus hopiensis. The sequence continues at coordinate 139,555 of NZ_FWWU01000009.1, forward strand.
ACCACGCCCGCCTCGATGGCGGCCTCCTCGCCCTGGGCGTGGATAAAGGCCTTCATCTCATCCTGGGCCTTGTGGACCATCTCCTCGATGCGGGTGGGATGGATGCGTCCGTCCGCCACCAGCGATTCGAGCACGTGCCGCGCCACCTCGCGCCGGACCGGGTTGAAGGAGGACAGGATCACGGCTTCCGGGGTGTCGTCGATGATGAGGTCTACGCCGGTCAGCGCCTCAAAGGCACGGATGTTGCGGCCCTCGCGTCCGATCAAGCGGCCCTTCATCGCGTCGTTGGGGATGGGCACCACCGACACGCTGACCTGCGCGCTCGTCTCAGAGGCGCTGCGCTGAATGGCCTGCGCGATCACGCTGCGGGCGGTGCGCCTCGCCTCGGCGGTGGCGCGGTCGGTCATCGCTCGCACGCGGATGGCCTTTTCCTCCTCCAGCTCGGCGTCCAGCCGGCCCAGGATCAGCTCGCGCGCGGCCTCGGGGGTCAGCGACGCCACCTCATACAGCTTGAGATCAATCTGGCGGGCGCGGCCTTCCAGGTCGTTTTCCTGGCGGGTCAGCTCCCGGACCTGGGCGTCCAGACGTTCTTCGAGGGCGTCGAGCTTGTCGCCGCGCGAGTCGAGCTGCTCGGCCCGGCGGTTGAGGCGCTCGATCTCGCGCTTGAGCTCGTCGCGCTCGCGCCGGGTCTCCTGACGCTCGGAGGCGAGCAACTCGCGTTCGCGGGCCGTTTCCTGCTTGGCCTGCGCTCGCTCGGCGTCAATCTGGGTGCGCAGCGTCTGAAGCTGCTCGCGCTGGGACTCCAGCTGCTGGGAACTCTGGCGTTCACGGTCCTCGGCGTCCTGAAGGCGGCGGGTGGCGGTCTGGAGTCTCGATTCCGCTTGTGCATATAGCTCCTCGGCGGCCCCAGTGGCCTCTGCCCGAATCCGCTCGGCATCAGCGCGCGCCTTTTGCAACAGCGTGTCGTCGATGGCCGCCCGTTCCCGGCGTCCCCGCGTCATTCCCGCGAAGCCGCCACCTGCCAGTCCCACCAGGAGCGCCAGAATGACGTACAGAATAGTCATGTGGCCCTTCCTTTCGGTGCGCTGCCCGACTGCCCGCAGGACAGGCCCACAAGCTGAGCCGGGCAGCGCCAGAAAAATGTGTTGGAATGCGAGTGTGGACACTCACCGCGCAGTCTAGCTCTCCGCATCCCTGGGAGCGGTGCGGCGGCTCACCCCCTCTCCGCTTCCCCTACCGTCACCGGGACCAGCCCCAGCCGCGTCAAAAAGGGTTTGCCCGTGCCCTGAACCCCGTGGGTGGATGTCCTGGGCCGCGGCCGCATCAGCCGATACCAGCGTCTTCCGGAACGCTGAGACCGCGGAGCAGGCCATGGACACGCTGGCTGCTGCCGTGCTGGCGTAGAGACGGTCAAGCTGTACGGGCAGTTGCCTGAAGCTTACGTGGCGGCCCTGCAGCGCGCCGGGACCATGCGCTCCCAATCATGCCCAATCTCGGCACCCGCTCGGTCCAGGACCTGCGTGGCGCGCGGGTGGACGCCCTGCAAGCGCTCAAGCTCGGTGTGCGGGCGGTAGAGCGCGCCAGTAGCTTTGCCCTCGCCTTTCGCCGGTTGGGCCGAAGCCCAGCCGCAGGGTTTCCGGCGAGGGCGTACTGAATACCTTCGCCCGTGTGCTGGTGGAAGTGGGGAGCGGTGCTCGTGCCCACCCTCAGCCCTTCAGCGTCCACGAGGACCTGCGGCGGGACCTGAGGAGGCTCCCCCACGGTAGGGGGGAAGACGAGCGGGCCGGGAACCTGCGGGAAATGTGGAACGGCCTGCACGTGTCCGCCGCCACATGCGGGACGCTCGACTCGCCGCCGCGCTGACCGGCCGTGGGCTCGGTCTCGGCGGGCGGTGGGGTGAGGGCAGGAACCGATACCCCGCGGGAGTGGACAACCTTTTCGGCGGAGAACTTCACGCCGAACCCGCTCACCTCGTCATCCACGCGGGGCCCGCGCCCCTGGAGGCACGCTGGGCAGCGACGGGAACAGCGGGGCGTCTGCTGACTGGAACGGGGGTGTGGTGGGCGTTTTCCACCGGGGGGCACACGCTGGCGCCCTGATCGAGGAGGGCAGTCCAGCGTTGGACTTCACTGCCGCCCGCCGCCTCGGAACCGTGGTTCGGGGGCCAGGTCTGGGCTGAAATCAAAGAAAAGAAAGAAGCCCCAGCAGACGCTGGGGCTTGCTCTGTTGCTCGCGCCTTACTTCTGCGCGTGCACCACGAGCTTCATCGGGATGGTGACTTCCGGATGTGCCCGGTAGGCGATGTCGTACTCGCCAATTTCCTTGACGGTCTTGGGCATGTCGATACGGCGGCGGTCCACGTCGAAGCCGAGCCGGTCGAGCGCAGCGGCCACGTCGCCGTGGGTCACGGCCCCGTAGATCTTGCCTTCGCCCGCACGGACGCTGAGTTCCACGGCCACACCGTTGAGACGGCTGGCGAGGTCCTCGGCCTTGGCCTTCTCCTGCGCCTGGGTCTTCTGACGGGCGCGGAGCTGGGCCTCAAGCGTCTTCATGTTGGTGGCGCTTGCGGGCGTCGCCATGCCGCGCGGAATCAGGAAGTTGCGGGCATAGCCGGGCTTCACCGTCACCACGTCGCCGGTCTTGCCGAGGCGGCCGGGTTCAAGAAGGATTACTTGCATGGTTCAAGTCTCCTTACTTCCGGACCAGCTTCTCGGTGTAGGGCAGCAGCGCGAGCTGGCGGGCGATCTTGATCGTCTGCGAGATGCGGCGCTGGTGCTTGGCCGAGAGGCCGGTGCGGCGGCGGGGAAGGATCTTGCCGGTGTCAGAAATGAACCGGCGAAGCATCTTTACGTCTTTGTAGTCGGTGATTTCCAGCTCCCCGATGGAGAACGGATCAACCTTGGGCTTGCGGGGGCGTTTGGGCCCCTTGCCGCGCGGCTTGCGCTCGGCGTTGTTACCTTGGGTCATGTGGGGTTCCTCGGCGCGGTGCGCCTCGGGTCAAACCGTCCAACGCTCAGAACAGATGGACGGTTTGACCCTCCCTGCCTTAAAACGGCAGGTCTTCTTCTTCCGGCGGGAAATCGTCGAGACCTTGATCAATATCCAAGCCCCCCGAACGGGTCCCCGTGTTTGTCGCCCGGGCTGGCTGCGCGCGGCTCGCGCCTGTGCCCGCCTGGGGACGCGCCGAACTGCTCGCGGTCTGCGTGCGAGGTCCGGCGGAGGTGGCTGCGGGAGTGCCGGTCCCCGCGCCTCGGGAAAGGGCTTCGACTCGCGTCGCCTCTACTTTGGTGCTGTTGCGTTTGTTGCCGTCGCGGTCGGTCCACGCCTCGTTTGTCAGTCGGCCCTGGATCAGGACAGGATCGCCCTTTTTCAGGTCCTTCATCGACTCGGCGAGTTCGCGCCACAGCGTCACGTCGATCCAGTGCGTCTTTTCCTGCTTCTGTCCCTGGCGGTCTTGCCAACTCTCGTTTACGGCCAGGCCGATGCCGAGCACAGCGTCTCCGGCGGGGGTGTAGCGCAGTTCGGGATCGCGGGTCAGGTTGCCGATCACCAGCACCTCGTTCATACCGCGCCCCATGCGTACGCCGCCTCCGGCGTCCTGCACGAGTTCGGGCGTGTATCCAAGCTGCTCGATTCTCTGCGCCTTGACCTTCACCATGCTGCGTTTGCCGCCCTCGGGGGCTTCCCACTGGCTGTAGTCGAGGCTGCCCTCAACGAGCACAGCGTCGCCGCCCTTTAGGCCCTTTTCGGCCTGCCATTCGGCGGGTTTGCCCAGCAGGGAAACGCGGTGGTACCAGGGCAGCTTGCGTTCGCGTCCATCGTTGCCAATCACGTGGTCTTCACCAGCGATGGTGGCTTCGAAAACGGCCACACCGCTGGGGGTGTAGCGGAGTTCGGGATCGCGGGCAAGTGCGCCGACCAGATAAACGTGGTTCATGCCTCGGGCCATAACAGGGTCTCCTTAATGTTGCTGGCGTGGTACAGGGGCCTGTACGCGTACTGGGGTCTTATGCTGCTGGCGGTCTTGGCCCTTGCGGGTTGCCCACAGGCTACCAAAAAGCGGGCCATTACGTCAATGACGTAACAGAATCAAGCCTTCTTGGTCTTCCATTCGGGACGGTCTTTCACCACCAGGATGCGGCGCACGTTGTCGCGCAGACGCAGGCTGGAAGCGATGTCCTTTTCCGGGTTGCCACTGGCCTTGATGGTGTACATCAGGTAGTAACCCTCGCGGTCCTTGCCCACGGCGTAGGCGAGGCGGCGGTTGCCGACATCGTCAAGGTTGCTGATTTCCGCACCGGCTCCGCGCAGCGTTGTCTCGATGTAGTCCTTCTCGATCTGGAGCTGCTCGGCGCTGAGGTTGGGGTTCAGGATGAGGTTCAGGTCGTACTGGTTCATATCTCACCTCTCTTTCGTCCGCGCTTGGTGAATTTCCCATAACTGGGCCTCACCGGGCGGCGCAACTGGCAACTGTAGCAGAGCTGGGCCCGCGTTGCCAGAGCCACCCGGACCATGTGTGCTCCCCGACACTCCGGGTACGCTTGGGTATGAGTGAACAAACGCAGGGTGGAGAAGGGCAGAACTGGGCCGAGGGCATCCTGGACATCCTGAGAGAAGCGGTGGAGGGCGGTACTCCCGGTCAGGGCACCGCCTTTCTGGACGGCACGAAGGCAGATGGCAGCGGCAACCACGGCCTCCTCTCCACCCTCGCTGCGCTGAGCGCTGGGCAGGCCAGTCAGGACGTGTACGGCACGTCCATTGCTGGGCAGGCGCGGCACACCGCCTTTCACATGGAGGTGATCGTGCGCTGGGAGCGCGAAGGGGACCGGGGACCGTTTGACTGGAAGGGCAGCTTCCATCCGGCGCAGGTCGCCGAGGAGGAGTGGGAGGAAGTGCAGCGGCGCGTGCGGAGCGCTTATGAAACGCTGCTGTCCTTTACCCGGATGCAGGCCGACAAACCTGTCAACGGCGATATGACGGGAGGGCTGACCGGCGGTGTGGCGCACGTCACCTATCACCTCGGCGCGATTCGGCAGATGGTGAAGGCCCTGGGGCCGGCCGAGTGACCCTCCTGCTCCGCTCCTACGCGGACGCTGATGCTCCCGCCGTCTCAGCCCTCGTCAATGGGGTGACGGGCCGTGAAACCACACCTGAGAGTCTGCGTGCCGAAGATGTCCGGCGTGACCCCGCCAAGTTTCATCGCCGCTGGGTGGCCGAGCGAGAAGGAGAAATTCAGGGCCTGGGACTGCTAAACGCTTCTCCCTTTACTCCCCCCGGCTTCCTGCAGGCCACCATTCTCGTCGCGCCTCGCGCGCGCGGGCAGGGCGTGGGAGGACTGCTGTGGCGGGAAATGGAAGCCGCCAGTCGGGAGGAAGGTGCGGCGGGCCTTTCCGCCGATGTGCTTGACGGGGACCCCTCCAGCCGGGCCTGGGCCGAGCGACGGGGCTTTTGTGAACACGCCCACCGCTTTGCCTCAGAGCTGGACCTGGGCACCTTCGACGAATCGCTGCACGCCCAGGCGCTGCGCCGGGCAGAGGACCAGAGGGTCACGTTCACGGACCTGCGGGATGCGGACGAGGCGACGGTGGAACGTTATTTGAACTTCGTCGCCGACCGCCTGCCCGAGACGCCAGACCTGACCGGACACCCACGCTGGCCCCTCGCGCAGATCCGCGAGACCTTCCATCTCAACCACGATCCGCGCCCGGACTGGCTGATCCTGGCGGTGTCCAAGGAAGGCGAGTGGCTGGGCACCACGGCGATGGTGGTCTACCGGCACGCGAACATGGCCTACAACGAATTCACAGCCGTCCATCCGGAGGCGCGTGGGCGGGGGCTGGCGCTGCCCCTCAAGCTGCACGCAATTTGCCGGGCCCGAAAGGAAGGTCTGGGCGTGATGCGGACGAACAACCACAGCCGCAACGCGCCCATGCTCGCGGTCAACCGCAGGCTGGGCTTTCGGGAGCGGCCGGGGCGCTTCGAGATGCACCTCGGGCTGAAGGGCAACGTTACTTCCGACGTTTGAAGGGATTCCAGCGGGAACCGCCGCGCTCCGCCGCCGTATCTATGGGCGTGGCAGTTGCGGCGGAGTCGCGGGGAGCGGCTGGCGCATGCCGCCCCACGGGAGTGCTCGCCGCGACGGGCGCGGCTGGCTCGGGGCTAAGGTCCTCCTCCTCCGGCACCTCGCCGAGGGCCGCGAGCAACTCGCGGCGCAGCTCATTCGCGGTGGGGCGATCCTGCGGCCTCTTTGCGAGCGCCCTCTCCAACAGCCGGGCTGCCGGGCGCGGCACCTCAGGGCTGAGGTGCGAGAGTGGCGGCGCGAAGGTGTTGAGGTGGGCGCTCATCAATTCCTCGTAGGTGGTTCCCTGAAAGGGCCGCCTGCCGCTCAGCAGTTCGTAGGCCATCACACCCAAGCTGTACACGTCGCTCGCCAGGCTGCTGCCGTGACCGTGGTAGATCTCGGGCGCCATGTAAAAGGGACTGCCACTGCTCAGCCCCCCCTGCGCCGTGAAGTACGCGCTGCTCAAGTCCCCCAGGGACGCGCGGCCACCTTCCACATACACGTTTTGCGGCTTCACATCCTGGTGAACGGCACCGAGCGCGTGGAGGTACGTGAGGCCGGAAGCCACGTCCGCCAGAACGGGCAGCGTTTCTTCGAGGTCGAGCATCCCCGTTTTGCGGCGTTGCAAGACGTCGCTGAGGGTTCCATCCGGGTAGTAGCGCAGGGCCAGGAACGCCTTTGGACCAAAGGCCGTGCCCGCATACCCCGGTACCACATTGGGATGCCGAAATTGCAGTGAAAGCCGCACCTCATTGCCGAAGCGCTCGGCTGCCTCCTGGTTTTTCAGCGTTTCTTCCAGCGGCACCTTGAGGGCCACCTGCCGACCCCGCTCGTCTTGCGCCAGGTGCACGAGGGCCGTTTGCCCCCTTCCTAGGAGGTACAGGAGTTTGTAGCCGGGCAGGGTGCGCTGGGTCATAAGGAAGACGCTGCTGCCCGCAGCGCGGCCCGCCTCTCCGGGAGGTTCGCTGCAAGAAGTCAAGCCTCAGTGTAAAGGCAAGGCGTCACGTAAATCTGTCTCGTCTGGGCGCATTAAGAGAAAGTGGAGATGCCCGCCAGAGGCATCCCCACCTGCTCCTCATTCTCTCACTGCGCAGGTCTTTTGCGGCCCGGCAGACTGCGGAGCTTACTCGTCGTCTCCGCCGTCCTCAGCGGCCCGCTTGCCGGCCATCCATTCCAGTCCCGCCCACATCAGATCATCGAGGTCGCCGTCCAGAACTTGATCCGGGTTGTGCTTCATGACGCCCGTGCGGTGGTCTTTGATGTACTGCTTGTCCAGCACGTACGAGCGGATCTGAGAGCCCCACTCGATCTTTTTCTGCTCGCCGCGCGCCCTGGCTTCCTCCTCCTCGCGCTTGCGCATCTCAATGTCATAGAGGCGCTGCTTGAGGATCTGCAGGGCGATCTCGTGGTTCTTGATTTGAGAACGGGTCTGCTGTGAGGCCACGGCAATCCCGGTCGGCAGGTGGGTCAGGCGTACCGCGGAGTCGGTCGTGTTCACGCCCTGTCCGCCCGCCCCCTGAGAGCGAAACACGTCGCGCCGCAGGTCCGAGTCGGGGATGTGGATGTTGATCTCCTCTTCCGGTACCTCGGGCACCACGTCCACCGAGGCGAAGGAGGTATGGCGGCGGTTGTTGGAATCGAAGGGCGATACGCGCACGAGGCGGTGAACGCCGTGCTCCGGCGCGAGCATTCCGTAGGCCTTTTCGCCTCGGATGATGAATTCACTGCTGATGACACCCGCCTGCTCGCCGTCTATTTGGTCGATCAGGTCCACCCTGTAGCCCCGGCGTTCGGCCCAGCGCATGAACATCCGCGTGAGCATCCCCGCCCAGTCCTGTGACTCGGTGCCGCCCGCACCACTCTTGACGCGCAAAATGGCCGCCGT
>NZ_FWWU01000009.1:152500-447500 GCF_900176165.1 Deinococcus hopiensis KR-140
CCGCCACCCCGACGAGCAGCACGCTGGCCTGCCGCACCCCGCTGAGCCACACCGGTAGGGCCAGAGGCAGCCGCACCCGCCAGAACAGCTGGGCGGGCGTCATGCCCATGCCCCGGGCCGCGTCCACCGTTCCCGCCGGAACCCCCCGCAGGGCCACCACCCCGTTTCGGAGCAGCGGCAGCAGGGCGTACAGGGTCATGGCGGTGAGCGCCGGGGCCGTTCCGATGCCGCTGATCCCCGCGCGGCGCAGGAGGGGAAAGGCGTTGGCCAGGGCCGAGATCGGCGCGATGAGCAGTCCCAGCAGGGCCAGGCTGGGCAGGGTCTGGATGCCGCTCGCCACGCCCAGGACCGCTGCCACCCGCCGCTCGTGCCCCGAGGCCCACACCGCCAACGGCACCCCGATCAGCAGGGCCAATCCCAGCGCACTGCCCACCAGCCGCACATGTTGCCCAAATTCCTGCACCCAGCGTGGTCCCTCATTGCGGCCCTCGACGAGGACGGACCAGGCACTCAGGTGCCCGGCCAGGGCGAGCGCCGCCACCGGCAGCACCCACAGCCAGGCCCCCCAGCGGTTCCGCCCGAGTTGCCCAGCCCCGAAGGCGGCCACCCCCGCTCCCAGCAGAAACAGCCAGACCCCGCTCGCCGCACTTGCTCGGGCAAAGGGCATCTGACCGGCGAGGGCCGCGCGGGTCTGCTCACCCAGCGCCCACACGCCGGCCACCATCGCGAGCGACGCGGCCAGGCCGGTCCACCCGGGCCAGCGCCGAAAGGTAAGCAGGGGCAGCGCCGCCAGCACCACGCCGAGCCCTGTGAGGAGGGGCGGCAGGTGCAGGTACGTTCCCGGCGCAAGGCGGTTGGGGCGCAGCAGCACCCACGGCAGCCACGTGCCCGCCAGCATGGGCAGGGCAGCGAGGACGAACACGGGGAAGAGCCCTCCCGGAGTGGGCCGGGCCCCGCTCACCGGCCTGCGGGTTCTCCGCAGCGGGCCGCGCTCACTTGATCAGGCCCTTGGACTTCAGGTACGTCCCCGCCACGTCCTTCGCCGTGCGGCCTTCCAACGCCACCTGCGCGTTAAGTCCCTGCAGGGTGGTCTGGTTGAGGGAAGCGAAGACCCGGCCCAGCAGCCCGCTGATCTTGGGGTTGGTCTTCAGGACGCCCGCGCGGATGATGGGCGCGGGCTGGTAGACCGCCTGCGCGCCCCGGGGGTCTTTCAGGGCGACGAGCTTCAGCGCCGCGAGGCTGCCGTCGGTACCGTAGGCCATGGCCGCGTTGACGCCGTTGGTGCCGCTGGCGGCGGCCTGTTGCGTCTGGGGCGGCGTGGCCCCTGCCAGTACGAGCTTCTGCTCGGGTTTCAGTTTAAAGCCGTAGGTGGCCTCGAAGGCGGGCATGGTGTCGGGGCGGTTGAAGAACTCGGGACTACCCGCAATCTTAAACGCGCCGCCGCCCTTGAGGTACCGCGCAAGGTCAGCGACGCTGCTGAGCTTCTGGGACGCCGCGAGGGCCTGCGGCACCGCGATTACCCAGGTGTTGTTCACGTTGGCGGGGCGCAGCCAGGTAATGCCGTTCTTGGCGTCGAGTTGCCGGGCAAGGCTGTAGATGGTGCCCGGGCTGCCCGCCTGCTTCGCGCCGATCTTGGCCTCGGGAAAGAGATACACGGCGTTGCCGGTGTACTCGGGATACACGTCGATCTCGCCCGCCAGGATGGCCTTGCGGTTGACGCCCGTGTCGCCGAGGTTGGTGCGGTCTGTGACCTCCAGCCCGGCGTCCTGCAGGGTCAGCAGGATCATCTGCCCGAGAATCTGGGCCTCGGGGTCGAGTTTGCTGCCCACAACGATGGGCTTGGCAGCGGCCTGGCCCGTCACGAGGACGGCCACCGAGAAAAGCAACGCGCGGTTCATCTGACGGTCACCGTATTCCTCCTCCGGCCCTCCAACGTGTGCGCAGGGTCACAAAAAAGGAGCGGGCCGCCTGCTGGACGAACAAAGTCCGGGGACGGCGCGCCGGAAGGGAGGAGGTTAGAGTTCGCCGCGCAGGGTGGTGGCCACCTTGAAGCGGATCTTCCTGCCAGCGGGAATCTGAATGCGTTCGGAGGTGCCCGGACGCACACCGGTGCGCGCCGCTGTCTGGGTGACGCTGAAGGTGCCCAGCCCCGGAATCCCGACGCTACGTCCCTCCCGCAGGGCCTGACCGATGCTGTCCAGAACGGCGGCGACCGCCTCGCCGGACTGCTTGCGGCTGAGGCTGGTGCGGCCGGCCACCAGGTCGATGATCTGCGTCTTGGCGACTTTGCGGCTCGCGGTGTGGGTGGCGGCTTTGTCCTGCGCGGCAACGTCCTGGGCCGCTGGGGTCCTGCGGGTTCTCGCCATGCGTGGTCCTCCGTGAGGTGGATTTGAGCAGAGTTGTGGGCTCAAATGCACAGTAACACACGTTTGTGGCTGCGCAATGCCAGAACTCCGCGCCCAGCGCGGAGTTTTCTATGCAGGTCTGCTGTCTCTGGGGAGACAGTAAAGCAGTTCGGGCCAGGGCGGCTCAGCGTTGGGGGGGTGGCGTGAGGTTCAGAACGTGAACGCGGGCGGTCAGCGCATCGAAAGTCCAGAGTCGGCCTCTCAGTGGGGTGCCCACGCCTCCCAGGACCTTCAGGGCTTCCAGGGCCATTATGCTGCCCACCGCGACCACGAGGGGACCTAGCACCCCGGCTTCCTCGCAGGACTCGGCTCCACCGGGATCTGGAAACACGTCGCGGAGGCCGAGATGGGGTCCAAACACGCTGACCATGCCGCTCGTGCCGCTCGCCGCACCCCAGACCCATTCCCGGCCCAGCGTACGGCAGGTGTCGGCCAACAGGTAGCGGGCCACGAAATTGTCGGTGGCGTCCAGTACGAGGTCCGCGCCCTGCACCAGGTCTCCCGCGTTCCCCGCGTCCAACCATCCCGCAGTCTGCACCTGTACGTACGGGTTGAGGGCCTGCACCCGCGCGGCCGCCACCTCCGCTTTGAGGCGGCCCACGTCCTCGGCGCTGAAGTGGGTCTGACGGTGAAGGTTGCTGAGGTCTACCGTGTCGCCGTCCGCGATCGTGAGGCGGCCCACGCCCGCGCCCACAAGTTGTAGCAGGGCCGGTCCACCAAGTCCACCTGCGCCCACAACGAGCACGTGGGCCGCCCGTAGCCGTTCCTGCGCGCCCGCGCCCTGCCACTCGGGCACGAGCAGTTGCCGGGAATAACGCCTCAGTTCCGCGCGGGAGAGGGGAGGGGCAGTCACGCCTCCGAGTGTAGGCGTTCGGGGACCCCGCGCCCGCCCGCTCTGGACGGCCCGGGGCATACAATGCGCGCCGAGATGCCCTTTCTGATCGTCGCCCTCGCCTCGTACCTGCTCGGTTCTCTGGTGGGTGGGGTGCTGTACTCGCGGCTGCGGGGCCAGGACATCCGGGAGCGTGACCTGCCGGGCAGCAGTGGCACCTTCCGGCAGTACGGCCTGGCCGCCGCTGCCGGAGTGATGGCCTTCGACGTGCTGCGGGGGGCCCTCGCCGCGTGGCTTGCCCACACGCTGACGCCCGACGCCACCTGGCTCGCCATGCTCTTCGTGGTGCTGGGCCACTGTTACCCGGTGTTCTTCCGCTTTCAGGGAGGCGGGGGCATCGCGCCGCTGCTGGGCGCGCTGCTCGTGGCCGCGCCCCTGACGCTGTTGGGACTGCTGGGCACCGGCCTGGCGGTCATTCCGCTGTATAAGGCCACCCTGCAGCGGCGGGTGGGCCTGAACGCCGTTCCGTTCGCCACCGCCGTCGCTGTGCCCGTCGGGCTGCTGCTGGCCCTGCGCTGGGGCGGCGCGGCAGACCTGCTTGCGGGCGGCGCGGTGATGGCCCTGCGGGCCGGGCATCTGCTCGCGGCCGAAAAGCGGGCCACGTGAGGAGAACCGGGGGGGCCCTGCTGGGGACGGTACTGGGAGCCGCGCTGCTCCTGGGATCGTCGGCTGCGGAAACGGTGCTGGTGGGACGCGCCCTGCGCGGTGAGGACGACGCGGGGCACGTGCGCTGGTCCCGCGAATACCCGGCCGTGCTGGGGGACCTGACCGGTCCCCTGCTGTCGGGCGGCACCGCGTATCTGGGTGTGGGGCCGGTGGTCTACGCGGTGGCGGGAGACGGCACGCTGCAGGCCCGCTATGACCTGCCGGGCCAGGTGACGTCCCTGGACGCGACGGGCGGCACGGTGCGGGTCAGCACGAGCGGGACGGGGTACGTCGAGCGCTTTACCCTGGGCAGTCCGGGGCAGGGGGGGGACGTGCAGGAGCGGGTGGTGTTTCCCCCGGAACCCGCCGTGACCGGTTGGTTGCAGGGCGCGGCGGCGCTGGTGCCCGAGGCCCGGCTGAACCAGGCGGCTGCCGACGATCCCCTCAATCCCTTCCTGGCGCTGCGGGAAGCGGGGGCGGCGGCGCAGCGCGGAGACCGGTACGCCACCCTGAACGCGGTGCGGCGGGCGCTGGCGGGGGACCTCCCGTTTCCAGCCTGGGTGCAGCTCGCGGCGGTGCTGGACGCGCGGGGCTTTCCCGCCGCCGCGGACCTCGCGCTGGACCGCGCCCGGCGGGACGCGGCCGCGCGCGGCTACGATCCCGAGATCCGGGTGAGCCGCGCGGCCCTGTTCGCCTACGGCAATCCCAGCGGCTACCTGGGCACGTTGCTCGCGCAGGGGCGGTTGCAGCGGGCCGAGGTGTGGATGCGGTACCTGCGTGACCTCTTTCCGCGATTCGAGGGCGGGGACGCGCTCTACGCCCGCTACGCGGCGCTGCTGGACGCGCAGGGGCGCAGCGGGGAGGCCGAGGAGTGGCGGGCATTCTCGCGGGAACTGCGCGCAGGCACGCTGTACAACCTGGGGGCTGAGGGTCCCCGGCAGGTGCGCGCGTCGCTGCGGCTGGTGACGCTGTCGCTGCTGCTCGCGCTGTGCGCAGCGCTGCTGACCCTCACGGCGCGGGCCTGGCGTGTGCAGGGCGAGGACACCCGGGCCCTGGGCGGGCGCTGGGCCGCGTGGGTGCGCCACCCGCTCTCCCGCACCCGCCGCGTCGCCGTGCTGTACGGCACCGTGGGTGAGCGACTCATGGTGACGGCCCTGGCGGCGGGCCTGCTTGTCAGCGTCGCGGGGTGGCAGTGGGCCAACACCACGGCCGCCCGGTTGCAGGCCCCGGCCCTGAATGCGGGCACCTACGGCGGGGGCTGGTTCGCGGCCCGCCTCGACGAGCTGAACCTGCGGCCTGGCGCTGACACGGCGCTACTTGTGGGGCTGGCCGCGCAGCTTGGTGGGGACGACAGTGCCGCGCGGCAGCGGTACGCGCAGGCTCCCGGCAACGCCTGCGCCCTGAATAACCTCGGCGTGATCGCGCAGGGCCGGGGCGACCCGCCGCAGGCCCGCGAGCTGTACCGCCAGGCGCTCGCGGCCCGGCCAGACCTCGCCGCCGCCGCCGCCAACCTGGGCCTGCGCCCGCGTACCCCCGGCACCGCCTTTCAAGACGCCTACCGTCCGGGCGTTCCCCGGCTGTGCTACCCCGACGACCGCAGCCTGGTCCGGGCTGTGAACGGGGATCTCAGCGTGACCCTGCTGCGCGACCTGCGCGCCCCGCTGGCCGTTCTCGCGCCGGGCCTGGGACGCAGCGCCCGGCTGGGGTGGGCCTTTCTGGCGGCCTTGGCGCTGCTCGCGCTGCTCGCCCTGTCGCTGGTGATTCCGCGTCCCCAGGGAGCGGGGCGTCAGGGCCGGCCCGCCGGTTACCGCCTCGCTGCCGTGTTGCTGCCGGGTTCGGCCCTGCTGGACGGGGCCTGGGGAGGGGTGCTGCTGCTCGTTTGGGCGGCGCTCGTCGCGGGGCTGGCCCTGCAGACGGGGGTGGTGGGGCCCGCATTCGCCGCGGCCCTCCTGCCCCCGGGCGCGCTCCCGCTGCTGCTGGCCCTGCTTGTGACGAGCTACGCGCTGAACGCGGCGGCCCTGATCCGCGCCGAGTTGCGCTTTAGCCGCCAGCGGCGGCGGGGCCTTGAAGGGGGCTGAACCGCAACCGGTTTCAGGGGCCTGACACAGCGGCCCCACTCGGGCATCACAGTTTCTTCACCGTCCGGACCTGGGGGGCACCGGGGCAGATGTCCGTCAGGTTCGGCCCGCATACTTCCCGGGTGTTTGCGCCTGCTTCGCTGCGTTTCCTTCTGCCCTGTCCGCGCCGTCAGGCCGGAGCGGTGGTCCGCTCCCTGCTGGTGGCGGCCCTGCTCGGCCTCGCTGCCGCGCCCGCCACGGCAGCGGGAGCCGTCCAGCTCACCTTCTCGCCCGATCAGGCGGCGGCCTTGCTCAACGGTGGGGCCGCGCAGTTCAGTGCCCCGCCCCGGCTTATCGGCGGACGCACCCTGTTGCCCCTGCGCGAGACGGCCACCCTGCTGGGCCAGACGCTGACCGTTCAGTCTGATCAGCTGGGATTGGGCCGCCTGATGGTGGACGCGGCGCGGGGCGTCGCCACGCTGGGGGGGGTGCTCCAGCCCGAGGGCAGTGTCGCCGTCCTGGACGGCACCGTATACGTCAGCACCCGTCTGCTGGCCGACGCCCTGAACGCCGGCCTGAGCATGGACGACGCGGGCCGCACCCTGACCCTGACCGCCCTGCGGGAAGGCGGCAACCCGCTGGCTCCCCAGGCCCGCTTTTCTACCGACAAGACCACCTACGCGCCCGGCGAGCGGGTGGTGTTCACCGAATACCCCTTCGATCCTGACGGAGCCGACCTCACGGCGCGCCGCTGGACGGGGCGGCAGGACGTGTACTTCCAGCCTGGTACCTACACCGTGACGTTGCAGGTCACCAACAGCCGGGGGCTGCAAAGCGCGCCCTTTTCCCGCACCCTGCGGGTGGAGGGCACCCCGGTGGACTCCCCACTGACCTACGCCCTGAAATACGCCGACCCCGGGGACCGTTTTCCCGATCCCCTCGTGAACACCTACCCAGCGCTCACCGATGTGCGGCTGCCGAGCATCGGGCGTCCCCTGATCTTCAGTGACAGCCCCGAGGCCCCCACCCAGAGCGGCGTGCTGTACCAAGACAGCCTGTCGGGCCCGCTGCGGCTGCTGGCCTACCACATCAATGCTCTGAGCAAACCGGCGCGGCTCTACGTGCTGGCCCGCAACCTGGAGGACCGGGCGGTGGACGTCCACACCGAGCGGCAGGGTGAGACGGCTCCCACCCGGCTCGAAGTCCTGCTGGGACAGATCACGCTGTTGGACTACTTCGCGGGCACGGGGGGCCCCACGCTGACCCTGCAGCCGGGACAGACGGCGGCGGTCTATGCCAGCCCCACCCTTGGACCTGGCAGCGGCGTCAACGTTATGGCAGACCTGACGGCCTCCGGCCGGGTGGAGCTGAGCGTGGTGATGCTCGAAGACAGCCTCCCGCCCACCCAGCAGGCGGTGCAGCAACTGCCCTACCTGACCCCCGATGCCAAGCATGTGCGCGGCACCTTTGAGAACGCTGTGCGCTCGCTGCGGGTGAACCTCACCCGGTTGCCCGCACGGCTGGTGCTGGGGGACGGACAACTGGACCCCGCCCTGCTGGGCGTGGACCGCCTGACGGGCCGCCCCCAGCGCCTGGGCGGCAACTACGGCGTGCTGTACGACCTGGAGGTGACCGGCGCGGCGGGCACGGCGGTGGCCTTCAGCCCGCGCGGAGGACTGTACCGCGGGGCCATGCAAGTTGAGGACGGCCCCATCTCCCAGACCATCAAGCTGCCTCATACCGGGAGCGCCCTCAAGCCCGACGAACCCGTGATGCTGTGGCGGCCCCAGTCGGACCGCCTGAACATCGACTTCGTGCCCGCCAGTGGCAGCAACCTGCCGGTTAGCCTGCTGTTCTACCGCGCTCGCCCCGAGGAGGGCTTCGGGGGGACCATCAAGACGTATCAGCCGTGAGGCGGAGCGGACGCTGGACGCTTTGGCCCCTTTGTCTTGACGTTCTGCCCCCTCCCCTGTAGCCTCGCTCCATGAGCAGACGGACGTTCCCCCACATGCTGACGCGTGTCGGTGCGGGCCTGCCTGTGCTCCCGCCGCCCTCCGGGGTGTGAAGCTGTCATTTCTGGCCGGACGTGCGCCCTCTCCGGAGACGCACAGACCTGACGTGCGCACATCCTGGAGGAAAAAAAACCATGCGTGTATCGCAAGGATTGTTCGTGACGTGGCGCGAGGCCCCGTCGGACGCCGAGACGCGCGGCATCGCCGCCCTGTCGCAGGCGGGCTTCGTTCGCAAGCTGGGCAGCGGGCTCTACGCCCACCTGCCGATGATGCAGCGCGTGCTGCTAAAGCTGGAGGCATTGATCCGGGAAGAACTCTCGGACGTGGCGCAAGAGGTCAGCTTCCCAATGCTGCAACCCGAAGCGCTGTGGCGCGAGTCTGGGCGCTGGGAGATCTATACCCGCGCTGAGGGCATCATGTTTACGGTGACGGACCGGGCTGGGCGGGAACTGGCCCTCGCGCCGACGCACGAGGAAGTCGCGGTGGCCGTGGCGCGCGAGGTGGTGCGTTCTTACCGGGACCTGCCGCTGAGCGTGTACCAGATCGCCCGCAAGTTCCGCGACGAGTTGCGCCCGCGCTTTGGGCTGCTGCGAACGCGCGAATTCACCATGAAAGACGCCTATTCCTTCCACGCCTCGCCGGAAGACTTGGCACGGCAATTTGAGGTGATGGGCGCCGCCTACGCCCGCATCCTGACCCGGCTGGGCCTGGAGTGGCGCGCCGTGGACGCCGATGGTGGCAACATCGGCGGCGACGCGAGCCGCGAATTCATGGTGCTGACAGGCGTGGGCGAGGATGAGGTGCTGTACAGCGCGGACGGCCTCTACGCCGCCAATGCTGAACAGGCCGTCTCACGCGCGGCGGAGGTGGCGCCCAGTCCCTTCACCTCCTTCGCACGCCGCCACACGCCGGGGACCACCACCGTGTCAAGCGCCTGCGCGGCTCTGAACTGTGAGGCCGGGCACATGATCAAGAACGTGCTGTACGACGCCACGTTCTTGCGAGAGGGGCAGGCGTACCTCGTGCCGATCCTCGTGAGTGTGCGCGGCGACCACGCGGTCAACCCGGTCAAGCTGTGGAACGCGGTATCGGCGCGGGCCGAGCGGTTTGGGGGCGGAACGCTGATCTCCCTGAGCCTCGCCCAACCGGAAGCCTGGACGGCCTTGGCCTTGCCGCTGGGTTACATCGCCCCGGACCTGCCGGACCACGTGATCGCGGCCCGGGAAGTCCTGCACCCGGCCTTCCTGCGCCTGTGCGACGGAGCAGCGGCAGCGGCGCGCGACTTCACCACGGGTGCGAACGAAACCGAGTGGCACGTGACCGGCGCGAATTGGGGCGAGCAGTACGCCCTGCCGGACGTGGTGGAGCTCCGCCAGGCGGAAGCGGGGGACAGCTGCGTTCACGATTCGGCGCAGGTGCTGCTCTCGGCGCGGGGCATCGAGGTGGGGCACGTCTTTCAACTGGGCACCCGGTATGCGGAGGCGATGGACGCGGGATTTACCGCCGCCGACGGTTCCTTCCAGGCCTTCCACATGGGCTGTTACGGCATCGGCGTGACCCGGTTGGCGCAGGCGGTGGCCGAGCAACTGGCTGACGTGCAGGGGCTGGTGTGGCCCACCGCCATCGCCCCGTACCAAGTACTGCTGACGGTGGTGGACATGGGCGACGCCCGGCAGGTGGGGGCCGCCGAGGCACTGTATGCCGAACTGCGCGCAGCGGGCGTGGACGCGCTGCTCGATGACCGTACGGAGCGTCCCGGCGTCAAGTTTGCGGATGCGGACCTGACGGGCATTCCCTACCGCGTGACCTTGGGCCGCGCCCTGTCGTCTGGGGAGGCGGAAGTCAAGGAACGGCGCACGGGCGAAGTGTCGCGCGTGGCGGTGGGGGAGCTGATGGGTTTCTTGCGGAAAGCGGTTGCGGAGCGCTGAAGGCTGAGGGCTTGCGTTCGGCCTCCTCCTCTTGGCCCTCTGCGCCGCTACAGCGTCCGGGCCGTCGTCACCCACCAATCCGGATGCAGGGCGGCGATGGCCCTGGCGGCGGCGTGCGCCTCCTCGTCGTTGTCGGCCAGGGCAAAGCAGGTGGCTCCGGAACCGCTCATCAGGGGCGAGCGCAGGCCCGCGCTTGCCAGGACACTCAGGGCGGTACGGATGGGCGCGTGACGGGCCACCACCGGGTCTTGCAGGGCGTTGAGGTAGGGCACCTCGCCTCCGTTGGTCAGGGCGGCCAGAATGCGCTCCACGTTCAGCTCGGGGGTGAATTCTTCCTCCGCGTCCAGCCAGGCATAGGCGTCGGCGGCGCTGACCTCCACCCGGGGATTGACGAGGACGAGGGGCACGTGCGGCACCGGCAGCGGGGTGAGCACCTCGCCCACACCCTCGGCGAGCGCGGCCTGCCCCAGCAGGAAAAAGGGCACGTCGGCCCCGAGCTTCAGGGCGAGTTCGGGCAGCGGGACGTCGGACGGATACAGCCGCGCCAGGGCCATCAAGCTGGTGGCGGCGTCGCTGCTGCCGCCGCCCAGGCCCGAGGCCAGGGGCAGCCGCTTGCGGAGGGTGATCGCCGCGCCGTCCGTCACGCCCGCCGCGTTCAGGTACGCCCGCGCGGCCCGGAACACCAGGTTCTGTTCGGTGGGGAGGTCCGCGCCCTCCACGGTCAGGGTCAGTTCGGCGGCGGGCGCGATCAGCAACTCGTCGCCCACCGTCAGGGGGACCATGATGGACTGCAAAGCGTGATAACCGTCGGCGCGCAGTTCGCGCACGCTGAGGCCCAGGTTGACCTTGGCGGGTGCGAAGTAGGTGGCGGCCGCCCCCTGGGGGGACGGCGGGACAGTTAGGAGCATGGGGGACCTCCGGGCAGGCACATGGACCCTGAGCATTCCATATCCGGCCTTCCCCTTGCCTTACTGTTCGCCCTGCTCGGCGTCCCACACCGCGGCCAGCGCCTGCGCCAGCGCCAGATCCCCCGGCGTCGTGACCTTGAACAGCCGTGCGTCGCCGGGCATCAGGGCCACGGGCAGGCCCAGCCGCGCCACGAGACCCGCATCATCGGTGGCGGTCACGCCCTCCTCATGCGCCGCCCCGTGCGCCCGCGTCAGCACCTCCCGCCGGAAGCCCTGCGGCGTCTGCACGGCCCACAGGCCCTCGCGGGGGACACCTTCTCTCCAATTTCTCCCCTCGCTCCGCACCAGCGTATCGGCCACGGGAAGCGCCACCGTCGCCGCGCCCACCTCCTCCACCGCTTCCAACAGCGCCCGGACCGCCCTGGCAGGCAGAAAGGGGCGGGCAGCGTCGTGGACGAGAACCACCTCCGCTGCTGTGGCTTCCAGCAGCAGCCGCACACTCTCCTGCCGGGTCGCCCCACCGACGATGCTCCGCGCAGGCAGCCCTGCCGGTAGACTCCACCCTGCCGGCAGCGCCACCACCACCTCGTCCACGTGCGGCGCGAGGGCCGCCACACTGCGCGCCAGGAGGGTCCGGCCCCCCACCTCCACAAAGGCTTTGGGCCCCAGGCGCAGGCGGGTGCCGGCACCCGCAGCGGGGATAAGTGCCGCCGAGGGCAAGCCCTGGCCCTCGGCCTTCATTCCCCCCACCTCCGGAATCCCGGCACGTCCAGCCCGAACTGGTCCAACACACGGGCAGTCACGAAGTGCAGCAGCTGCTCCACGTTCTGCGGCGCGTGGTAGAAGCCGGGGCTGGCGGTCATCACGGTCGCGCCCGCATCATGGGCCGACAGCATATTGAGCAGCATGGGGCGTGGCAGGGGGTCCTCGCGCAGCGCGAGCACCAGCCGCCGGCGCTCCTTGAGGGTGACGTGCGCGGCGCGGGCGAGCAGGTTGTCGGCCAAGCCCGCCGCCACCTTCGCCAATGTTCCGGCGCTGCACGGCACGATCACCATGCCGTCGGTGCGGAAGGAACCGCTGGCGATGCTGGCCCCCAGGTCCCGGTCATCGTGCACGGTGCCCGCCAATGCGGTCAGGTCCGCCAGCTGCGGCCCACCCTCGGAGGCCATCACCCGCTTCGCACCGCTCGTGACCACGAGGTGCGTGTCCACCCCCAGGGCCGCGAGCGCCTCCAGGATGGACTGGGCATACGGAATGCCGCTGCCTCCACTCACGCCGATGACGAGCCGCATGGCAGGCACAGTAGCAGAGGGCAGAGCGCCGAGCATTCCTCGGCGCTCTGCCCATGACGGGCGCTACCCTGGAGCATGACCGTGAATTCTGCCACCCTGCTCGCGGACTACTGGCAGGGCGCTCACCTGACTGATCCACCCGCGTATCTGGACCGGGTGCGGGCCATGTCGCCCGTACTGTACGAACCCGGGGCGGGCTTTGCCCTGTTGACCGGGCACCCCGAGGTGGCGGCGGCGCTCAAAAGTCCCCTCGTCCGCACGGGCAAGTACGACGGTGGCCCCGGCTTTCAGGAGACGGCCACCTACGCGCTGATGTCGCCCATGATGCTGTTTCACGACGGCATGGACCACACCCGGCTGCGCTCCCTCGCCCAGCGGGCTTTTACCCCGCGTGTGCTGGAGGAAAGCCGCGCCTTTATCGCCGCCCTCACCGACGACTTGCTGAACCGGGCTGCGGCCCGCGCCGCCGAGAACGGGGGAGAGGTGGACGTGGTGGAGGCGCTCGCCGTGCCCCTGCCCGTCACCGTCATCATCCAGATGCTGGGCCTGCGCGGCGAGGATGCCGAGCGTTTCCGCACCTGGGCGGGCAGCGTGGCGGACCTGCTGGGCGGCCTGAACATGACCCCCGAGCGCTGGGCCGAACTGGAAGCCGACGCGGCGGCCATGCGCGCCTACTTCCGGGACCTGGCCGACGAACTGCGCGCCGGTCCCCAGCCCGGCCTGCTCTCGGCCCTGGCAGGGGTGGAAGACGGCGGCGGGCGCCTGAGCGGCGACGAACTCCTTGCCAACGCCGTACTGCTGCTCGTCGCTGGGCACGAGACGACGAGCAACCTGATTTCCGGCAGCGTGCAGGCCCTCCAGACCTTCCGGGAGGAGCGGGACTGGCTGGGCGAAGACCTGCCGGGCCGGATGGGCAACGCCGTGGAGGAGTTGCTGCGCTTCACCTCGCCCGTCCTCTCCACGGGACGCTTTACCACTGGGCCCCTCACCCTGGGAGGCGTCACCCTGCCCACCGGAGTACACCTCTCGATCAGCCTGGGCGGCGCGAACCGGGACCCGCGTGTGTTCGCAGATCCCCATACGCTGCATCTGGGGCGCGAAAACGCGAAGGCCCATCTCGGCTTTGCCGCTGGGGCCCACTATTGCCTGGGCGCGACCCTGGCGCGGATGGAGGCAGATACGTTCCTCACGCGCTTTCTGACACGTTTCCCCGGGTACACCGTGCCCGAGCAACCGCTGACGTACCACCCCAATTTCACCCTGCGCGGGTTGCAGGGGCTGCGGGTGCGGCTGTAGCGTCCTCACAGATGGACCGTTTCCCCGAATCCTTTCCCCGCAGCCTGGGGCAGATGGTCCGGCTCTCGCTGGGGGTGGCGGTGGCCCTGGGTTTTGCGCGTTTCGCCTATGCCCTCGTGCTGCCCGCCATGCGCGCGGACCTGGGTTGGAGCTTTACCGTGGCGGGGGCCATGAACGCGGCGAACGCGGCGGGCTACCTGCTGGGAGCCTTCGCCGCTCCCCGCCTGATCGCGCCGTGGGGACTTCGGCAGACGTTTGCGGTGGGGATGGTGGGCACGGCCCTGGCCCTGCTCGCCTCAGGCCTGACCAGTATGGTCCCACTGCTGCTCGCCCTGCGTTTTCTGGCGGGGACGGGCGGGGCGCTGATTTTCGTCGCGGGGGGCGGACTGGCGGCCCTGGCGGCGCGGGCTCATCCCCAGCGGAGTCCCCTGCTGCTGGGCGTGTTCTACGGCGGCGCGGGGGTGGGCATCCTGACGTCGGCCTTGCTGCTGCCGCCCCTGCTGGCGCGGGGATGGCCTGCGGCGTGGCTGGCGCTCGGCGGGGCCTCGCTGCTGGCACTCGCCGGAGCCTGGCCTGCCCTGCGGGGTGCGACGCCCTCTGCGGGACAGACCGGGACCGTCCGTGCGTCGCTGCGGCCCCTCGTCCCAGCCCTCGCGGCCTACACCTGCTTCGGGCTGGGGTACATCGCCTACATGACCTTTATCGTGGCCTTCCTGCGCGCCGAGGAGCTGGGCCACCTCGTCACGCCTTTCTGGGCCGTGCTGGGCGGAGCGGTGGTCGTCAGTCCGCTCGTGTGGGCCGATGTGGTGCGGCGTCTGCCCGGGGCACGCGCGATGACCGTGCAACTCCTGACCCTGGCGCTGGGAGCGGCGCTGCCCCTGGTGGGCCGCGCTGCGCCAGTGCTGTTTGCGTCCGGCGTGCTGTTCGGCATGAGCCTCCTCGCCGTGGTCACGGGCACCACGGTCCTGACCCAGCGGGTCTTGCCCGAGGCGGCGTGGGGCCGGGGCATCGCCGCCTTCACGGTGGTCTTCGCGGCGGGTCAGACCCTCGGCCCGGTGCTGACAGGGGCGCTGTCGGACGGTGCGGGGGGCCTGCGGCTGGGGCTGATCGTGTCGGCGCTGGTGCTGCTGGTGGGCGCGGGGCTGGCGTGGAGGCAGGGAACGGAGGAGGCAATCTGAAGGGCAAAAAGCCTCGACTTCCTCTGCCCACCGCCTACAGCCACCCCTTCTCCCGTGCTTGCCGCGCCGCCTCTACGCGGTTTCCGGCCTCCAGTTTGCCGATGGCTTCCGACAGGTAATTGCGGACCGTGCCCTCCGAGAGGTTCAGCGCCGCGGCGATCTGCGCGGTGGTGGCCCCCGTCTCGGCCTCACGCAGCACCTGGCGCTCCCGGTCCGTGAGGGGATTGCGGTCCCCCCACGCCTCGGCGGCCAGCGTGGGGTCCACGGCGCGGCCTCCGGCATGCACGCGGCGGATGGCATCGGCCAGATCGGCGGCGGGGGCGTCCTTGAGCAGGTAGCCGCGCGCGCCCACCTCCAGCGCCCGGCGCAGGTAGCCCGCCCGCCCGAAGGTGGTCACGATCACCACGCGGACCCCCGGCACCTCGGCGCCCAGGCGCTCGGCAAGGTCCAGTCCACTCAGGCGCGGCATCTCGATGTCGGTCACGAGGATATCGGGGCGCAGCGCCTTTACCTGGGCCAGCGCCTCCTCGCCGTCCGCCGCCATGCCCACCACCTCCAGATCGCCCTCCAGCGACAGCAGCGCCGCGAGCGCTCCACGCACGAGGGCCTGGTCTTCGGCCAGGAGGAGGCGGATCACGGGCAGGACCTGCGGAGGGGAGAGGGATCACGCATGCTGAGTTTCATTCTGCCCGCACGTCCCCGCCGACTGGCCCATCTCCCGGGCCGGTGCGGGGCCGTGGCCTGACCGTATGGATGTAGGGCGACTTCACGAGGAGGCGCAGGGGCGGCTGGCGGGCTGTGAAGCCCTGCCACCGGTGCTCGAAGGGGGCGGTCTGACGCTGGAGCAGGCCCAGCGGCTGGAGTTGGGCCTGCCGGAAGACGGAGACTTGCTGCCGTGGCGGGACCGGGCGGGGAACTTGCTGGGCCTCAAGGGCCGCCACCTCACGGCCGGACGTCACAAATACTCCGGGCTTCCGCCCGACAACGGCAATCTGCCCTGGGTGGCCCCGGACCTCTTCTCAGCAACGCAGGCTGTGCTGTGGGTGGAGGGCGAACTCAACGGTATGGCGTCGTGGCTCGCGCTCAAGGACCCCGGCGTGGGTGTGATCGGCCTGGGGAGCGCGTTCGGTCTGCCCCACCCGGACCTGCCCGCTCGGCTGAGGGTGCCCGGTTTCTTCTTTCTGGAGGACGACGAGGTGGGCGGCAAGAGCGCCGCCCGTTTTCTCGGAGAAGCGGCCTGCCAGAACGTGCTCCTGTGCCGCACCGGTCGCCTAGGACTACGCCGAGCAGTGCGGACTGGACACCCTGGGAATGGGGGGTGGCGGCAACGGCTGGGCCTGCTGAAGTGGGATTCAGCCCGAGGAGCGGTCTGGCAGGGGGCGGAGAGCAGAAGGCGGCGCGCCGGGGGTTTGATTCCCCTCTGCTCTTCGCCCTCCGCCTTCGCCCTCCGGAAACTTCGCCACCACCCGCGTCCCCGCCGTTCCGCTGCGGCTGAACTCGCCCCCCAGTGCCCGCACCCGCTCGCGCATGGAGGTGAGGCCGGTGCCCTCAGGGGCCTCGCCGCCCACGCCGTTGTCAGCAATTTCAAGGCGGTAGCCTCCCATTTCGCGGGTGATGCTCACGCGGCACTCGCCCGCACGGGCGTGGCGCACCACGTTTGTGACCGCCTCGCGCAGCACCATGCCCATGCTGTGCTCCACCTCGGGCGGCAGTGGGCATTCCTGGCCGCCGTATTCCAGCCGCACGCCGGCCGCGTCGAGGGCCACCTTCGCCCGGGCGAGTTCCGAGCGCAGGCCGCTGCCCCGGTAGCCGCTCACCGCCGCGCGCACCTCGGTCAGGGCCTCGCGGCTGATGCGCTCCACCTCACGGATTTCCTGGGCGGCGCGGGCCGGATCGCGCTCTGCCAGCTTGCTGGCCAGTTCGCTTTTCAGCACGATCACGGAGAGGGTGTGGCCCAGCAAGTCATGCAGGTCCCGGGCGATCCGTTCACGCTCAGCGTCGGCAGCCAGGGCTTCTTTCTCGGCCTGCACCTGCGCCAGCCGGACGCGGGCGACGTTCTGGCGGTGGGAGGCGTGGTTGCCCCACATCGCCACTGCCGACAGCAGCAGCATCTGGGCCAGATCGAACAGGCCGATTTGCGCCACGCCGAACTGCCACGGCACGAGCAGAGCTGCCAGTACACCCAGGTAGCCGAACGCGAGCACCACCCGGTTGCCCTGAAATCCCAGGACCCCAGCGGCATACACCAGGAAGGTGGCGGCGTTGAAGCCCAGGGCCGGAAAGGACGTGGCGTACAGAAAAAAGCACCAGCCCGCCGTGAAGGCCACCAGGAAACCGTGGGTCTGCGGATGGTGGCCCTGCCGGGAGTACAGCCGCCACCACAGACCCACGAAAATGCCCACGCCTGTGAGGTTCAGCACCAGGATGGGTACCGGATGGGGCGTGCGAAACAGTTCCGCGAGCGGAAAATACAGGTAGACCAGCCACACCAGCGGAAAGACCCGCCAGAACAGGGGGCGGCGCTGGTCAGGATGGGGTGGGGGAGGCCGGGTCATGGTGGGATTGAACCTCTTTTCTTTCGTGCTCAGGGCTGGACCAGTTCGTGCAGGGAGCGGCAGTCCACGCCGGACAGCGTGAACTCCCGGAACGTCACCCGGAAGCCCTCACGCTGGGGACTGCACGCCATCACCCCCACCTGCGCCGGCAGGTCCGGCGGAAAGTAGGCGACCCGCAGCAGGGCCCAGGGCATCCCGTCCTCTGGGCGGGCATGAACGATCAGCGCGTCGCCCC
Organism: Deinococcus hopiensis KR-140; assembly: GCF_900176165.1. NCBI lineage: Bacteria > Thermotogati > Deinococcota > Deinococci > Deinococcales > Deinococcaceae > Deinococcus > Deinococcus hopiensis. Next base: position 169,904 of record NZ_FWWU01000009.1, read on the forward strand.
GGCGGACCATGCGGAAGGTCATCTCCGGATAATCGGCAGCGGGGGCCACGCTCCAGTCTGAGCGCTCCAGCGTGGCCACAGTGCTCCACTGCTGACGGCCCACGTATTCCACGCCGGTCTTGACCCAGTGCGCCCCGCTCGCCCGCAGCATCAGCCCGGCCTGATCGTAGAGATGCCTATATTCCCCGCGCACCCGCACGCTCGCGGTAAATTCGAGTGGGGCGCCTCGCAGCAGGGCATGGCCGTCGTCCCGCGTGAAGCCGTACTGCGTCTCACGCCAGAAGTCCGTCCGGTTTCCTGTGCGGACCTCCAACGCGCCGTCCGGGTGTTCCCGCGCAAAAGGGGGCGGAGCGTGCCAGGTCATGTCGGTCCACATGCGCCCAGTATTCACGTCCTCACCCCCACCTGCTGCGCCCGGTACGTTTACTGCCCGCGCGCCTCGTCGCGGCGGTAGGCCCAGGCGGCGAGCAGACCCAGCACCACCGTGTACCCCGCCAGCCAGGCCCAGTGAACGGCGCTGCCACCCTGCCCTTCCACGGCGGTCCAGCCCAGTTGTCCGAGGTGGTACGAGGGCAGGTACGGCGCGAGGTTTTGCACCACTTTGGGCAGTTGGTCCAGCGGCATGAACAGCCCCGAGCCGAAGGACATCAGTACGGAGATGATCTGGGCCACCACGCTGGCGCTCGTGGGCGTCGCCAGAAAGCCGATGCACAAGCCCAGAGCGATCAGCGGAATCATGCCCAGCAGCAGTTCCCCGGCGATCCGCAGGCCCTCGCCCAAGGGAAAGGTGACGCCGCCCGCAACATGCCCGAACAGGTACAGCGCGGTCAGGCTCACGGCGCTGAAGCACAGCGCGGCCACCACCTTGCCCGTCAGGTACAGCGGGGCCGGGAGCGGGGCAGCGCGCATCAGCCGCAGCCAGCCCCCGGTGCGCTCGGCGGCGACGGCGGCCCCAAACGAGAACATCGCCAGCGAGAGCAGCGAGTACGTGCCGAAGCTTACCAGCAGGTACTGCCCGACGCTCACGCCCGCGTCCGTCTTCTCGTGCACATTGGGTAACCCGAACAGCGCAAAGAAAATCAGCGGAAAGCCCAGCGTCCCCATCGCAAACATCGGGTTGCGGATCATGCGCCTCAGCTCGGCCAGGACGAGCTGCCCCAGCAGGGGAAGCGTGGGCGCGCGGCGGGGAGTGGTGGTGAGGGTGGGGGTCAGGGTGGTCATGGGGGTGCCTCCGGAGATGGTTGAGGGTCTGAGAGCCGAAGGAGGCCGAGGAGGAGGGCTCACACCGCTCGCCCCCCCCTCGATGCCCGCAGAACCAACAGCGCGTACACGATCTGGTAGGCGACGAACACCAGAAAGAGACCGGTGGTGAAGGGACTGCGGCCCACAAAGGTAGAAGGATCGAACTGCTCGCCTCCTGTGGTGGCCGGCATTCCCCCAATGGGGAGGGGCCATGGCCGCCACAGCAGCCGCGCCACGAACAGCGCGAACACGCCACCACCGATCCACACGTTGGGGAGGTAGCGCGTGGCGTGGCCGTCGGGGCCGTATTCAAAGCGGGTGTGCCGCGCAGACCAGGAGGCGAGCCCAGCGCCCACCAGCGCTCCGAGCAGCGCCGCGCCCGAACCGGCCAGGGAATGCGCGCTGAGCAGCACCAGCGCTCCGATGACCAGCAGGATGAGCGGACGGCGAGCGAGGCGGCGCTGGCCCCTCGCGTCGAGGGGTTGCGGGGTGGCGAAGCGCTGAAAGCGGCGCAGCATCATCAGGGCCATACAGGCCAGCGCCACCAGCGAGGACGCCAGGGCGGGGTGGGCGGCGGTCACGCCTTCACGCTCCCCGTCAGGCTCATAAACGCGTCTTCCAGGCTGGCCCGCGTCACTTCCAGCTGGGAAAAGGGGGTTCCCGACTGCACCAGTGCGGTGAGCAGGGCTTCGGGCGTCCGGGTGGTAAGGGTGGCGTGGCCGCGTTCATCCACCTCGGCACCCTCCACGCCGGGCAGGTGCTGGAGTTCGGTCAGTACCAGGTCCGACTGGAAGCGCACGTGCGAGGTGGCGATGCTGGAACGCAGGGCTCCCGGCGTGCCGTCCGCCAGGATGCGCCCCGCGTTCATGACCACCACGCGGTCTGCGGTGCGCTCGGCTTCCTCCAGGTAGTGGGTGGTGAGCAGGATGGTGCGGCCCCCGCGCTTGAGCCGCTCCACAGCGGCCCAGAACCCCTGACGGCTGCCCGCGTCCATGCCGGTGGTGGGCTCGTCCAGGTACAGCACCGCCGGATTGCCCACCATCGCGAGCGCAAAGGCCAGCCGCCGGGCTTGTCCGCCCGAGAGAGCCCCGGCACGCCGCCCCCCCAGCGGTAGCAGATCTGCCAACGCCAGCGTCTCGTCCACCGGCAGCGGCGAGGGGTACATCCGCGCGAACAGGGTCACCGCCTCGCGCACCGTCAGCGCAGCGGGGAGAGCACTTTCCTGGGGCATGGACCCCACCTGCGCCCGGGTGGTGGCGTCGCGCGGATCGCCTCCCAGCACCCGCACCGCGCCGGCCGTAGGCCGCAGCAGCCCCAGCATCAGTCCGATGGCCGTGGTCTTGCCCGCGCCGTTGGGCCCCAGCAGGGCGGTCAGTTCTCCGGGCCGCACCTCCAGATCGAGGCCCTGCAAGGCCTGCACCCGTCCGAACGTCTTGCCCACCCCACTGAGTTCTATCGCTGCTCCCGTCATGCTCCAAGCTTGCCTGACAGAGCCCAGAGTCCCCAGTGTGGCCCGTCAGACGCAAAGGGTGACAATTGTCACCCTGAGGAGATGGGTCGGTTTCCCCAGCGTTGAGCCAAGCTTTAAGCGTGAGATTGATTCCGCCCACGCGGCCCGGACCGCTAGACTCGGCGTATATGGCCGATCTTGACCGTGCCCGTGAAGCCCTGCGCGCTTCTCTGACCGCCTGGGCGGTGGCCGAGGTGCGCGCCGGTCAGGCCCGCGTGACGCTGGTGCCTGCTCCCGATGCCCTCGCCCTGCACCTGGAACGGGTGGATGCGGGCTGGGCATTGAGCTGGGCTTGCGACAGCGTGACCCCACCCGTCGTGCGCGCACGCCTAACGGTGTGCGGCGTGACCCGCGAGGGGCTGGCAACGGGCCATACCCTGAACGACGCCCGTCTGTGCGCCCTGGCTGACGCCGCCCACTTCTTCGGTCTGCCCTTGCCCGAGGAAGCGCAGTGGGTGGAATACGACCCCGAGGACGGAGCGAACACGGCGGACCTTGACGCCGAGACCGAGCGGGCCGCCGCGCCCAGTGCCCAGGCCGTGGCCCTGCTGCCCGAGCCTCCGCGCGATCCGCAAATGGACAAGGCCCGTCGGCACATTGAGGACCTGCTGGAGCAGCTCAAGGCGGCGGGCAAGGGCGGCGACGCGACGCGCGTGTTGCTGCGCGGCTACGGCGAGACGGTGGAAGAGAGCCGGGGCATCTACAAAGAACTCCAGGCCATCCTCAAAGGCTAGGGGAAAGGGGAGAAAAGGGGATGCCGATGCAGAAATTCATCGCAGTGGGCGACGTACACGCGGACTGGGACGGACTGTGGGCGGCCCTCAAGGCCGCGAGTTGCGTGACCCCGGACGGCCTGCCCACGCCGCCGGTGCAGGCCGGGGTATACCAGGTGGTGTTGATCGGTGACCTCGTGCATCCCAAGAGCGAGCGCGACTACGAGCGCCTGACGGGCCTCTCGCGCTTCAACCCCCGCAACCCCGATCACCTGTTCGTCGCTGCCCGCGAGCAGGTGCGGGAGCTCGAACGTCTGCGCGCCTACCAATCGGCTGCGCCGCACGCCGTTCACCTGATCCTGGGCAACCACGACGACGCCGTGCTCAACACCTCTTACGTGCTGGGTACCCAGGCGGGGCTGGTTCATGTGGAATTCGATCCTGAACATGGTGGGGTTCACCTGCCCGAGCACCTGCGCGGCTGGATGGGCGAGTTTCTGCGTGAGCTGCGGGTGGGCCGCGTACAGTTCGCCCACGTCTCGCCCCTGCCTGCGCACGCCTACTACGATGATCTGTTCTACGCCGATCACAGCGCCAAACGCTGGTTTCGTGAATCCCCAGAATACGTGCATATGGCGGGCCTGAGTTTCGGCGTTTACGGTCACACGCAGATGGAACGCGGCATCCTGCTGGACGAGGAGGCGGGCTTTGCCATGATCGACGCCCTGCATACCCGCGAGTACCTCGAACTGCTGATCGATTCTTCGCAGGACTCCCCCATACAGAGCGTACGGGCGGTGCCCTTTTGAAGAGCCAACCCACGCGCCCCCGTTTATGGGGCCCCCGTTGACAAGCCCGTGGAGCGCAGCTATCCTTAACCCCGCTGCTTTTTGCGGCGCGAAGTGGTCCGGTAGTGTAGCGGTTAGCATAACTGCCTGTCACGCAGTAGGTCGCGGGTTCAAATCCCGTCCGGACCGCCATTCGGCTAGGTAGCTCAGCTGGTAGAGCAAACGACTGAAAATCGTTGGGTCGCCGGTTCAAGTCCGGCCCTGGCCACCAAGAGAAAGAACCCCGTCTAGCACGGGGTTTTTCTTTTTGTCTCCTCAACTTGGACCCGGTCCGCCCAGCAGTGATCGTTTGCTCCATGTCCAACCCGCCGAGTCCCGTCAGAAGGACACCCACATGACCTGGGCGCAGTTCTACTACCACCTCCGCATCAAATGCCGTGCCAGGACCACCCTGCACTTCTACGGCGTCACGCCCGCGCCTTGATGCGGGTGTTGATCGGCCTGATGAAGGACAACACCGAGCTCTTCAAGCAGTACTCGGACAACGGCAGCTTCCAGCGTTGGATGCAGGACACAGTCTTCGAGCTGACGTACGCCGAGGCACGGCGCCCTGACATCAACCTGGGCCGTTAAAGCCCGGAGGAGCAGGACGCTGTACTTCCCCAATTGATGTGCCTGCTCGCGTCCAACCTGGTCCGGCGTGGCTGGAGCATGGGCAGAAGAAAGGCGACCCGGAGGCCGCCTGGATGGGTGTGGGCGACTGGACTCGAACCAGTCCGAGGGCTAACTCTCCGCCCCACTCGCACGTCCGTTTTTGAGAAGGTGGACGCTCCCCTTCGTGAACGACGGAAGTATCCCGTCCAGCTCCCCTGGGGAGATGGGGAAGACGTTGAAGGAGGTTCAACCTTTCCTGCTCTGGACTGAGGAAAGGATCAACACTGGCTGAACCCTTGAGTCCTGGTCATGTTCCAGGCGCTTTGATGGTGAACACACTCGACTTGTCGTCGTCCAGCAGGAGGCGGTCACGGCCCACCCACTCCAGGGTTGTGGACGTATCGATGCCGTCGTGTCTCCAGGCAGCCTTTGTCGAAGGTGTGCCGCCTGAGAAGTTGGTCACCATCACGCAGTAAGGGTTGCTCAACCCCCCGCACGCCCCTTTGCCGTACGTGGCGAGCGCACTCCCGTCGGGGGACCACGCGAGGTCGTACACGGCGTCCGTATGGGGCCTCCACTCCGCGAGGCGCTTGCCGCTCAACGCTTCGAAGACGATGACGGTGCCATCGGCGTACCCAACGGCAGCCCGGCGACCGTCTGGCGTAATGGCCGTCGCCTGGGTGTGTCCCCCGGCATCAGGGCGAACCAGGCGCGCTCCCAGTGGCCGGTCGGCCTGAACGGCTGCGTCCTCCAACCACGCTGCCTGCACGTACTCGTGAAGGAGGATGACCCGCTGTCCATCTGGCAGCACCGTTCTGTTCCTTCCCACGCAGGCGGCCTTCCGGCAGGAGGCGATGATGTCCGCGACCGCCTCCACGGTGCGGCCTGTGCTCGGGTCCAACACCGCTCCCTTCTCCTGCTTGTACCGGGGGGCGACGAGCAGGCGTGTTCCACTCGACAGCCAGATGGGCTCAGCAAACGACATCTCGAGATCCCGCTCCCACAGGCGCCGCTTGGTCCGGGAATCGACCAGGATGACGCGGGTCTGCGTGCCCGGTCCAGTGGCCGTGACAGCGACGACCGAACCGTCTGGGGAGAGGCGGGCAGACTGAACATGCTCGCGGGATGTGGTGCGTAGGACATCTTCTCTTGCGGCCAGGACACGTTCCAAGGGGTCCTGCGCCGTATGGAGGAGGAGACCGACGCTGAGACCCAGAGCAACAAAGCAGACCCCCCTTGCCCATGCGGGGAGGCGCTGCCACCAGGTGCCAGCAAGCGAACGGGGCAAGGCCTTCGCGATGGCGGTGTCCCGGGGAGGCTGACTTAGCACCCAGGAGACGATGAGTCCGGCCAACAGGGCCAGGACAGCCCAGGTAACGGTTGAGGGAAGGGTGAGCGTAAAAGGCGAGAACCCCTCAGCAAGTTCGGAGAGGACATTCAGCGCCACGTAGAAGAACCAGATGGGCGGCAGAGACCACCGAATCAGGTCGGGCCTGCGTTGACGAAGGGGCCTGGTGAAGAGGAGGGCACTCCCGGCCAGTCCGACCGTGATGGCGAGGGCGAAGCTCAGCAGGACAAACGGAAAGTCGTAGCTGGGCCCTTGCATTCCACGGGAGAAGAACAGGCGGGACAGGCCCGTGACCGTGCCGAGGGCCAGGAGACCGAAGGTGATCCAGGAGGCGTTGAGAAGTCCGAACACGGCCCACCGGTCCCGGCTCATGCCGCGAGTGTAAAGCGGGAGAGAGGCTAGAAAGGACGCAGGTGCGCGGGAGGACTGGGGGAAGGAGGAACCTCTTTGCGGCGCGAACGTCTGGCAGGCGTAGCTGGCCTCTGCCATCTAGCGGAGTGGGGGATGCGCCACCCGGTTGATGTGGGCAAGAGGGGCGGGAGCGCACCATAGGGACAACCGAGGGGCGAGCGTGCCGACCGGTAAGAGGAGAACACCGTGAACCCCTACGTCCAGAACGACCGTGCGCAACACCTCCAGGCCGAAGCCCAGCGGCGCCGTGAAGCCAAAGCCGCCCGTGCCGAGCGTCAGGAGAGCGACCGCTTCAAGCTGACCTACCTGCTGTCCTTCATGCGTCAGGCCCGCCTCGCGTGAGACGCACTCCCGTCAACAACATCGAAGAACCCAATAGCCCCTCCTGAACTGGAGGGGCAACTTCATTCAGAAGCGCTTTCCTTAAGGTGGTTCTATGCACCGACCCGCGCCGGAATCGTACGTGCCTCGGCAGTTCCGGATGCTCCAAGCATGACCGCTTCCATGGACCAACTTGCGGTCGAGCATGCACTCGCTGAGCTGGCTCGGCCAACCCTCACGGACGTAGAGGTCTTCCTCACACGACACGTTCTGGAGGAGCAGAACGGTGTCCCTGTGGTCGCTGGAGTCGTATTGAACGACGAGGGCGTCCATGACGTCTATCTCCGCGTAGAAGACCAGTTTTACTTTCTAGTGCTGATGCTCCGCTTCGAGGACCGGACTCCGTCGCTTCTCGGGTGCCGCATTGAGGCGGGCAGCACGGTGTATCTGAGGGTGAGCAGTGAGCAACTGAGTGCCGAAGACATCACGGCGAGAATCGGGCTTATCCCTTCCAAGTCAACAAGCAAGGGAGAGATCTCCAGCCGTACTGGACGCCCCTATCCGGGCTCTGACTGGTCCTTGTGCCCAGCAGGAAATGGCTTGAAGGACCCAGGAGAGGTGGAGACGAAGTTCACCCGGTTGCTGGATGCCACGCAGGAAGTGGCCGAACACATCAAGGCCCTCGCCAGCACCACCTGTACCGTCCACGTCACAGTGGCGTACTACGGGTACGCGCAGCAGATGTGGGGGTTGGCACTGACCCCTTGGCACCTGGAACGACTTGCTGCCCTGGGCGCCACCTTGGACGTTGACCTCTACGCTTCGTGACGTATGGGTGTGGCTGGTGCGTTCAGGATCACCTTAGATGCTCGCGAAGGAGGAGAGCGCTGGTTTTAAACGACGAATGCGGCCACTCGGGCCGCTGATAGTCAAAAATATAGCGTTGTATTCAGCGGAAGTCAAGTTATGCAGCCGGGTGTGCATGCAGGAGCAAGTGACACCTTCCACTCTTCCCTCTGGGCACATCTGGCAGCCCTCATGCTGTTGGCGCTCTAGGTTGACAAGTGATGCCTGATCTGACGGACGAACTGCGTAGCCTCTTCGCGCTTTCCTGGGGGTGCGAGGACGATGAGGCGCTGCCGATGTGGTCGGATACCGAAGCCGTTGGGGGCATCAACCCTCCTCTGCAGCAGAAGCTCATTCGCCTTCTGGCCGACCGGGCACAGGACCTGCTTCCTCTGCTCAGGGAAGACCAGGAGCACCTCTGGACCTTCACTCAAGCCCGGCTCCTCGTCCGCGTCCTGGCACACCTGGAGGAAGGTACTCGAGCTCTGCAACGCCTCGCTGCAGGAGAGGGCGGACCCTATACGGTCAGCATGGAAGAGGACGCTGCCCAAATCCTGGCGGCAAGGAAAGACGCAGGCCTCATTCCGTTTTTTCGGCAACTCGTCCTCAGCAGCAAGGTGCGCAGTCAGGTGTGGACCATCGCCCTCCATGTTCTGGTGGACGCTAAGGACGGTGCGAGTGTGAAGGCGCTTCAGGCGGTGTACGGTGGACCGAACTCGCGAGCTGTGGCGAACGCTCGGGTACGACTCGGGGACATCACCGCCCTACGACCCCTGCTTCAGACATCGGCAAGGTTCTATGTCGAGGAGGCTTCACAGGCGATCAGCCTCCTGGAGCAGCGCCTGAAAGGGCTGGCCCCCCTCCTGGAAGAGCTTGTGTCCGCGAACCCGGAACTGCTCCTGGAGCCGTCCTGTGATCCCTTGGAACAACTCGAGCACCTGGCGCTGCACGACCCCATGCTGGCAGTGCAGGAGTGGGCAACCCGACAACTGGTGTCCCTCGCAAGGGAGAGGTTTGCGTCCCTGGTGCCAAAGTTGCTCGGGCAGCCAGACTGGATGGTCGTGAAGAGCACCAGCGACGCCCTCGCCAGGATTCAGCCCCCACTTGCAGATGAACTGAACGCGCTCGTGAGTGAGAGTGGATGTCCGCACTCCATTCGGTTGTGGGCCATCCGGACCCTGCTCCTTGCTGGAATCCAACCTGAGTTGTCTGGCTTACCAGAGGTAAGGGTGACGCTTCCACCAGCGGTTCCGGAAGAAGCTCGGGACACTGTGGTGCGTTACTGGGTCCGTACCTTGGATCAAGCGGAGGCTGGGACAGACGTCCGCTGGTTGATCGAAGGCCTCACCCGTGAGTGGGGTCAGCCGGACGTGACGGACGAGCATGAGGCGGTGGTGGCCGCCTTGCGCAGTGACGGTCTCACGACAGCTGAACCGGTAGATGTGGGAACTTGGAATGAGCAGGGTTGGGGAACATACGTGGTTCTCAAGACCGAAGGAGGCCAGCTGTGGCTGAGTGAACTTGCACGCTTCGCTTGGCCTGCAGATCCGCAGGATGAGGCGATGCAGGCGTTACGGCCACGCCTTGAGCGGGCCTTGTCCTCCGTCGGTTGGAGGATGCTGCCTGAGGAAGCCGCACCGGTTGTGTTTCCGGACTTGAACATTTACTACTTCGCTCATCGCAAGAGCCTACCCCTGCAGAAGCTGCTCTTCTACTATCAGGATTGATCTCGGGTAGGCGTAGTACTCGGCTCTCAGGACCTTTCGGACATCTTCTGCACACGTCTAAGGGTGACGCTGGACTCTTCAGAGAAGGGATCCTGAATGTTGCCTTGGACGTCCAGGGTCACCACACCGAGGTTGAGGAGCAACTGGCCGAAGCGCTGCTCCGGGTAAGTCTCCACCGCGTCTGACAGGACCTTCAGCAGGAGCCTGTTGGCGTCCAGGCGGTCGGTGTTCATGTCCGCAGTATGGCGGCAGTGCCCTGGGGACGGAACGGATGGGAACACACGATTTCTGGACACTGTTTCTCGCTTTGCGGAAAACTCTCGCCAGCACGGTGTTTTACATTCCAGGCCTCAACCGTGATCGTGTGCTCTCCAGGGCATTTGACAGGTGGGCAAAGAGGGATTTATGCTGCCTGGGACGGGATTTATCGCTCAGCTGGTAGAGTAAACGACTGAAAATCGTTGGGTCGCCGGTTCAAGTCCGGCCCTGGCCACCGCAAAAGCCCCCACCAGGGAGGTGAGGGCTTTTCTTTGGTGGAGGCAGGGGGAAACCCCATACATTTCCGGGGGGCAAGCGAAGGTTCTTCGGCGAGGCCAAATAAAAAAAGACCCCCTCGGAGAGGGAGTCTGTGCTGGTCGAGGCGGCGAGATTTGAACTCACGACCCCTACCACCCCAAGGTAGTGCGCTACCAGGCTGCGCTACGCCTCGACGGCCAGCCACAGAACTATAGACGCCGATCTGCCTTTCGTCAAGCGTTTGGGAGCGAGGCGCTTGGGCGGCAGGACAGCGTGGACGGCCTCTTTTCACACGTCCACCTGGAGCGTACGGCCTGGAGGAGTAGCGGCGCTATGCTGGGCCACATGACTGGACAACCCGCAATAGAACAGGGCGGCCTGAATTTCGAGGACAAGCTGCGCAACTACGCGCGGCTGGCGGTGCGCGTCGGCCTGGGGGTGCGAGAGGGCCAGCGCGTGCTTGTGCAGGCCCCGGTGGACACGGCGGTGCTCGCCCGCCTGATCGTGCGCGAGGCCTATGCGGCGGGCGCGGGCTTCGTGGACGTGCGCTGGGACGACGACGACGTGCAACTTGCCCGCTTTTCCCTGGCCCCGGACGGTTCGTTCGAGCAGTTCAGCCGCTGGCGTGTGGACGCCGAGATCGAGACCGCCGAGGCGGGCGGAGCCGTCATCGCCATCCGGGCCACCAACCCGGGACTGCTGGCGAGTGTGGACTCCGCGCGCGTGACGGCCCACCAACGTGTGGTGGCGGCCTACCGTAGGCCCTACACCGCTTACGTCATGACCAACCGGCTCAACTGGAATCTGATCTCCGCGCCCGTGCCCGGCTGGGCGGAGTTGATGTTCCCCGGAGTCTCCGGTGAGGAAGCCACCCAGAAGCAGTGGGACGCCATCTTCGCCGCTACCCGCGCCGATCAGCCGGACCCCATCGCCGCGTGGGAAGAGCACTTGGCAAACCTCAAGCGGCGCCGCGACGTACTGACCGAAAAGCAGTACCACGCGCTGCACTTCCGGGGCGGTGAGACGGACCTCACGGTGGGCCTCGCCAGCGGCCACGTCTGGGGTGGCGGCGCAGCGGACACGCCCGCAGGCATCACCTTCACGGCCAATATTCCCACGGAAGAAGTCTGGACCGCCCCGCACCGCGAGCGGGTAGACGGCGTGGTGGTGAGCAGCAAGCCACTCTCGTACAACGGCGTGCTGATTGACGGCATCCGCATCCGCTTCGAGGGCGGAAGGGTCGTGGAGGCCACCGCGCAGCAGGGCCAGGACACCCTGCGCCAGATGATCGACACCGACGAGGGCAGCCACCGCCTCGGCGAGGTGGCGCTCGTGCCGCACTCCAGCCCAATCAGCCGTTCGGGCCTGCTGTTTTTCAACACCCTGTATGACGAGAACGCCGCCTCGCACATCGCCATTGGCAGCGCGTACCGGGGCAACGTAGCGGGCGGCGTGGACATGACCGTGGAAGAATTTCAGGCCCGGGGCGGCAACGACAGCCTGACCCACGTGGACTGGATGATCGGCTCGGGCGAGATGGACGTTGACGGTGTGACCAAAGGCGGCGGGCGCGAGGCAGTGATGCGGGGGGGCGAGTTCGTGATCTAGTGGCCACCAAACAGCTTCCAGCGCAGAGGGGGGACCTGCCACGTGGTGAACACGGCAGGTCCCCCCTCTGTGTTCGGCATCACGCCGTTGCGTCTTCCCGCACCTGCTGGGCCAGCCACAGCACCAGGGCCTCCGCGCTCGCAGGGTTGGTGGCGAGGGGGATGTCGTGGACGTCACACAAACGCACGAGGGCCGACACGTCGGGTTCGTGGGGCTGGGCAGTCAGGGGGTCGCGGAAGAAGAACACGGCCAGCACGCGCTCCTCGGCGATGCGGGCGCCGATCTGCTGGTCACCGCCCATGGGGCCGGACAGCACGCGCTCGACGGTCAAGCCCGTCTTCTGCTGCAGGATGCCGCCCGTCGTGCCGGTGGCGACGAGGTAGAACTGCTGCAGCACCTGCCGGTGCCCCAGGGCAAACAGGGCCAGTTCCAGTTTCTTGCGGTCGTGGGCAATCAGGGCCACTTGTCGCCGCTGGGTGGGGGAGTCGGGGACCGGGGAAGCACTCACGGGGCCGATTGTCTCATGTGCTTTGCCGAGGGTGCCGGTGGCGACTAGGGCAGATCACTGTGCTCCGCCTCCATGCCGCATCATGGCCCGCACCACGAGGAAATGAAAGGGCTGAATCAGGGCGAAGTAGACCCGGCCCGCCATGCTGTGAAAGTGGACCACCGTGACCACCCGGTACAGGTGCCGGCGGGTCTGGCCGGGCGACTGCAACACGGCAAGACGGGCGGTGAGGTGCGCCTCGCTCGCCCGCGCGGTCCAGTACGTCTCGCCCGCCTCCTCCACGAAAAAAAAGGCGGCGCGTTGGCCCGGCTGGGTGGGCATCTGTTCGGGTACGGCGCCTTGGGGGGGAACGCCCGTGCGGTGTCCCAGGACCCGCAGCACCAGCACCCGGACCCGGTAGAGGGCTTGAATCCAGCCCGGCTGAAACGACAGCATCCGCTGAATAAAGGGGAGCAGATCCACGTCACTCTCGGTGGTCAGGGCGTCCGTATGGTCCGCGCTGGCGACGGCCTGAAGCAGTTGCGGGGGGAGGCGGACGGGCAGGGGTGTGTTCACGGTGGTCTTTCCTTCCGCGCTGAGGGCCAGCGGGGCAGCCAGGGAACGGGTTCGGGAACGTTGTGCCCCACCGGGCGTCACGGGCAACTCGCCTCAGGTCCAGCCGGGGGAGGAGGGAGAAGCCGGTTCAGGGTCTGCACCATTCGCACGTACTCCTCGCCCGCAATGGCGGGCCGGAGTTGCGGCGCGCCCAGAAAGAAGGCGTACGCCATCCGGGCGAAAAATTGGCCCTGCGCCGCGTCGCCGGTCGACTCGGAAAACAACGTCTCCAGGTACGCCAGCCGCCGCGCGTCCATCCGCTCCACCAACGCCCGCGCACCCGCGTCTCGTTCGGCCCAGCGGCGCACGGCCCAGTCTTGGGCCAGGTTTCGCCCGGCGATCTCCTGGGTCAGCTGCTGAAGTTGCCGCGCCGCAGGCTGCGCCGGGTCCACCCCTGCCACCACGTCGGCAAACCCCACCTTCTCCAGGTGGGCCAGCAGCTGCGCCTTGTAGTCGGCCAGCCCTGTAAAGTGGTGGTAGAACGAGCCTTTGCTCACCCCCAGATGCCCCAGCAGGGTCTCCACGTTCAGCCCCTCGTCTCCCTGAGCCGTCAGTACCTCCACGCCAGCCCTCAGCCAGTCTGTTCTGGATTTTCGTGTCATCCCACTAACTCCATACCATACAGTACGGTATGTTCGAGAGGCATTTGTCCATCCTGGAAAGCAGCAAATAAGAAGGGCCCCCGGGACGCCGCCGGGTGGCCCTGATGTCTGGAGAGGATCAGACGGAGGGGAGGGGAGTCAGCCCTCCGCCTGCTGCGCTGCGAGGGCCGCCCCGATCACGCCGGCTTCGGTGCCGAGCTGAGCGCGGCGAATGGTGACGGGCGCGAAGCCCCCAGCGTACTCGTCGGCGGCAGCCTGGACGTGCGTGAAGAAGAAGTCGCCCACGCTCGCCACCCCGCCGCCCAGGACGAAGACCTCGGGATCGAGCAGCTTTTGCAGGTCCGCGAGCGCGACGCCGATATGCTTCATGGCCTGCCGCACGACGCGCGAGGCGGCGGGGTGGCCCTGTTCGGCGAGGGCGAACGCCTCAGCGGTGGACACGTCGCGGTTGAGGGCGTAGCTCGCGTCCCGCGCGATGGCGGTGCCGCTAGCGACAGCCTCCAGCGCCCCGTCAAGTCCCGCGCCGCTGACCGGGCCGCCGGGCATCACAGTGACGTGCCCGAGTTCTCCGGCCACCCCGTGCCGCCCGCGCCAGATACGCCCACCCAGCACGATGCCCGCGCCGATGCCTGTGCTGACCGTCACGTACACGCTGCTCTCGGTGCCGCGCGCCGCACCCAGGTGCGCCTCGGCCAGTGCGGCGGCCTTGGCGTCGTTTTCCAGCACCACGCGCTGGCCCAGCCGCGCCCGCAGCCCGTCCACCATGGGCACGTCGGTAAAGCCGTAGATGTTGGGCGCGAACTTCACGCGGGTGCGGTCCCCATTCAAGGGCCCCGGCACGCCCACGCCCACGCTCGTGGCGTCGGGATGGGTGGCCTGCAGCACCTTCACCTGCGCCGCGATGGCGTCCAGCACGCCCTCCCAACCGGTTTCGGGGGTCGGCTGTACGTGGCGGTCATGGAGCTCGCCCGCGCGCAGTACGCCCGTGGCGATCTTGGTGCCGCCCACGTCCACGCCGATGCTGATGTTCTGAGTTCCGTTGCCCCGTCCGATTTCAACTTGTTGTGTCACTGCTGCTCGCCTCCACGTCCCGGGCCTGGGAGCGCTCCCAGGCCCGCGAAGATTCAGGGCATCGGGCGCTCCACAGGGTTTCATTGCACTCTAGCCCAGGAAAGCCGCCGCGCCGCCCGGGAAGGGGTCCGACTGCCTAGAGCATTGTCGGGGGGGGCGGCGTTTCCGTCTCCTCGCCCAACAGGGCCAGCGCCTCGGCCAGCTGCACCTCAGGCACGTACAGGCCGACGTCGCCCATATAGCCGCCCGTTTCGATCTCGATGACCGGGCTGCCCATCGCCCACTGAAAGGGCGTGCGGATGACTGTGACGACGCCGCCCGCCCCCAGGGTGCGCCGCCAGCCCTCGGCCAGCAGGCGCGGCAGCGTGTCCAGCCTGACCCACACGTCCCCCTGGTAGAGCACCCGGTCCTCGTACTGGGCCCGCGTCATCCCGTCACCCCTTGCGCCACCAGGAGGGACGTCAGGGCCGCGCGCAGCGAACTGGGCAGCGCTTCCGGTTGCATCGCGGCGTCCACACGCACCTGCACCGTGCGGGCGTAGGCGCAGGGTTGTTCGTCGGCGAGTACGCGGGATACCACGGCCCAGCTCGTGCGGCCCAGACGCTCGACGAGCGACTCCACCACCACCGCCTGCCCCCAGCGCACCTCGCGGCGGTAGTCGAGTTCCAGCCGGGCGATCACCGAGCGGTCCTCGTGGTCCGGCACGCCGAGGTCCCGCATCAGTTCCACCCGTGCGGTTTCGAGGTACTGCACGTATACGGCGTTGTTGAGGTGGCCCATCGCGTCGATGTCGCCGAAGCGCATCTGGATTCCGGCCCGGTGCGCGCCGGACCAGTCCAGCCCGGCGAGGGCGTCGCGGGACGGGGAGGAGGCCGCTTCATTTGCGCTCATAGCGTCCATTAGAGCATTTGTCCAAATTCCACCGTACGGATGGGCGGTACGTGAAGGGCCGTCTCTGACGGTTTTCCGGCTCACAAAGGTCCGCCTCCCCCCGATAGACGGAATTGGCCGGCACTGTTCCATCGGGACCAGCCCCTTCTGGCTTCTGGGCTGCTTTCGCGCTGTCTTCCCTGGCGGGCATCTTCCCTTGCGTCCCGCGTGCACAGCGCTATGCTCTGGCCCATGACCGTGCCTGATCCGCCACCCCGGAAAGACTCGGGCCGTTGGCGGCAGGTGCAGCGGCTTCCCCTGACGCTGATGCTCGCCAGCCTCCTCGTCGGCCTGGGCATCGTGCAGCTCACCTTCCAGCTGGGTCTGATGACCTACCGCACCGTCACCTGGTCGCGCGAGACGCAGGCCACCCTGGCCCGCGTCCACGGGCTGGAGCGCGATGTCCGGGTGTTGCGCGACGCCCAGCAGGCCGCCTATGACCCGGCCTACCTCGAAACGCTCGCCCGCTGCGAGGGCTACGTGGGCGAGCGTGAGCAGGTCATTGTGTCGCCCGACGCGCCGGGCACGGCCGAGAACTGCGCGCCGGTGCGTTTGCCGTAAGCGCCCCCGCTCCGGGGCCGGGATTGCAGCCTGAAGGACCCTGTCCGCGCCGCGCCGGGGGTATGCTGGCCGACATATGTCACTCGTCGTTCTGGTCACGGTGCCCCCCGAACGCGCCCAAGAACTGGCCCGCACGCTCGTCGCTGAGCGGCTGGCCGGATGCGTGAATGTGGTGGGGGGCATTCACAGCATCTACCGGTGGGAAGGGGACGTGGCCGAGGACCCCGAGACCCTGCTGCTGATCAAGACCACTGGAGAGCGCTACCCCGAACTCGAAGCCCGCATCCGCGTCATGCACCCGTATGAGGTGCCGGAGATTATCGCGCTGCCCTTCGACCGCGCGCTGCCCGAGTTCCAGAGCTGGCTCCTGGGGGCCACCGCCCCCGAGTCCGAGTAGGCTCGCAGGAAATGGGCGCGAAACAGCACAACTGGGAGCCTGGTGGGGCTGTGCGGGGCGGGCCCTGATTTCTGGCACGGGACGCTGAACATCAGCTGCTGCTGGAGTGGTGGGAGGTTAAGGCCACTGCACGCTGACCTCTCCCTCTTCCCAATTTCCCTTGCCCCTCTCCTCATCTTCCGGGCGCATGAGAGCCGCAAAGTAGGGCTCATGAGACACATTCTCTTTCCGACGGTTTCCGCAGCCGACGCCTTTATCGCCGACCTGCAGCAGCGCGGTGTGGTGCGCTCCGAAGTCGGAACCACCACCGTGAACCCCCGGGTGTCACAGGCCCTGGATGGCGGCGTGAGCGCGTCCACGTCGTCGACCACCCAGACCACCTCGACCGACTACGTGGATGGCGGCGGCACCGCCGAGGACGCGGGCGCGGGTGCGGTCAAGGGCACGGTGGCCGGGGCCCTGACGGGCGCGGCGGCGGGCGTGATCGGCAGCGCCGCTACGGTGGGTACCACCATCGCGGCGACGGCAGCCACCGCCGCGACGGGAGGCCTGGCCCTGCCCGTGATTCTGGGTATGGCGGCCCTGGGCAGTGGCGTGGGCGCAGCCGTCGGTGCACTGGGCGGCGCGGCAGGCGTCGACGAGACCGGCGAGCACACCACGACCTCCAGCTACCAGTCGAACTACGACGTGGACCAGGGCCACTACGACCGCATCCACTCGGCCACCAGCCAGGGCGGCCGCGCGGTGGCGGTGGACGAGAGCGTTCCCCAGGATGTGCTGGACGAGGCCGTGCGGCGTCACGGCGGCGAGTACGTGTCTTAAACACCCGCCTTCCCCAAAGGCAAAACCCCCGCAGAGTGCGGGGGCTTTTCTTTGGCGGGCCCTGTAGGACTTGAACCCACGACCTACGGTTTTGGAGACCGCCGCTCTACCAACTGAGCTAAGGACCCGTGCGCGGCGCTGCCAGAGGAGGCAGACCCGCAAGCCCGCGCAGTTTAGCAGAGGGCCTGGTGTGCCGCAAGGGTGCGGCCATTCGGCTGAGAACACCCCATCCGTCCTGCCGCCGCAGGGCGGCCACCCCCGCCCCAGCGGCGCTGAGGGTCAGGGCGCTTTGGTCACGCGGCACCGCACCCAGTTCAGCCACCCCAGCAGGGGAATCAGGCCCAGCAGCAGGTCGAATGCGGCCAGGATGCCCATTATGAGGGAAACCGTTCGCATGCTCCCGCCACGCGGGAGCGGGTGGCAGAGTTACGCCCCCGCCCTGTCCTCAGGAGGCAGACGGGACGATGGGGGGGCCTGTGTGAGCGTGGGAGGGAGTGTAGGCTCCTCGCCGTGACCCGCTCTCCCTCCCGTTTGCCTGCGGGCGCGAAAGCCCGCGCGCCGCTGGCGCTTGCGGCGCTGGAAGCGCTGTATCCCGACGCCCGGACCGAGCTGAATTTCCGCAATCCCTTCGAGCTGCTTGTCGCCACAGTGCTGAGCGCCCAGGCCACCGACGTGAGCGTCAATGCCGCCACCCCCGCCCTCTTTGAGCGTTATGCCGACGCCTACGCCATGGGCAGGGCCACGCCCGAGGATGTGGAGCCCTTGATCCGGTCTATCGGGCTGTACCGGGGCAAGGCCCGCAACCTCGTCGCCCTGGCCGCCCTGCTGGTGGAGCGGCACGGGGGCGAGGTACCCAACGATTTTGACGCGGTGGTGGCCCTGCCAGGCGCGGGACGCAAAACCGCAAATGTGGTCCTGAGCAACGCCTACGGTTACCCGGCCATTGCCGTGGACACCCACGTGGGCCGCCTGTCCCGCCGCCTGGGTCTGAGCCTCCAGAACAACCCCGACAAGGTGGAGGCAGACCTCCAGCGCCTGTTTCCACGTGAGCGCTGGGTCTTTCTGCACCACGCCCTGATCCTGCACGGCCGCCGCGTGTGCCACGCCCGCAACCCCCGGTGCTCGGCGTGTGAGCTGCGCGAGTTCTGCCCACGTATAGGGGTGGAGCCGTGAAGCGGTGTGGCCGAGGGCCGGATGCCCTTCGCCCTCGGCCCTCCGCCCTCCGCTTTCTGGGGCTCCACCAGGGCCATCCGTGACCTGGCGCTTTTCCCGTCCCCTGTGGCTGTACCTCTCGGGCAGCTTCTCGTTCGGGCTGGCCCAGGCATTCGCGGCGCTGTTCCTCAACTTCTACCTGCGGGCGCTGGGGCTGGGCACCGAGTGGCAGGGACTGGTCAACGCCCTGCCCGCGCTGACGCTGGCGTGCCTCAGCCTGCCTGTGGTGGCGCTGGCGCGGCGAATCAGCAACGCGCGGACCATTCAGCTGGGTAGCCTGCTCAGCCTGTGCGGTGCGGTACTGCTGGCGCTGTCGGGGGGACCGGCCATGGCTATTGCCGGTGCGCTCGTGCAGGGCGCGGGCGCAGCCATGCTGGTGGTGGCGGGCTCACCCTTTATGGCTGCCCGCAGCGACGAGCGCACCCGCGTGACCCTGTTCAGCGCCCAGAGCGCCCTGATGACCGGCGCGGGCTTTCTGGGCAATCTGCTGGGCGGGCGGGTCCCCGAACTGTACGCGGCCGCGACGGCCACCGGGCCCACCGGGCTGGGAGCCCTGCGCGCCGCACTGCTCGTGTCGGCCGCGGCGCAGCTCGTGGGGCTGGTGCCGCTGCTCTTTCTGCGTCCTGGCAAACAGCCCCGCCCGGAGGGCCGCTCCTTCACCGTACGTGATAAGGGCACCATGGCCCGGCTCGTCGCGCCCAACGTGCTCGTCGGCTTGGGGGCTGGGGCCACCATTCCCTTTCTGAACGTGTTTATCGAGGGCAAGTTTCACGTGTCCTACGCCAGCCTGGGCAGTTTGTTCGCGTGGACCAGCCTCGCCACCGCCGCTACCGCGCTTGTGCAGCCCCTGCTCGTGCGGCGGCTGGGACAGCTGTCCGCCGTGCTGACGGTTCAGGCGTCCAGCCTTCCTTTTCTGGCACTGCTGGGCTTCGCGCCGGAGTTGTGGATGGTTTCGGTGGCGCTGTTCACGCGCGGGGCCCTGATGAATGCGGCGGGCCCCGTCTACAGCGCCTACGCCATGTCTGCGCTGCCCGAGGAAGACCGGCCCATGTACTCGGCCGTCAACGTGATCGCCTGGGACTTAGGCTGGGCGGTCAGCAGCCTCCTGTCGGGGGTGGTGCGCGGGGCGCTGCCCTTTGACTTGGCCTTCCGCATGCTGTTCGGCTGGACCATCCTGATGTACGCCGGAAGCGTGCTGGCAATCTACCTGGGGCTGTTTCGCCGCGCCGGCCAGGACCTGCTGCCCACAAGCGTGAACGTCAGACCCTGACGCCTCCCCCGGCGGGTGAGGGTAGACTGACAGCCGATGAGCGACACCGGACCCCTTCAGAGCCTGTACCGTGTTCAGGAACTCGACCTGGACCTCGACCGGCTGCGTGCCGAGGAGGGCAGCATCCCGGACGCGCTGCGCGACGCCCGTGGGGTGCAGGAGCGCCTCAACAACGATCTTGAAGACGCCGAGATCACCCTTGAAGGCGTTGAAAAGCAGCTGCGGCAGCTGGAGCAAGACCTCGCGGGCACCCGCGAGCAGATCGCCCGAGCGCGCGAGGAGCAGGACAAGAACGCCTTCGACGCCCGCGCGCAGAGCCAGTACGGCAGCCGCATCCAGA
Organism: Deinococcus hopiensis KR-140; assembly: GCF_900176165.1. Classification (NCBI taxonomy): domain Bacteria; kingdom Thermotogati; phylum Deinococcota; class Deinococci; order Deinococcales; family Deinococcaceae; genus Deinococcus; species Deinococcus hopiensis. The sequence goes on from NZ_FWWU01000009.1 coordinate 189,895, forward strand.
TGCTTGAAGAGCGCGCTGAGGAGATGGAAGAAGACCTCGCGCCCCTGCGTGGGCGCCAGCGTGAGCTGGGCGAGAAGGCCAGCGGCCTGCGCGCCGAGCACCGCGCCCTGCGCCCCCAGCTCGAAGCCCTGGAAGCCCAGGATGAGGCCCGAGTGCAGGGTCTACGCGACCAGGGACAGGGTGCGCGCGACGAGCGTGCGGAGCTGGTGGGCGGCCTCGATTCGCGCACCGTCAAGGAATATGACCTGATCCGCAAGGCCAAAAAGGGCCTGGGACTCGTCGAGATTCGCGGGGGCCGCTGCACCGGCTGCAACGTGATGCTCCCCGTAAACGTGCAGCAAAAGGCTGCCCAGGGCAAGCTGCCCCCGGTCAAGTGCCCCTCATGCGGGAGATTTCTCGTCAAGTTGAGCTGAGCTTTTCGCCGTTGCCGGACCTTCAGGTGTCTGGAGGTCCGGTTTCACCGTCTCCGTCGTCGTTTTTTGTTTTCCTTGAATGCAGCATCTTGTACTCCGGCCGGGAGAGGGGTACTATCCCTTGTACTGAGGCCTGACACGTCTCCCGTTTGGTTCTGTTCACAATCCCCATAGCCCTCACCCTCTGCTGGAGCGGTGAGGTCGTCTTTTGCCTCTTTTCCAGGAGTTCCTATGACCACCGCGCCCGATGCCATTACCCGCAACTTCGACGAGAACGCCCAGCACATTGCCAAGCGCCAGTACCTCCAGCCCAGCGACGGCGATATCGGGGGGATGTTCCGGCGAATTGCAAAGTGGGTGGCGGGCGCGGAGGCGGAAGGGGTGCGGGAACACTGGGCGCAGAAGTACTTTGACCTGATGGCTGAGAAAAAGTTCTGCCCGGGCGGACGCGTGCTCGCGGGGGCCGGAACGCAGCACGGGAACGTGCTCAACTGCTTCGTTCAGGGAGCCACCGAACACGCTCCCGAGAGCTTCGACGGCGTGATGGAAGTCGCCAAGAAGCTTGCCCTCGTGACCAAGGTGGGCGGCGGCAACGGTGTCAACCTCGACGTATATACCCCCCGCGCCGAGAGCAGCCGCCCCGACGCGGGCGTGCGCGGCTGGGTCTACATGAGCGCCTCGCACCCCGACGTGGAAGACTTTATCGAGGGCCTGATGCGTCCCCCCACCCAGCCCGACGGCGAGAAACAGCCCGTGGCAGTGCGCAACTGGACCCGCGTGGTGTACGGCGAGGCCATGCCCGCCGGACTGGTGGCTTCGGCAAGGCGCAATGGCGTGCAGATCGTGCGCGCCTTCCCGGGGGGTGTGCTGCCCGTGGCCGATGATATGGGCGGCATCATCGACGCGGCCCGGGCTGTGGCCGAGAGCGCGAAGGTCGGCGTGGAACCCCGCATCGACCTGTCGGACATGCGGCCCGAGGGCGCACCCATCAAGGGGTCCGGCGGCACCTCCAGCGGCCCCGTGTCCTTCCTGATGGAGATTTTCGACAACTTTCTGGAGTGGGCCAACCGGGGCGGCGAGACGAGCGGGCCGATCAACACGCTGCGCTTCGTGTATGCGCCGGTGCTGCGCGTCGTCAGGCAGGGAGGCACGAGGCGTGGGGCTGGGATGGCGACCATCTCCATCGAGCACCCCGACGTGCTTGATTTCCTGACCGCCAAGGACCTCGACCGCGAGGCCGCCGAGGGCGACATCTCCACCTTCAACATCTCCATCCTGGTGACCGAGAAGTTCTGGCAGACCCTGGAGCGCGACGGGCTGTGGCACGTGGACGTGCAGGAGGTTCCCGGCAAGTATTACCTCGCCCCTCAGGCCGGCATGTACGGCGGCCGCCTCCCCGCCCTGCCGGACCGGGACGAGGACAGCGCGCGTGGGGTGCCCCTGTACACCTCCGCTCCCCAGGGCCGCTACAACCCCGCCGACAAGCGCCCCGGCCTTCCCGCGAAGTGGCTGTGGGACCAGATCGCGCAGCACGCCTGGAGCACGGGCGAACCGGGTCTGATTTTCAGCGACCGGGTGAACGAATATTCGGCGCTGAAGAACCTGGGCAAGCGGTACGAGATTCGGAGCACGAACCCCTGCGGAGAAATACCGCTTACGATCGGCGAGCCCTGTGACCTCGGGGCCATCAACCTCGCCGCCTACGTGCAGGGCAGCACCTTCGACTACGCGGGTTTCCGCGCCGACGTGCGGACCTGCGTGCGTTTTCTCGACGACGTGCTGGACGTGAACGTCTTTGCGCTGGAAGACAACCGGGTGGCCTCGCAGGACCTGCGCCGCCTGGGCCTGGGCGTAATGGGTCTGGCCGACGCCCTGATTAAGATGGGCCTGCGCTACGACAACGAGGCCGGGCGCGAGGCGATCTTCGAGATCATGTCCGCCCTGCGCGAGGAAGCCGTCGCCGAAAGCGAGCGTCTCGGTCAGGAGCGCGGCGTATACCCCATCTATACCCGCAACGCAAAAAAGATTCCGCACGGTGCCCGGCGCAATGTGGCGGTATTGACCGTCGCCCCCACCGGCACCACCTCCATGCTGATGGGCGTGTCCTCCGGCATCGAGCCCGTCTTCAGCCCCTTCATCTGGCGCAAGATCGGCAGCGAATACCGCGCGCTGCTGCATCCCCTCTTCGTGGAACTGCTGGGCCAGTACCCACCCGCCTCCAACATGGACGGTGGCAAAGGCAGCTGGAACTGGGACAAGGTGACGGAAGCGGTCTCCGAGAACCACGGCTCTGTCGTCGGGCTGGCCTTTATTCCCGACGCGCTTCAGCAGGTCTTCGTGTGCGCCCATGACATCAAGCCGGTGGACCACGTGCGGATGCAGGGCGCGGTGCAGCGGGCCTTCGACGAGGGCGGGCAGCACGCGGCCAACAGCCTCTCCAAGACGATCAATCTGCCCAACTCTGCCACGGTGGCCGACGTGCAGGACGCCTACAGCGAGGCCTACAAGACCGGCTGCAAGGGCATCACTGTGTACCGCGACGGCTCGCGCCAGTTCCAGGTGCTCTCAACCAGTAAGAAGAAGGAGAAGAAGGTGGAGGACGTGCAGGAACCCGCCGTGCAGGCCGTGGCGGAAGTGATGGGGGAGGCTGGCGCCGCAGAGGGCAAGGTGCAGGGCGCCGAGAACCAGAAGCCGGTTCCCACGATTGTGCCCTCTGCTCCCCGCCCTCAGCCCTCTCCTGCCGAGTTTTACAAGTCTGCGGTCCCCCAGAACCCCGTCTACCAGCGTCCCGCCCGCCTCCAGGGCATCACCGACATGGTAAAGCTCACCGATCCCACCAGCGGGCACCGCCGCTCATTCCTTGTCACGGTCAACCACCTGCATGGCAAGCCCATCGAGGTTATGGTCATCAGTGGCCGCGCGGGCGACGAGGCCAATGCAGACAGCGAGGCGCTGGGGCGTGTGGTGTCCATTGCCCTGCAACACGGCGTGCCCGCCCAAGCGATCATCAAGACGCTGCGGGGCCTGAACGGTGGCCTGTACGGCAGTTACAACGGCCGTCTGGTGGGGTCCAAGGCGGACCTGATCGCCGTGGCGCTGGAAACCTTTGCCAAGGACATGGAAGCCGCTGCCCTGCCGCCCCTTGCCGGAGGCAGCGTGGACGCGCCCGCCGCGGCCCCCGCCCTGTCCGCCTCCGCGCAATCCAGCGGCGTCAGCGTCGAGAGCATGGACAGCATGAGCCGCGAGCGCTGCCCCGTTTGCGAGGAAAAGGCCGTGATCCGCGAGGAAGGCTGCTTGAAGTGTCAGGCGTGCGGCTATAGCAAGTGCGGGTGAACGTTCCCGAAGCCTCCGCACGTTTTAAAGCGTAGGTTTTTCGGCAACCAGACCTGTAGGGTCCAGACAGCGCTGGAAACCTCTGTGGCTGTTCAGCGTGGGCGTGCTCTTACGCCCACCTGAACGGCCATCACTCTGTCTTGGCCTCTTCCTCCATGATCTTGGCCACCTCCTCGGGCTTGACGTCCTGCATGGCTTCCTCCACCGCCGCGTCGCTGCCTGGAGCTATTCCCAGATGCTCCGCAATCGCGTGGGTCAGGCGGATCAGCTGGGTCAGCTCATGCTCGGTGAGCATGTTGACGTGCAAGTCCAGTTCGGCCCGCCGGGCGTCGGCCGCGCTCATGCGGTTCTGGCTGATCAGGACGAATGTGGAGAGGAAAATGGCCTCCAAAGAACCCGCCATGGTGAGCAGGCCGAAAGGATAGGGGTCAAAAGGTTTGATTCCCAGCCAACCCAGGTTGACGACCACCCACCCGCCGATAATAGCGAGGTGAAGGTAGACAAAGAGCATGCTGCCCGTGAACCGCGTGATGGCGTCCGCAATTTGGTCCTGTTTCGTCTGCCGGTTCTCCGCCCTTTGGTGAATCTCCCGCACGGCGGTGGCATTTCTCCCCACAACGTCGGCGAAGGACTGCCCCGCTCCCCTTTTCTGCCCCATCTCACTCCCCCCTTCCTTGAAGCAGAGTGTGGCTCCCCGCTTCAGGGGAGTCGAGATGCACCTCTTTAAGGTAAAAGAAGCCGCGTCAGTGTTCAGCATGAAGCCCTGTTTCGCCTCTGCGGCTCCAACACTAGTCCTTCCGTTCCAGCCGTTCGCCGTTCCTGAACTCTTCGACCACCGTCACCTCTTCGCCCGCCTCGTTCACGCTCAGTTCCACGTATAGCCCCAGGCCGTAGCGGAACTGACCCTCACTGCCCTGCAAGGTGTAGCGGCGCAGTTTGTCTTTGGCGTCGTGTTCACCGCTCCAGCCCTGGCGGGTGCCCTTGACCTGCACCTCCACCACAAGCAGGTTGAAGTCGCTGCGTTCGCGCAGGTGAACGATGATGCCGGGATAGGCGTGGGCCACCGCCCCGGTGGCGGCGTCGGCTTCGGGCTCGCTCAGGCCCTGGCGCATCAGGTTGCGGCGCAGGTCGCGCTGGCGGGTGCGGCTCATGTAGGGAAAGTCGTAAGTGCTTTCCTCCACCCGGCTGTTGCGGTTGTACTGGCAGTCCACGTGCAGGCCCGGAAACTGGCGCTCCAGGTACACGGCCAGTCGGTGCGCGACGCTGGCCTCGTTGAGCCCACGCTTGATCAGCAGGCGGTCACTCGCCCACAGCTCGGCCAGGGCGAGGCGAAAGCCCTCCAGAATCACGGCTTCGGCGGGGCGGTCTGGGGAAGTGGAGGGCATGGGGCAGGGTACTGTGACTGCCTGGTGCCGTCCAGGCCAAATCAGCGCAGCGAGGAAATGCCGCCCCACGATGGTGCGGGCGGCTTCCCTCCAACGTTCGTTACAGCCCAGGAATCGGCACGGCCACCGGGCGGATGGGCTGGCCCTGGCTCTCGGCCAGGTTCAGCAGGGTGTTCGTCTGCCGGTTGAGGCTCTGAAGGCCCTGCTCGTCGAAGCGGCCAGCCTTCAGGTTATTGGCCACGCTGCTCAGCGATTTGCCGAAGTTGGGCAGCAACGAGCCGATCTTTTGCAGGAAGGGGTCGTTGGTGTTCCGCGTCATCTTGATCGCGGCGTTCACCTGCGTAGCGGCAAAGGCCAGCGCCAGCCCCGCCTTGACGATGTTGGTCTTCTGGCTGGGCGCGCCCGCCTGGAACTTGTACTGGCGGTACGGCTTCCAGACCCAGGTGTTGAAGGCGTAATAGGCCGCACCAAGGTGAAACAGGAAGCGGGCTTTTTCCACCACGCCGGCCTGCGCCTGCGGCGTGGTTCCGGCAACAGTGAGGCTGGCGGCGAGAATCAGGGCAGCGCTCTTGGACTTCATGTCCGGAGTGTGGACTGGCACACGCCTCCAGAAGATGAGCCGGCGCTTGGCGCAGCTTACGAAAGGCTGCGGACAAGGTTTAAGGTTCTGGGCATGGGCGGCAGCGCTATGTCACCATGCGCCCAACAACAGACTGGGAGGCGGCAGGTGACCCACAAGATCGAACTGACCCGCGAAGGCTTCACGCGCCTTCAGCAGAACCTGGAGCGCGAGTATCAGCGGCTGGAAGAAGCCCGCCGCGTGGTGCAGGAACAGATGCACGCCAACGAGAACGAGAGCATGGGCCTGGCCGATGCCCAGCGCGAACTCGTCTCCATTCAAGACCGCATTGCCGACATCGAGGAAACCTTGGCGCAGGCCGTCCTGATCGAGCACAAGGAGGGCGACGGGGCCGGGCCGGCCCGCTTGGGCTCGGTGGTGACGCTGCTGGACGAGGCCACGGGCCGGGAGCTCAAGCTTCAGCTCGTCAGTCCACCGGAGGCCTCGGCCACACCCGGGCAGGTGCCGCGCGTCTCCACCGAGAGCCCTGTGGGCCGCGCTCTGCTGGGACGCACGCCAGGGGAAATTTTTGAGGTGGACCTTGGCAAGCGCCGCCCCACCTACCGGGTGGTGAGCATCACGGCCTGAGGCAGGCACCCCACCCAGAGCAGTTGTCCGAATTGCGCCGCGCGTGGAAGGGCACCCCTCACGGCTCCTCTCTCCCCAAGGCCCATTCAAGTGCGCTCGCTGAGCTCAGTCAAAAACGAAGTCCTCTTTTTGACAAATGCGCTAAGGTCCCAGCTTCAGAATCTGGCCACTCCCATACTCGGCCACGTACAACTCGCCGTCTTCCCCCTCGCCGAAAGTCGAGGGGTTTTGCACACTGCCGATTTTCGCCGCCTTCCAGGTGTCCACGGGCGCGGCCCAGACCGTCCCGCTGGCAAAGTCGGCGAATACGTACTGGCCTTTCAGGGCGGGAATCGCCGCGCCCCGGTACACGTACCCGCCCGTGATGCTCTGGCCCTCGCTGCGCCCATACACCAGCACGGGCTCAACGAGGCCGGCGGTGCGGCAGTCCTGCGCGGGTTCGAAACAGCGGTCGCCCTCACGCACGCGCCAGCCGTAGTTCTCGCCGCCCTTGCTGCTGCGCGGCTGGCGGTTGACCTCCTCCAGTGTGTTCTGCCCCACGTCTGCGATGATCATGTCCCCCGTGGCCCGGTCAAAGGAAAAACGCCAGGGATTGCGCAGTCCATACGCCCAGATGTTGGGATTCGCGCCCTGACGGTTCAGAAACGGATTGCCGGGTGCGGGTCTCGCCGCGTCGCCCCGGACGTCGAAGCGCAGCAGTTTGCCCAATGGCGTGCCCAGGTTCTGCCCGTTGTTCTGCGGATCGCCCCCACTGCCGCCGTCGCCCAGCGCCATATACAGAAAGCCGTCGGGCCCAAAGCCCAGCTGCCCACCGTTGTGGTTGGCGTAGGGCTGTTTGGTAGTGAACATGATTTTCGCGCTGCCCGCGTCGGCCCGGCTGAAGTCTGCCGTTGCCGTGTACCGCGCCAGCACCGTGTCACCGTTGCGGTCCGTGTAATGCACGTACAGGCGGCGGTTTTGCTTGTACCCCGGATCGAAGGCCAAGCCCAGCAGACCCCGTTCGCCCCCGGCGCTCGTCAGGCGGCTCACGTCGAGAAAGGGCTGGGCGCGCACCTTGCCTCCCTCCAGCAACCGCACCTGCCCGCCTTGCAGCGTGACGTACAGGCGGCCCGAGCCATCACCCCCATGCGTGATGGTGGTGACCTGGGGCAAAGCGGTGGCGTAGGTGGTGAAGTTGATCTGCCGCGCGGACTGGGCATGGACGGAGACGGTCAGCAGGGCCGCGAGGGCGGTCAGGCAAACGGGGCGCAACATGGTTCAGTGTGCGCTCCCCACCCACGTGTGGGGATGAGGGAAAGGCCAAGGGGGAACTCCCCCCCTCCCGAGCCCAGCGCTACGCTGGAGCATGACTGCCCCTCAAGCCCTCGAGAAGTACCGCTCCCCCGGACCTGAGCGCCTGAAGCTGTACGCCTCGCTGTTCGTGCTGATCCTTATGACTGCTGTGCTGGGCCGTGGGCGTCCCGGCGATCTCGGCACGCGCGAGACGCTGCGCCGCAGCCCATTTGCCCGCGTGATGTTTATGGATATCGGCGTGCTGGGTACCCTGGGGGCGCTGTACCTCGTGCTGAATGGCAAAACGGCCCTCCGGGTCCCCGCCGCCCTCGCCACCCTGTTCGTCGGTAGCTTCGCCCTGCTGCCCGCCCTGGCCTGGGAGGACTGGCAGGAGATGGGGGAGCGCCGAGAAGGTCAATCAATTTGACCCTCTCCGCCCGTGGGACCCGTAGAGTTCCGCAGGAGAGAGGGCCCACCCAGAGATTGGGGTGACTCGCAGCGCCCGAAGAGAGGGGCGTGCGAGGGGCAATCCTGCACCCTCCCTTACGCCTCCGCTTCTTCCCCCTTCTTGCCGCGCTTGTACGGCCCCTTTTCCTTCCACTTAAGCTGCACCGGCACGCCCGCCAACTCGAGGTCTTCGCGGATACGGTTTTGCAGGAAGCCTTCGTAGGCGCGCGTTACAAAGTCGGCGCGGTTGCAAAAAATGGCGAAGGTCGGTGGCGCCGTCTCCACCTGCGTCATAAAGTACATCTTGAGCTTCTTGCCGTGGAAGTTTGGCACGGCCTGACGCATCTGCCACACCTCCAACCAGCGGTTGAGTTCGGCGGTGGGAATGCGGCTCTGCCACTTCTCGTGCAGCTTCATGGCCTCGGCGAGCATGTCGTGGATGCCGTAGTCGTTCACCGCCGAGGTGTACACGCGCGGCGCGTAGGAGATGTGGTGCAGCTTCTGGTTGAGGTCCTTTTCGGTGCGCTTGAGGTCCTCGTCGGGCACGAGGTCCCACTTGTTCACCACCACGATCACGGGCTTGCCGCTGTCGTAGGCGAGGTTGGCGAGCTTGAGCTCGTGGTCCCCAATCTCGGTGGCGTTGACCACCAACCAGATGATGTCGCTGCGCCCGATGGCGGCCTGAGAGCGCTGGATCGCGTAGTCCTCGATGGCCGTGTCGGGCTTCTTGCGGATGCCCGCCGTGTCCACCAGCACGAAGCGCTGGCCGCCGTAGTTCCACTCCACGTCCAGGCTGTCGCGCGTGGTGCCGGGCTGGTCCGCCACGATGGCCCGCTCGCTCTGAGTAATGGCGTTCAAGAGGCTGCTCTTGCCCACGTTGGGCCGCCCGATCAGGCTGATCCGGATGGGGGCGATTTCGGGGACGTCCTCGTCGTCGGCGGGGAGGTGTTCCATCACGCGGTCCATCAGTTCGTCCAGGCCGCGCGCGTGCTCGGCGCTGATCGCCACGGGATCGCCGAAGCCAAGGCCCCACAGTTCTGCCAGGTACACGTCGTGCTTGGGGCTGTCGATCTTGTTGGCGACCACGATCACCGGCTTGCCTACGCGGCGTAGCCACTCGGCCACCTCGTAGTCGGCGGCCGACAGGCCCTCGCGGGGGTCCAGCACGAAGATCACGGCCTGCGCGCCTTCCATCGCCCACTCGGCCTTCTCGCGGATGGCCTGTTCCCACTCGTCGCCGCTCCACAGCCCGCCCGTGTCCACCAGCGTGATGCGGTGGTTGTGGTAGAGCATCAACCCTTCTTTGGCGTCCCGCGTCACGCCTGGAAAATCGGCCACCACGGCCTCGCGACGCCCAACCAGGCGGTTGAACAGACTGGACTTGCCGACGTTCGGGCGGCCCACAATCGCAACTTTATGCATATCTATCCTCCGCGCCCACCAGAGCGGCGAGCGGAGCAAGTAAGAGAAGACACCCAGACGGAAATCTGTAGGCAAACCCAGCACAAGGGCGCTGGAAGACTGGAGTCTAGGGGCATGTTCGACGCTCCTTTCGGTGTCGAAGTGGCCCCGGCGTCATGGGGTTCCTTCGCCGCTGCCCGCCGCCTGCTTCGAGGCTGAGCGAACCATAGACTGAACACTCTATCCCAGGCCTGCCGCCTGAAAAGTAAGGGGGGTGCGGCTTACATCGCCTCTCCGCATTCAGCTCGGTCCGCTGATCCTGGTGATGAATCAACCGCCGCAAACGGCGCTCAGCGTGGGTGTGACCCGGGCCATCTGCCGTACCCGTGTCGATCCACTCGCCAGGATCCCAGCGACCGCGCCGCAGAACCCCGCAAAGAGCCGTCGATCACCAAAGAGACCGCGATACGGCTCGACGAAAGCATCGAGACCAGCCACTTCCAACGTCGTTGACACCCTCATTCCCTGAATATGCAGACTTTTGTCCGGCTTTCAAGCTGCATAACTTGACATCCTGTGTATTCTGGGATATCTTATCTCCATCACCGCCGAAGAAGGCGGCTTTTTTATTGCCTCGACAAAAAGGCAGCACAAAAAAGAGCGCCGCCTCTGCTGAGAAAGGGGCGCTCGGGGGGACAGGCTCAGGGTTGGCTGCCGCTGGCCTCGTTCTCGTCCTGGACGGGGGGCGTGGAGGTTCCGGCCTGGTTCTCGGCCGAACCCTGACCCGGCGTGCTGGAGGCGGCTCCACCCGCAGCGGTGTCAATGCCCTGGGTTCCGGCCGGGACCTTGACGCTTCCCTCGCCGTTGTCGGTAGGCTTGCCCGCCTTCTTGGTGGTCGTGTTCTCGCTGTCTTCGGTCACCGTATCGCTGCCGGTGGCTCCGTCGCTGGTCATGGTGTTCTCGGTGCCCTTGGTCGGGGTCCCCACAGTGCCAGGGGCCTGAGCACTGGGCTGGTCGCCCGTGCCGCCCGCATCGCCGCCCTGGCGGGTGGTGCTGCCCTCGGACATGCCGTCTTCGCTGACCACGCCCGTGTCACGGCTGCCTGGGCCACCCTGGTTCTCGCCGCTCTGCTGGGTGCCGGCCGTGGTGTTGCCGCCCGCCGTGGCCCCGCCGGGACGTCCGCTGCCGTTGGCGCTGGGATCGCGCCCGGCCTTGCCGCCCGTGGTGGTGTCCTTGCCCGTGCCTTCAGCCTGCATGTTGCCGTCCAGGCCACCCTGGGGGTCCGCGTTGGGTACCGCGTCGCTGCGGCCCGTGTCGCCCTGGGGCGTGCCCGACTCCGACTCGCTGCCCTGCCCCGTGCTGGCGCTCTGGCTGGACTCCTCCCCACCCGCCGCGTTCTGGGTGGGCTGGCCCGTACCGCTCTGTGCGGACGCGCTGGCCGAACTGGAGGTGGTGGAAGCCGACTTCTTGGCCGCGCCCGCCATCAGCCGGGGCGTCAGGATCAGCAGCGTGACGCCCAGCAGCAGGCCGAGCGTAACCCCAAGCATCCAGGACAGGGCCTCACCCGCCGTCCACACGTTGTTTCTCGCTCGCTTGACAGACATGGACCCAGCATACGCCCGCCCCCTGGGGCGTTCTGCCCCGGGTTTCTTCACAGAGGCTGGCCGGTGGGGTGTGGGGGCTGGGCTCCGTTAGAGCAGCGCTTGCGGCGGTTCCTCGCGGCCTTCCTCCTGGGGCCACCACTGCAAGCGGGCAAGGTCACAGCGCCCCGAAGCGTCGAACTCCACGCCTTCCGATCGCAGCAATTCCTCCTGCACGTCGCCAAATCCCAGTTTGTGGGTGCTGACCTTTCCCTGCGCGTTGATGACCCGTTGCCAGGGCAGCGCTTCCTCGCCTGCCCCTGCCTTGCCCGCCAGGCTGCCCATCACGAAACCCGCCAGCCGCGCGCCCCCCGGCCCGGGTTGCCCGGCGAGCAGCGCGAGTTGCCCGTACGTCATCACCCGCCCCGGCGGAATGCGCGCCACCAGCGAAAGTACGCGCTGACGGAAGTTCCCGTGGGCCTGCGTTTCTTGAAGAGCTTCCGGCGTCATGCCCGGAGCGTACCTCAGTGCCCCCGCCTCGCGCAGTTGTCCGAATGGCGCCGCGCGTGGAAGGGCAGCCCTCACGGCGCCCCATTCTCCCCCATGCGCATTTCGCTCGCCGGGCCCGGTCAAAAGGAAGTCCGCACGTTGACCCATGCTCTAGGTATCGGCGTCCGGCGGCCAGGGGCAAAGGAAGGCCAGCAGGCGCCGCCCCAGCTGCGCTCGATCTGCCGTTCGGCCCGCCCGTTTTCCACCGCCGCGCGGGCGAGGTTTGTGGGGGTAACGGGCATATCCCTCGGGGAGAAAGTCGTTGGGGCGTGGGTCCGTCCCGGGCAGGCCGTAGACGCGGGGGAGCAGCTCCTCTGCCGGGCCCTCCAGCAGGGCCGCGCACGCCTCTGTCAGAGAGGAGTGGAACAGCAACGCACGCGGCGCAGTGGCCGGCGGTGTGGCGAGGGCGCGTCCTGAAGACCACCTCTCCAGATGGGTTCAGAAGCGCCAGCCTCCAAGCCCCGCCTCAGCGACGTGGGGTTCACCGCATCTGCCCCGGCCTGGGTCCAAACCTCAGCGGCGCGTGTCCGGGCACGGCCTTGTCCGCAAATTCCTGCAGGCCCAGCCGGTCCGGCGCTTCGAGGTGGTAGCGGAAGTTCCAGAGGTAATGCTGCACCACCCGCTCGGGGAGACCGAGTTTGAAGGCATGCCTGCCCGCCACGTCTGCCAGGTACCCGATTCCCTCGCGCCGGGCTTCCCGCATGGCCTGAACCAGTTCCGGCGGTGGCGGGTTGTCGCGGCGGTACGCCCACACTGCGAACACGAAGGGGTGGCCGGTCAGCCGGAACCACTCCTCGGCCAGATCGGTGACGCAGATGCCCCGGGCCGCATGGGGCAGGCTGGTCATGGTGGTTTCGGGCGTCAGTGGGCCTACCACGCCGTACCATTCGCGCAGGGCGCTGTCGCCGATGCGCAGCACGCCGTCGTAGCCCTGGGTCAGCAGCGTTTGCGCCTCGCCCTCGGCCCGCTCGAGGGTTGGGGTCAGGCCGCGCTCCCGCAGCAACACCTCCAGCAGGGCCACGCTCATGGCAGACTGGGCGGTCAGGGCCACCCGGCGCAATTCAGGGAGCGGCGCGGTATGAAAGAGGTTTACCGAATACACTGGCCCCAGCACAGCCACGCTGAAGTCGGGCAGCGCTTCGAGCTGGTCCGCGTGCCGGATAAATTCCACCGCACTGATATTGGCGATGTCCACCTCGCCGGAGAGCAGTGCGGCGTTCATCTGGGTGGGCACGCCCGTGATGGCCGTGACGCCCAGCGGCAGCGTCAGCGAATCGAGGATGGGCGCGACGTTGGTGTAGTGAATCCAGCCGGCGCGGTAGGTCATGAAGCGCTCCGCGCGGGGCTGAGGGGAAACCTGCGGGTCACGCGCGGTTCTTTCCCAAAAGGAGGTGCAGGGCCAGGCAGACCACACCAAAGGCGAGGAGGAGCCAGGCGTACGGCGAAACGGCGGCGAAGACGCCCTCTCCCTCCACATGAGGCCGGCCCAAGCGCATGTGGAGGGTGGGGAAGACCGGGTACGCCGAGTCGTCGTAAGTCGAGAGGTGCAGCCAGGGAAGCAGGAAGGCCGTTCCCGCTCCGAGGAAGACGGAATGGAAGGTCATATTCGGCCCCAGTCATTCATACTGTCCGGCCGCTTGCTGTCATCAAAACCAGAAGAGAGCGGCTCTTCGGACGGCACCCCCGTTTTCTTGGAGGGCCAGAGGCGGTCGAGCAGAACGAGGAGGAGTTGTACAGCTTCTTCCCGGACCTGAATTTCAAGGCCAAAGATGCGCCACGGGTGGCCACGTATCTGCTGGCTGGCTCCTTCAAGAGAGTCGGTAACAGTGTTAACAAGGCTGTCATTGAGAGGAGCACGTCTCATGTTGGTGGGGTAAGTGCCTCTGGGCTGTGCAGATACAAACCATAAAGCCCTAAGGTTCTCTCCACTCTTCCACGTAGAAATAATGGTTTCAGAAGTTGTGGAGATGCCAAAGGCAATTGGTAAAGCCTTAGAAAAAGCATGCGCGTGCGGCTTGAAGTCTGGATGGATATAGTATGGGCAATTGGCCTTCGGCTGAGCTCCTATCAGGTTCTTTTTGCTGTAAATTTTGCACTGTCTCTCTGCTTTCACGGCACCACCTGCACGCTCACTCCACGCCACTCGCCTTCCCGCCGCGCATACACCCGGTAAAAGCTCTGCAGGCGCTCGCCGTTGGCATATAGGGTGCCGCGCGTCACCGCCGTGTCACCAAAGACCCGGGCGGCATGGCGCTCGAACATCAGGGCAGCGGGCGGGTTGTGGCGCATGCCTTCCAGCAGATCGGCCTTGAACACAGCTTGGCCGTCGGGGAAAAAGGCCATCCAGTCGTCGGCCACCACGCCCGCCATCATGGCGGGATCGCGGCGGTGATAGGCGGCGTTCCAGGTATCGTCGAGGCGCAGCACCTCGTCCAGCGGCTCGGGGGAGGGGGTCATGGGCGCTGCATCTTCCCACGCCTCAGCTCCATGAGGATCAGGCACAGGCTGGGCAGGAGCCGGAGCAGACGCGGTTGCGCCATCGGGCAGTAGGCGGTCCAGCCTGTGCCGTCCCCGAGTGGGGCAAAGAGGCGCAGGGTGAACTCCACCAGATAGGGAGAGGCCCACCCCATTGCCCCCAGCACCGGCCACAGCAGCTGTGCGGGGATCAGCCCCGTTTGCCAGCCTTCCGGGAGGCCCAGCGCCGCAGAGGGTCGGGCCCTGAACCACACGAGAGGCGGCAGCGGCCCGACGCCCAGCTGCCGCGTTGCGCTCATTAGTCCGCCGCCTCCGCGCCTGACCCCGCCCTGCCGAAGCCACCTCTCCCGAACACTTCCAACTCGTTGTAATAGGCGTCGCGCAGCACGGGCACCCGGCCCGCGTGTTGAATCATCTTCACCATGCCCGCCTGCGAGAGGGCCATCGGCGAAGTCGCGCCCGCTGCGTGAGCGATGTGTTCCTCCTGAATCGTGCCGTCGATGTCCGACACGCCCCAGTCGAGGCTCACTTGCGTGACCTCCGAGCCGATCATCACCCAGTAGCCCTTGATGTGCGGGAAATTATCGAGGTAGATGCGGGCCACGGCGAGGTTACGCAGATCGTCCAAACCAGTGGTGAAGTCCGTCTTCCCCAGGTTCTGGGCGAGGCTGTTGCCCATCGGCTGAAAGGCGAGGGGAATAAAGGCGTGGAAGCCGCCCGTTTCTTCCTGCAAGTCGCGCAGGCGGTGCATGTGGTCCAGCCGCTCCTCCAGCGTCTCGATGTGGCCGTAGAGCATGGTGGCGTTGGTCCGCAGGCCCAGCGAGTGCGCCTCGCGGTGAATCTGGAGCCACTTGTCGGCCTTGACCTTGTTCTTTGCCACCTGCCGCCGCACGCGGTCCGCGAAAATTTCCGCGCCGCCCCCCGGCAAGGCGGCGAGGCCCGCCGCCTGCAACTCGCGCAGCACCTCCAGCGTGGATTTCTTGCTGATCTTGGCGAAGTGCTCGATCTCAGCGGCGGTAAACGCTTTGACCTGCACGTCTGGGAAAGCGTCCCGCAGCCCGCGCACCATCTCGGGGTAGTAGTCCCACTTGTGGTTCGGGTGGTGCCCGCTGCTCATGTGCAGTTCGGTGATGCCGGGCAGGTAGCGGCGGCGTACCTGCTCCACCACTTCGCCCGGTGAGTAGTCCCACGCGCGCTCCTCGCCCTTGTGGGCAGCGAAGGCACAGAATGTGCAGCCCACGTAGCAGATGTTGGTGAACTCCAGCCGCATGGAGTGGACGAAAAACACCTTGTCGCCGTGCAGCCGCTTCTTGGTCATGTTCGCCAACCGCATCAGGGCATTGAGATCACGGGTGTGGTAGAGCCGCATCCCCTCGTCGAAAGAGAGGCGTTCGCCCGCCTCCACCTTGTCCACGATGTGGGCGAGGGCCTGATCGCGCAGCCACTTCATGCGGGTATGGTACGCCTGGCCGGGGGAGGGAAGTGTCCCGGGTGGCCCAAAGGGAGGAGGCGTGTCCGGGTCAGGGACACGCCTCCCACCAGAAGGGAAAAGTTCAGGCCGCCGAGAGGGTCGAGTTCACCGCTGGGGGCCGCATCGCCCCCGCTTTCTCACCCTCCGCCTTCGGCGTCACGAAGAAGAAGGCCAGCGCCAGCAGCAGATATACGGCCAGCAGCATCACGCCCTCGAACCAGGTGGCCTCGCCGTCCTTGGTCACGGTGGTGACCGTCAGCGCGACGGCCACGATGGCGACGAGCTCCAGTGGGCTGGAAAACACCAGGTTCATGGGCTTGCCGATAAAGTACGAGATGAGGACCAGCAGCGGAGCAGTAAAGAGGGCCACCTGAATGGTCGCGCCCACGGCGATGTTGATGGCCAGCCCGATCTTGCCCTGCCGCGCGAAGTAGCTGCCCGCAATGTACTCGGCGAAGTTGCCCACCACGGCCAGTACGATGATTCCCAGGAAAAAAGGGCTGAGGCCCAGCGTGCTGCTCGTGGCCTCCAGCGCGCCTGAGAGCAGTTCAGATTCCAGCGCAATGAGGGCTGTGCCGCCGATCAGAACGGCCCACGCGCGCCATACCGGCCACAGCGGCCCGTCACCGTGTCCGTGGTCCTCGTCCTCAAGGGCAAAGACGTCCTTGTGGGTGACCAGCGTGTAGATCAGGTTCAGGGCATAGACGACGAGCAGCACAATCGCCACGCCCAGGCTGAGGTGTTCGTCCAGATTCTGCCTCAGCACCTCGCCGCCCGCTGTGAAGCCCGGCAGACGCTCGGTGTAGTCGAACAGGGCCGGAATCAGCAGCGCAATAACGAGCAGAAACAACATGGAGTTGAGCTGCCCGGCGTTTTGCCGACTGAATTTCTGGGTGGTGCGCCCGAACGAACCGATCAAGATGGCGAGGCCCAGCCCCAGCAGCGCGTTGCCCAGGATGCTGCCGGTGATCTGCGCCTTGACCACCGTGGTGTTGCCCTGCAGCAGCACGAAGATGGCGATAATGAGCTCGGCCAGATTGCCGAAGGTGACGTTGAGTAACCCGCCGATGGTGGGCCCGGCCCGCGCGGCGATCTGCTCGGTGGCCTTTCGCAGCCAGTCGGCGAGCGGAATGATCGCCACCGTCGCCGTGAAAAACACCCACAGCGGTGGTGCCTTGAAGACGTACTCCAGCAGCAGGCTGATCGGCAGGAAGATCAGCAGCAGGTTCATGATCATGGGTGGGAGTGTAATGGGACGGAGGGCAGATGGCGAAAGGCTGAAGGCCAACCGCCACCGCTCGCGGCCTACATTCCCCCGATGGCAAGCGCTCCCACCCGCACGTCGGGCGCGTTCACCGCGTATTGGGTCTCGCGCAACTCGCGCCCCACGGCCTCAATCCCCACGAGCAGATCGAGGATGTTGCCCGCCACCGTGAAGACCTCCAGCGGATGTGCCACCTCGCCGCCCTCCACCCAGAAGCCTTCGGCCTCCAGCGAGAAGTCGCCGGTGATGGGCTTCGCGCCCGCGTGGCCGCCCGACACGCCCGTCACCCGCACGCCGGTCAGTCCGGCGCTCAGGCGAGCGGCCTGCGCTCCGCCCGCGTGCAGGACGAGGTTGCTGGGAGCCACGCCCACAGTCCCCTGAATGCCCTGGCGGGAAGCGTGGCCGGTGCTGACCGTCCCCGCCCGTGCCGCCGTCGCCGCGTTGTGCAGAAAGGCCGAGAGTCGTCCCCCTTCGATCAGGGTCAGGGGCACGCTGGGGCAGCCCTCGGCGTCGAAGGCGCGGGACTGTAGGCCGCGCAGCAGGGTGGGGTCATCGGTCAGGGTGACGAGCGGGGAGGCAACGGCCTCACCGAGGCGTCCAGCCAGGGGGCTCTTGCCTTCCTCCACCATCTGTCCGCTGAACATGGGGGCGAAAAGGGCAAGCAGTTGCCCCAGGCACTCCCCCGAGAGGATGGCGGGAAAGGTGCCGCTCGGGGCGGCTTTCGCGCCCAGCAACGCCACGGCCTTTTCCACTGCCGAGAGGGCAGTGCGGGTGGGGTCCAGTTCCGTGAACTCGCGGGTAAACTGCCAGTCGCCCTGAATCTTGTGCTGTCCGCCTTCCGTGACCAGGGGGTAGGCGTAGCCCATGGCGTACAGTTCGCGGGCCTCGCGGCCGAGCCCGGCGGTGTTGCCCACCAGGCGCAGGGTGTCACCGTCCTCATAGCCGCCGTAGGGCACGCTCGCCACGCGTGGGTCAGCGTCCCGGGCGGCGCGGTCGAGTTCCAGTGCCACGTCCACCTTTTGCTCCACCGTCACGCCGCTCAGGCCCTCACCGTACAGGTCGAGTTCGGGTGGGGGCGGCCAGTGCTGCACGCCCGCCCCAGCCTCGGGCGCGACGAGTTCGGCGTTCTCCACAGCCATATCCAGCGCCCGGTCCAGCGCGGGCCGGGAAAGGTTTTCGGTGTAGCTGTGCCCCCACGCGCCGCCGACCACCACGCGCAGCGCCACGCCCTGCCGCGCCGAGAGCTTGAATTCGCTGACTTCGCCGCCAAAGGCCTGCACGCCCGTAGACGTACCGCGCTCGCCGTACACCTCCAGCGTCACGCCGCGCGCCCGCGCCCGGTCCAGCAGGTAGGCGCGGGCGCCTTCGAGGCTGAGCTGGGCGGTCTGGACTTCTGCACTCTTCGTCATGCGCGGCCTCCGACGGTAATTTCCGAAATTAGGATGTGCGGCTGCCCCACATCGGTGGGCAGTGAGCCGGACACGCTGCCGCACATGCCCTGACCAAGCGCGAGGTCACCCGCCACGCCCACGATGTGTTGCAGGTCCTGCGCGCCATTGCCCACCAGTGAGGCCCCCTTGAGCGGTTCGGCGATCTCGCCGTCCCGGATCAGGTACGCCTCGTTCACCGCGAAGTTGTAGTCGCCGGTGCCGGGCGTGACGCTGCCGCCGCCCATCGTGCGGGCGTAGATGCCGTGAGACACCTGGCGAATCAGGCGTTCTGGCGTTTCAAGGCCGTTGTCGATAAAGGTCGAGCGCATCCGGCTGGCGGGCGCGAAGGTGTAGTTCTGCCGCCGCCCGCTGCCCGTCCGGGCGTACCCTGTCTTGAGTTCGCCCACCCGGTCCACCAGAAAGGATTTCAGGACCCCGTTCTCGATCAGGACGGTGCGCTGTCCAGCCATGCCCTCGTCGTCAACATTCACCATGCCCCACGCACCCGGCAGGGTGCCGTCGTCGATGGCGGTTACGGATTCGTGCGCGATCTTCTGCCCCATCTTGTCGGCAAAGACGCTGGCGTTTTTCTCCACCGAAGTCGTTTCCAGAATATGCCCGCACGCCTCATGGAAGATCACGCCGCCGAAAGCGTTGCCTATGACCACGGGCAGCTTGCCGGCGGGTGCGTAGGAGGCGTGCAGCATCGCCCCCGCGATCTGGGCAGCCTCCGCGCCGATGCTCTCCGGCCTGAAGGTCTCGAAGAATTCCAGGCCCTGCCCCGCGCCAGGGCTGCAGGTGCCGGTTTCACGCAGGGTGCCGTCCTGGGCGATGGCGGTCACGCCCATACGGGTCCAGACGCGCTCATCCTCGGCCCACATGCCCTCGCTGTTCGCCACCAGCACGCGCTGCACGCGGTCCGAGTACGTTACGTCCACCGTTTTGATCTGGGGTGCTCCGGCGGCGGCTCTGTGGGCGCGGCGCATCAGGGCCAGTTTTTCCCGGCTGGAAGCGTGCAGGGGGTGTTCGCGGGCCACGTACAGGGGAGGGGCGTCTACCCGCCGGAAGTCCAGCCCGCCGGTTCCGGCGCGGTCCGTCTCGCCCGAGCCTGCCCGGGCGCGGGCCACCTGCCCCGCGAGGTCGCGCAGGCCCGTTGCCGTCACGTCGTTCGTGTAGGCGTACACCACACGGGAGCCGTACAGCAGGCGCAGCCCGGCTCCGAAGAGGTTGCCGCCGCCCGCGTCCTTTACCTCGCCCTGATGCAGGCGCAGACCTGTTGTCACGGTGTCTTCCACAAACAGTTCGGTAAAGTCTGCGCCGCCCGCACGCGCGAGCGAGAGCACTTCACCGGCCAGGGTTTCATTCAGCATGGATGGGCCTTTCGGGGTTTGCAGCGGTCCCGGTCAGCGGCGACGTGTTACCGGGATGGTGTTGATGAGAGCGGCCAGCAGGGAGGCGGACGAGGTCGCGCGGCGTGCCGGGCACGGCGAAAGAGGGCGGTGCCAGACCCTTCTGGCCAGGGCTGGACCAGTGCTCGGCCAGCGGAGGCCCGGCAGCGTCCAGAAAAGCGTTCCTCAGCGTTTCGGGAAAGGACTGAACCATCCTCGGCTGTGGCAGGGACTGCAACCCGGGAGCCACCAGGCGCACGACCACCGGCCGCAGCTGCCGAACGGGGTAGTGCGCGCAGCGGGCTGACCCAGCCTGCGCGCGGCCTCGCTCGCCCTGGCCCCATTCCCGAGCGGCGTGAGCAGGTGCCCGCCATACCGCCCGCGCAGCAGCGCCGTAAGCTGGTCCTCACGCTCGACCGCGGAGGTGGTGGATGGTGGAGCACCCCCCTACTGTGACGCTTCTTCCTTTCAAAGGAAAGCAGTCTTGTTGAAAGCGCTCGGCTTCACTGGACCGGACCGCCGAGCGGGTTCACCACCTGACTGCAGGCTTTTTTTGGCGGGAGGACAGTCTGACCTTTAGACGGTCAGACGCCTGCGTACCTCTGGCCACCCGCTCCGCGTGACCGCGTACATCACCGTGTCGCGCATGGTGCCGTCCGGGCGGCGCATATGCGAGCGCAGCACGCCCTCACGGGTCAGGCCCAGCTTCTCGATTGCACGCTGCGAGCGTGTGTTCAGGATGTCGGTTTTGATCTGCACCCTTTCCATGCCCATGACTTCAAAAGCGTGGGCCAGCAGCAACGCTTTCATCCGGCGGTTGACGCCGCTGCCGTGCCAGCGTGGATGAAGCCAGGTCCAGCCAATCTCCAGCCCGGCGTGGGCTGCCCGGATGTCGCCGTAGCGGGTGGTGCCCGCCACCTCCCGGCCCACATACACGGCGAAGGGCATGGCGTCGGGCGCGTCCAGGGCCAAGCGGTAGTACGCGGGGTGACTCGGCGGGGTACTCATGTGCTGCAACTCGGGCAGGCAGTCTTGCGCGAGCAGGCACAGCGGCAAGATGTCCGCCTCCCCCAGAGGCCGCAGGGTCAGGTCACCGCCGTTCAGCTGAAGGTCGTGGTGCATGGAGGCAGTGTAGGGCGGGTCCCCGGTCCAGTGGGGGGAGAGACAGAACGGGACAGGGACGCTACGCTGTGAGCGTGAAGGACAACGGGGGAGGCACACAGGGCGGGCGGCAGGAGCGCTGGACGGTGGACGGGCTGGAAGACACGCCGCGTGGCCCGGTGGCGCGGCTGGAGCGGGAGGACGGTTCCACCTTCGATCTGCCCAGGCAAGCGCTGCCGCCGGGTGTGCGTGAGGGTGACCTGCTGGGGGTAGAGGACGGCCCCGACGGTGCGGTGGTCCGCGTGCTGGAGGCTGAGACGCGGGCCCGGCGCGAGGAGGCCCAGCGCCGCCTGGACGTGCTGAACGCCGCAGCGGTGGGAGACGGGGAGATCAACCTATGAGCGACAAGAAACCCGCCTCCCGCAGAGCGTCGGCGCCCAAGACGACTTCGCCCAAAGCGCCTGCCAGAACCTCCAAGAGCGGTGGAACGAAAGGGGCGCGCGCCTCTTCCAAACGTGCTGGGGCAGGCCGGGGTGGCCTGCGTCCCAACGGACCCACGACTTCCGACAAGCTGGGCCTGCTGGTGCTGGCGCTCACCATCGGCCTGGCCGCCTGCACCGACCGGATGGGTCACGGCGGGGGCCAGCAGAAAGCACCAGATGGGCCCACTGGTCAGGTCACCATCCGTTTTCTGGATGTGGGGCAGGGCGACGCCGTGCTGATTCGGAGTCCAGAAGGCAAGACGCTGCTGTATGACGGGGGCCGCAGCAGCGAGCGGATGAAAGGTCACCTCCAGACCTACGGGGTGGACAAGCTCGACCTGATGGTGGCGAGCCACGCCGACGCCGATCACATCGCCGGACTGGTGGTGGCCGCCGAGCAGGCCAAGCCGACGCTCTTTATCAACAACGGCCTGGCGGGCACCACCCGGACGTGGGAGCGCCTCGTCTCGGTCCTGAAGGACGCGGGTACCACCTTTCAAAAGGCCAACGGGCAGCTCATCAACCTGGGCAGCGTGAAGGTGCGCGTCATCGCCCCGCCCCCCGGCATGGGTGACGATCAGAACGAGAACAGCGTGGGCCTGCGCGTGGAATTCGGCGACTTCCGGGCGCTGATGACCGGCGACAGCGAGAAGCCCGAGACCGCGGCCTGGTTGGCAGAGGACCGCGCTGAGGTCAAGGGTCCCTTCCAGGTTTACAAGAGCATTCATCACGGGGCGGCCAACGGGGACCACGCTGCCTGGCTCGCCGCCGTGCGCCCCGAAAACGTGGTGATCGGCGTGGGTGAGAACAGCTACGGCCATCCGACGAAGACGGCACTGGACCTGTACAAGCAAAATGGCATCCGGGTCTACCGCACGGACCGTCAGGGTACGGTGACGTTTACGGGCAACGCCGACGGGACGTACACGGCAACGACGGACCGCTGAGGAGAGGGGTTCCGCCTCTGCGAGCAACGAAAGACCTCCGCCTAGGCGGAGGTCTTTCGTTCTGGAGCCAGAGGTCGGATTTGAACCGACGACCTACTGATTACGAATCAGTTGCTCTACCCCTGAGCTACACTGGCGTTTGCCGGTCTACCGCAGCCCTGGGGCAAAAATGCTGCACGCACAAGGGTAGACGATGGGCCAGCACTTGTCAAACGCGGGTTGAGCGGGGGCCGCTGAGAGCAGTGGTTTCTGCAGGCGAGACGCAGTGCGGCCCAGTGTGTTACCCTGGCGTTTGCCGCCGCAAGTGGTCGAGGCCAACTTTGGCTGCTGCGCGCGGGACTTCACAACAGTAGAGGGTACAACGTGATCGACAAGCAAAAGACCATCCAGGCCCACGCCAAGAGCGCGAGCGACACCGGCAGCACCGCTGTGCAGATCGCCCTGCTCACCGAGCGCATCCAGAACCTCGCCCGTCACCTGACCGAGAACAAGAAGGACAAGCACGGCCAGCGCGGCCTGCAGCTGATGAACGGTCAGCGCCGCCGCCTGCTGAAGTACCTGGAGCGCACCAGCTACGACGAGTACATCGCCCTGACCGATCAGCTCGGCATTCGCCGCGGCCAGCGCATCGTCCGCTAAAGCTCACCGCACCTGCAGCGCCGCCCTCCTCGTGGGGGCGGCGCTGCAGGTGTCGGTCTGGTCAGTCCTCCGGGTGGGCCTCAGCCTCGATCTCGCCGCCACGAATTGCCTGCACCAGCTGAGCGTGGTCGCGCTCGGCCTGGTCAGCGTAGGCGGCGGCAAAGGCGGTCACGGCGCAGTCGAAGCGCTCGCCGCCGCCCATGTAGGCGCCCGTGACCGCCGCGTCGCCCGTGCGGGCGTGGGCCCGGGCCAGGGCCCAGCCGCACAGCTCGCCGATCTCCTCCAGGGTGCGGGAGCGTACGCGTTCCAGATCGAAGCGTCCCTTCATATCCCGCAGTTGCCGGACATAAAAGGTGTGCGGCCCGCACGTCGCCCAGCCCAGAAAGGGATCGGTGGCCGACTGCATCAGCTGCTGGCCGAACACCACGCGGTGTGCCGCACTGCGGGTCTCCGCCGCGCCGGCAAAGGGTTCAAGCACGCTGGAGCGGGCCTCCTTGGCCTGTAGGAATATCACGTCGTCGCCCTCTGCGGCCAGAAGCAGCACCAGCACGCGCCGTCCACAGCTGCCCACGCCCGTGACCTTCATCGCCCAGTCGGCGAGGTGGTAGCGCGCGAGCAGCGCCCGGCGGTCCGGAGGTACCGTGTCCAGATAGCAGCCGCGCACCTCGTCCAGCCAGCCGGAGACGTCCCAGCCCTCCAGGCGTGGGTCGTCGGTGTGGACCAGCAGCGGGGGATCATCCCGCAGCCGCCAGCCGTTTGGCGTCCGCTCGGCGAGCTTGCGCAGGGTATGCAAGTGGGTGCGCTCCCGCGCCCGGCTGAACATCTCGTGGCCGTGCCGGCGGGTGTCGGCCCCCATGTCCGCGAGCGCCTCGGAAGCGTCGATGCGGTCGTACCACACGTCGAGGTGCGGCAGCGTGGCGTAGGTGCGGGTGTGGAGGCGGTAGGCGCGCACGGCCCCCTGCGCCGATGCGCGGGCCTCGCGCTCGGTATGCCCAGCGGTGCGTCCGGCCAGGACCAGGCTGGCGGCCAGCCGCTTGATGTCCCATTCCCAGGGGGCCCGCAGCGTCTCGTCGAAGTCGTTGAGATCGAAGACCAGGTGGCGCTCGCCGGTGGCAAAGGCCCCGAAGTTGGCACAGTGGGCGTCGCCGCTCGCCTGCACCCGTTCCCCGGTGACGGGCGTGCGGGCGAGATCTGCGGCCATCCGCCCCGCTGTGCCCCGAAAAAAGGCGAAGGGCGAGGCGGCCATCCGCCCGAAGCGCAGCGGCACGAGGTGCGGTAGGCAGCCCTCGGTTCCGGCCCGCAGCGTGGCCAGTACGTTGCGGTCTTCCTCTGGCGGCAGCAGGACCTCATGGGCGCTGCGGGGCAGGACGTGGCGCAGGTGGCGGCCCCAGGCCGTACGTTCCTCACGGGAGGGCAGGGGGCGCGAGGGCAGGACATGGGACACGGTCACTTTTCCAGCGTGCCACACCAGCAAGGCGCGTGCCAGATGGGGCCCTCAGTGCTCGCTTGCCTGGGGCCAGTCCCTTTCTTTCCTCATTCGCCAGTCGCCTTCGGGCACCGGGCGCACCCCTGGGCGGGAAAGCCGCGCCGTGTCCGCATACACGTAGACCCAGGCCGAAAGTTCCCGTCCGCCCTCCAGCCCCACCGTTACCTGCTCGCGGATGTACAGGGGCGGGGTGTCGTTGACGCCCTCCAGTTCGTCGAGGAAGGGCAGGGCACGGTCCCAGTCAGCGGGCGCGTAGGTGAGCACCTCGCCCAGCACCGTGTCTTCGGGGGCACCGGGCACGACGCCCGGGTACGCCTCAGGCAGGAGGTGCAGCAGCCGGTAACCGGACAGGAGGGCAGACACCGCCGTAAATGTGCCGCCCCGCCGCGCCACCGCCGCGTTGCGTTCGCCGGGCCGCAGGGTGCCGTACACGAATACACGGGTCAGGAGGGCCGCCGTCATGGTCCTGATGCTAGCGCCCACTGCATTTCTACGGCTGACGTGTTGTCCCGCCAGGACGAACCCAAATGGTAAAGGCGGAGTCTGGTGAGAACGAAACGAACGGCACACATGTCTGGGGTTAAGCGGCACAGACTGGAGCGCATGAATGCCATTCGACTGGCCGCTTCGCGCGGCCTGGCGCTCACGCTGTCGCTGCTGCTCACGGCAGGGGCGCAGACGACGCCTTCCGCTGCCGCAACGCCCGGCCTGAAGAGCAAGATCCAGACGCAAGAACCTGCGAAGATCGCTCCCAAAGCCCTGAGTGCCGCCGAGGCCTCTGCCCTCCGCGCCCTGTTCCAAAAGCTGCGCCCAGCCACCCTACGTCTGGAAGATTGCCCACCCACCAATTGCAGTGATCCCGGCGGTGTGGGCACCGGCTTTCTCATTGGGGACGGTTACGCGCTGACGGCCTATCACGTCGTTGCCGGGTCCAAGACACTCAGCGCGCAGACCCTCGACAAGAAGCGTTACGCCGTGGAAGTCGTCGGCTATGACGAGCAGGCGGACATCGCCCTGCTGCGCGTCAACGTGCCGGGCGCAACGCCATTCATGCCGCTCGCGGCCCGGGGACCGGTTATCGGAGACCCCCTGCTGGGCATCGGCAACGGGGGCGGCGCATTCCTGACCTCCAAAACGGGCCGCCTCATTGGTCTGAACGCCGATGCGGGCCGCGCGGACTTTCCCCCTGGCACTCTGGAGATGAATGCTCCCCTCGTGCCGGGTGACAGCGGCGGCCCCATCCTCAACGCGCAGGGCGAGGTGGTGGGCGTGGTGAGCTATATCCGCGTCAGGGGCGAGGACAACACCCCCGATTCCTTCGCCGTGCCGATTACGCGCGAAGATGCCCGGATTGCCAGCTTCCGCCAGGGCGTCAAGCGCAACGCGCCGATGATCGGCATCGGTCTGAACCTGCCGGGTGAGTTGCAGGGCGTTAGCGCTCTGCCCGCCGAGCACTTCGCTGATTTCAGCAAGTACTTTGATTTGGGTGAGACTCCCGGAGCGTTTTTCACCGACGTGACCAAGAACAGCCCTGCCGCCCGCGCCGGGCTGCAACCCCTGAACTACGATGCAAATGGCAAGCGGCTCTCCGGCGACATCGTAACGGCGGTGAACGGTCAGCGGGTGACCAACTTCTCGGACTTCCAGTACGCGGTGCGCCGCTACCAGCCTGGCGATACGGTCACATTGACCGTCCTCCGGGAGGGCAAGGAAATTCAGATCAAGTTGACGCTCGTGCCCAGCACGCAGGTCCGCAGCTAAACGTCCGGACCAACCGGTTCGGAGGAGGGGGACTCCCCTCCTTTTTTTGCCGGGGTGTTCTGTTGTGGAAAGAATAAGCGAGAAGTATTAAGCCGATGCCCTCTTGACAATTCTGTCCAAAACAGAAAAATACAGACATGGAGAATCTGCTGAAAAAAGCCGGTGCGATGCTCGCGCACCTCGACATGTTCACCCACATGCTGCATCTGCGCGGGCTGCTGCAGCTGGCCGCCCATATGGAGGAGCGCGGTGACCGCGTAACCCTGATCTCGCCGGAGGCAATCACGCTGGTGGGCAACGACATGACCACCGATGCCAGCGTCACCACCACCAAGGGCGCGCTGATTGAGGCGGGCACGGCGTACAGCGTGCTCCGAACCCTCAAGGGGCACGACGCACCCGAGTACGCCGTTACGCGTGAGGAGCTCAAGGCGCTCAACGCCCGCGCCGTGTCCGAGCTGGAGGCGAGCGACGCCATGCGGGCCTTTGGGGACACGCTGGTCAAGATCGGTGTTCCGGCCTCGGCTCCTGCGCCTGCAGCTCCCGCCGACGCTGCTCCTGAGCGGCCTGCTCGTGGGCGGCGCACGGCAGAGCCGGATGGCGCGGGCGAGCAGCCTGCGGCGTAAAACGGGGAACGCTTCAGCATCACGCTTCCTTCGGGGGGCGTGATTGCTGTTGGAGGCAGGGTACCTTGCTCCGGCTTCCCCCACCGGGGCAGGGGGAGCTCATGGTGGGGCGCGTCATTTTGCTCGCCTCCACCATTCTTTTGAACGCGAGGCTGCGTTACCCAGTAGGAAGAGGCCTGTGCGCTGTGCCTAGGGGCGGTCTTCATGGGTTTTGTTCCGTGACGCTGCTGAGAAGCGGTGTGGTGGTTTTTGACCCTCTCCCCTCGTACAACCCGCGGCGCTGCGAAACGGACCCGTAGAGCTCCGCAGGAGGGAGGGCCTGGCGCGGCCAGGGGTGACCGGTACAGTTCGGAGAGGGGGGACCACCCCGCTGGCCCAACCTCACCTCCCCCGCCAGTACCCCGGCGTCTGCGTCGCAGGCAGCAGTGCGAGCACGCCTGTTCCCGCCCGCTCAGCCAGCGCTTCCGCTTCCCGTCCGGCGCGGCCCTTTCCCAGCCAGCCGCTCCAGTAGGCGCGCATCGTTTCGGCGACGAGGGCGGTGGCTACGGTGTTGCCGCCGTTCAGGGGGGCGTACAGCAGGTCCAGATCAGTCAGCGGACCGCCATTGGGACCGCCCACGGGCTGCCAGTAGGGCACGTCCACCGTGCGGTAGCCCAGGGCGTTCAGGGCGCGGCGGCGCACGAGCGGGTTCATGCCCACCTGGGCCTCGGCTTCGCGGTCCTCGGCGTCCTGGCGCTCGGGAAACACGCTGTCGGCAAACAGACCGGCGAGGCCGTGGGTCCGCACATCGTCCATTCGGGCGGTGTGAATCAGGCGGCTGATCCCCCGGCCCCTCGCTTCAGGGGCCACGGCCACGAAGGAGCTGAACGCGGCTTCAGGCAGCAGGTGGTAGATGCTGCCGCCCAGCACCTGCCCTGCTGGACCTTCGGCCACCACGATGCGGTTGCGCCTCCCACCCTGGCCTCCAGCGGAGACGAGGTGCCCGAAGGCTTCCGGCGGAATCAGCGTGTCGGGCGCGTAGTAGCTGCGCTCCTGAATACGCCCGAAGGCGGCGAGGGCTGGGTCATCTGGACCGGTCACGTGACGGACGGTTACGGGTGAGGTCACGAACGTACCGTACCCCTCGCCCCCACTCCCCGTCTGCCCCCTCTTCGTTTGCGGCCTGAACGGTATCCTGACCGTTATGACTGCCCCCGACTCTCCGGCCACCGCTGCGCGCGGGGACACTGCCTATGGTGGTACTGCCGCCGCTCGCGTGGCCCCCAACTTCATCACCGAGATCATCGAGCGGGATTTGAAGGGCGGCAAGTACCCGCAGGTGGTCACCCGCTTTCCGCCGGATCCCAGCGGGTACGCGCACCTCGGGCACGTGTTCGCTTCCTTTCTGGATTTTCAGATGGCCCTGCAGTACGGCGGGCGCTACCACCTGCGGATGGACGACACCAACCCCGAACTCACCCGGCAGGAATACGTGGACTCCATCGCTGACGATCTGCGCTGGCTGGGCTGGGACTGGGGCGAGCATTTGTACTATGCCTCAGACAACTTTGGGCGCTACTACGAGTACGCCGAGCAACTCATCCGAATGGGAAAGGCGTATGTGGAGTCCGTCAGCGGCGACGAGATGGCTCGCCTGCGCGGCAATCCCACCACGCCCGGCACACCGAGTCCCTACCGGGACCGATCGGTAGAGGAAAACCTGGACCTCTTCCGCCAAATGCGCGCGGGCGAATTCCCCGATGGTGCCCACGTTCTGCGCGCCAAGATCGACCTTGCCAGCTCCAACATGAAGCTGCGTGACCCGGTGCTGTACCGCATCGTCAACCACCCACACTACCGGCAGGGCGACGCGTGGCACATCTACCCCATGTATGACTTCCAGCACCCCCTGCAAGACGCGCTGGAGGGCGTAACGCACTCGCTGTGCAGCCTGGAATTCGTGGACAACCGCGCGATCTACGACTGGCTGATGGAGACGCTCGGCTTTTCTCCCCGTCCCCACCAGTATGAGTTCGGGCGGCGCAGTCTGGAGTACACCATCGTCTCCAAGCGCAAGTTGCGGCGGCTGGTGGAAGAAGGCGTGGTGACGGGCTGGGACGATCCCCGCATGCCCACCCTGCGCGCTCAGCGCCGCCTGGGCGTGACGCCCGAAGCGGTGCGCGCCTTCGCCTCACAGATCGGCGTGAGCCGCACCAACCGCACGGTGGACATCAGCGTGTACGAGAACGCGGTGCGCGGAGACCTCAACCACCGCGCTCCCCGGGTGATGGCGGTGACCGATCCCGTGCGCGTGGTGATCGCCAACCTGCCTGAAGGGGAGACGCAGACCTTAACGCTGTCCTACTGGCCCCACGACGTAATTCGGGACTCGCCGGACGGGCTGGTGCTGCTGCCCACGGGTGAGCGCGTCTCGCCGGAGCAGGCGGTGCGGGACGTGCCCCTCACGCGCGAGGTCTACATCGAGCGCGAGGACTTCGACGCCGATCCGCCGAAGGGCTACAAGCGGCTGACGGTGGGTGGGAATGTGCGCCTACGCGGTGCCGGAATTATCCGTGCGGATTCCTTCGAGACGGACCAGTCTGGGGCCGTCACCCTCATCCACGCCACCTTGCTGGAAGGTGACGCGAAGGCGGGTGGCGTGATTCACTGGGTCAGCGCCGAGCGAGCCGTGCCTGCCGAGTTCCGCCTGTATGACCGCCTGTTCCGCGTGGCCCACCCGGAGGGAGAGAACGAGGACGACATCGCTCCCGACTTCGATCCCGAACGCATGAGCCACGAAAGTGAAGCCGCGCCCCTCAAGGAGGACTTTTTCCGGTTTCTCAATCCCCACAGCCTGCGCGTGACGAGAGGCTTTGTGGAGCCGAGCGTGCTGGGCGCCCCCGCCGATACCCGCTATCAGTTCGAGCGTCAGGGCTATTTCTGGCGTGACCCGGTGGACAGCCGGGAAGGCGCTCTGGTGTTCGGGCGCATCATCACGCTGCGCGACACCTGGGCGAAGGAAGTGCAGCGGGCAGAGAAGGCAGAGGGCGCAGGGCCGAGCGCACAGGGCAAAGCGCCAAGGGCGGAAAAGCCCAGGGCCGCCA
Organism: Deinococcus hopiensis KR-140; assembly: GCF_900176165.1. Classification (NCBI taxonomy): domain Bacteria; kingdom Thermotogati; phylum Deinococcota; class Deinococci; order Deinococcales; family Deinococcaceae; genus Deinococcus; species Deinococcus hopiensis. The sequence goes on from NZ_FWWU01000009.1 coordinate 219,635, forward strand.
CATCGCCTGCTGCCCAGCCTTTCCAGGTCCTGCCGCCCGAGCAGGAGGCCGAAGTTGTCCGCCTGACCGCTCAGGGCGTGCCCGAGGCCGACGCGCGCACACTCGCGCGTGACGGGGCGCTGGGGACGTTCTTCGCCTCCGCCGGGGCCGGGAAACACGCCGCGCAGGTGGCTGCCTGGACCGTCAACGATCTCGCGCCGGGCCTGCGTTCGGGCGAGAGCCGCCTCTCCGCCGCCCATCTGCCCGCCCTCGCCGCGCTGCTCGCGGGGGGGCAGATCAGCACCCGAATGGCCAAGGAGGTGCTGGCCCGCGCCGCCGCCAGCGGAGAAGCGCCCGCCGAAATCGTCGCGCGCGAGGGCCTGCGTGTAATGACGGATACCGGGGCCATCGAAACCGCCATCCGCGAGGTCATGGAGGCCAACCCCGACAAGGTGGAGGCGTACCAGGGCGGCAAGACCGGCCTGATGGGCTTCTTTACCGGGCAGGTCATGCGCGCGACGGGCGGCCAGGCAGACCCCAAAGTGGTCGCCGCCAAGCTGGGCGAATTGCTGAGGGGTTAGGGGATACAGAGGGCGGAGGGTGAAAAGGCGCTCCGCTCTCTGTATCCCCAGGTGGTCACGTACACCGCATTCCCCGCACCCGCGCTGGCCCACGGCACGCTGCTGTAAGCCAGCGCGGCGGTGAAGGCCATCACGAGGAGCGGTGCGTCGCCCGTCAGCTGCAGTCCAGCTTCTCGCCGCCCAGGCGTCCCTGCACACCGGAGACGGTGTGCGTCAGGGCCGCGTCGAAACCGTTCACGCGCCCGCCAGAGCGCCCCGCCACGCTGCGGGCGCCGGCCGTCAATTCCATCTCCATCCCAACGTGTTCCCCGACGAAGCGTCCGGTCCGCGTCTGCGCGTCGCCGCTCACCTTCACGCCGTAGCCCTGAGAACGTCTGCCGCTCCGTCCCGCGATGGTGGTCATGAACCAGCGTCTGCCAGAGCGGACGCCGAAGCGCGAACAGCGTTGCGCGGTAGCGCCGGTCCTATGTGGGCCTCGCCGGTTCTGTTGTTGACCCTCTCTCATAAACCCCTACAGGGACGGGTACAGCTCTCCGAGTCCACAGAAGGGAGGGCCTTGCGAAAGCCTGGAGTGGCTGGAACAGCTGCGGAGCGGAGGGGCCCCAGCGCACGGGGAGAATGGGGAGCCCTGAGGGATGCCCTTCCACGCGCGGTCCCCCATTCTCCCCCATGTGCATTCCAGTTCGCTCGCCGGGCCCAGTCAGAAAGGAGTCCTCTTCTCGGCACATGCTCTAATTCAGCATCCGCCCGCTGTTCGCGCCCATCAGCCCCTCGGCCTTTTTCAGGTGGTCTTGCAGTGTGCCGTGCCAGTCGTCGCTCTCAGGCGTGTGTTCCAGCGCCTGCTGCGCGTGGGCGTAGGCGGCGGCGGGGTCGCGGAAGCCCTGCTGGGCCATCACATCGGCGGCCATTTGGTGTGCCGTGATCCAGTCGCGGCTTTGCGGCGCGGCCTCGCGCACCACGCGCTCGTAATGCTCCAGCGCCTCGTCGAGATGATAGTAGTCCAGCGCCACGCTGCCCAGCACCAGGCTGGCGGGGACCACGGCGCCCTGCGCGAGCGCCTGCTCGGCTGAGGTCTGCGCCTCCTGCAGCCTGCCCAGGCGGTAGTCGCACTCTGCCAGGTCCGCCAGCACCTCCGGCGCGTAAGGGTACTCGGGGTCCGATAGGGCCGCCTCCAGCCGCTCGCGGGCTTCTACTGGCCGGTCCAGGTCCAGCAGGGCGACGCCAAGTTCGTGCTGCGCGTAGGGCTTGTCGCCCTCGCCCGCCAGCGTCAGCGCCCGCTCGAAGTGTCCCAGTGCCTCCTCAGTCTGGCCCAGGTGGGTCATGACCTGCCCCCACACCAGCGCCACCCCATAACTGGGATCGCCGTGAAGCCGTTCCAATCGGTCCGCCTCGCGGATGGCGGCCTGCGCGTCTTCAGGCTTGCCGAGGTTGAGCAGCGCCTGGGCGTGCAGGTAATTCCAGGTGGCCAGATTCAGTCCCTCTTCCGGGTCCTGGCCGGTGTACAGCCCCCGGGCCTGTTCCAGCAGTTGCGCGGCTTCGGCGGGTTGTCCGAGTTGCAGCCGCAGCGCCGCCTGTTCCTGAAGCATCACCGCGCGGTTGAGGCCCTGGGCGTGGTGCGCGGCTTCGGCGTACAGGTTGGCGGCTTCCAGCGGGTGCCCGAGTTGCTCCTCGGCGTCGGCCTGCCAGCTTCTCAGCCGCCACTTCAGGTGGGATGGCAGTTCGGAGGCGGGCAGATGCACCTCCAGCGCTTCCTGCGGGTGTCCGGCGAGGGCCAGCGCCGCCTGCGCGTGGAAGCGGGCCAGGGGCTCCGCAGCATTCACGGCGGCGGGCGGTGGCGGAGCAGCGTCGGGGCCGCGCAGCCGGGCGTCGAGTTCGGCGCTCAGGGCGAGGTACAGCGGGTCTTCGCGTAAGGCTGGGTCCAGCGTGCGGGCCTCGCGCAGCGCCGCGCCCGCCTCGGTGGTGGCCGCGTCGCCGTACAGGGCGTGAACGGAGGCGAGGTAGAGGGCCAGCCGGGCGCGCACAGACTTGTTCGCCTCGCGCATCGCCGCCTCCAGCACGACGAAGGCCGCGTCGTAGTCGTCTCCCGCGAGCGCTGTGCAGGTCTGTTGCCAGGTGGTGACGACGTCGATCATCACCCCCCAGAATAGCGTGACGGCAGCGGCCCGCGGGGTCCCGGCCCTGCGCGTGCGCTTTCTGGACGGACGGTGAAGGCGGCTCTGTAACCCCCCCCACGCCCCCCGAGGTTGAGTCTGGTACACTCAACTTCAGTGGGACGGTCTGCCGTCCCGATTCTTCTCGTCATTCTCGGAGGACCACACTTGAGACGGCTCAATCCCTGGCTGATCGTCCTGTTCGTACTGGCGCTCTTCCTGATGTTCTCTCAGACGCCGCGCAGCACCAGCGTCAACTACAACGTGTTCAAAGACCTGCTCTCTCAGGGCAAGGTCCAGCAGGTCGTCGTGCGGGAAGGCCAGGCCGAGGTGTTCCTCAAGGAGCCAACCCCCGTCGCTGTGGGCAACCCGGCTCCCAGCGTTCAGCCCAAGGCCATCCAGCGCTTCAATGTCCGCCTGCCCAACAGCCAGGCCGCGCCCGACAGCAGCCTGATCCAGCAGCTGCAGGCCCAGGGCGTGAACTACCGCTTCGAGCAGGCCAGCCAGTGGCTGGGCATTGTGCTGAACTTCCTGCCGATCATCTTGCTGTTTGGCATGATGTACTTCTTTTTCATGCGTGCCCAGGGCGGCCAGAGCGGCGTGATGCAGTTCGGCCAGTCGCGGGCCAAGAAGTACGGCAAGGAGAACCGCGTCCAGACCAAGTTTACCGACGTGGCGGGCCATGAGGAAGCCAAGCGCGAACTGATCGAGGTCGTGGACTTCCTGAAAAACCCCGGCAAGTACCACCAGATCGGCGCGGAAATTCCCAAAGGCGTGCTGCTTGTGGGTCCTCCCGGCACCGGTAAGACGCTGCTGGCCCGCGCCATTGCGGGTGAGGCGGACGTGCCCTTCTTCTCGGTCAGCGCGTCGGAGTTTATGGAGATGTTCGTGGGCGTCGGCGCGAGCCGTGTGCGTACCCTGTTCGAGGACGCCCGCAAGAGTGCCCCGGCGATTATGTTCATCGACGAGATTGACTCCATCGGCCGCAAGCGTGGTGCGGGAATCGGTGGTGGCCACGACGAGCGCGAGCAGACGCTGAACCAGATCCTGTCCGAGATGGACGGCTTCGACAAGGCCAGCAGCGTCATCGTGCTGGGCGCAACCAACCGCCCCGACGTGCTGGACCCCGCGTTGCTGCGCCCGGGCCGCTTTGACCGTCAGGTGACCATCGATCTGCCCAACCTCAAGGAGCGCGAGGCGATCCTGAAGGTCCACCTCCGCAACAAGCCGCTGGCGACGGGCGTGGATGTGCCCGAAGTCGCCAAGAGCACGCCTTACTTCAGCGGCGCGGACCTCAAGAATGTGACCAACGAGGCCGCCCTTGAAGCCGCCCGTCTGGGCAAGACGCAGATCGACATGAGCGACTTTTACCGCGCGCTCGACAAGATCACGCTGGGCCTGGAAAACGCTTCTCTCACCATCAGCCCTGAGGAGAAGAAGGCCATCGCCTACCACGAGGCCGGACACGCCGTAACCGCCGCCGTGATCCCGGGCAGCGACAAGCTCCAGAAAGTGTCTATCATTCCGCGTGGCCGCGCGCTGGGGGCCGCCTTCTACCTCCCCGAAGAGCGGGCGCTGATGAGCCGTGAACGGCTGGAAAACCAGCTCGTCGTGTCGCTGGGGGGCCGCGCCGCCGAGGAAGTCTTTATGGGCAGCGTGACCTCAGGGGCCGCAGATGACTTTCGTAAGGCCACCAACATCGCCCGCAAGATGGTGCTGGAGTGGGGCATGGGCGAGAACTTTAAGAACATGGCCCTGCACACCAGTGGCAACGGGCCGGTGTTCCTGGGCGAGGACATGGCGCAGCCCAAGGAGTTCAGCGAGCACACCTCGCAGCTCGTGGACGAAGACGTCAAGCGCATCCTGAGCCGCGCCTATGACCGCGCCAAGGGCCTGGTCAGCGAATACTCGCAGGCCATGCACGAGGTGGCCGACGCCCTGCTCACCCAGGAACTGATCACTGGCGACGTGGTGCGCGAGGCGGTGGCCCGCATTGGCGGCAGCCAGCAGCCCATGCCCCAAACGACGGCGTAAGTCAGAGGCAAGGACGAAGCCCCCGCTTTCCGGCGGGGGCTTCGTCCTTGCCTGCGGTCAGGGCTTCCAGACGTTGGGGAGATAGAAAACCAGATCCAGCGAGGGCGGCCGGACGCCCTGCGTGCGGAGGAGCGCGGCGATCTGCGCAGTGTGCCGGACCTCGTGCAGCAGGACGTGCCACAGCAGACCGTCCAGCTTGAAATGCTCCTGGGGCCCGTCTTCCACGGTGCGCTCCAAGTCCGCCTCGGTCAGCGTGGCAAGGTAAGTCAGGGTGCTCTGCTCCACCGCCCGCCAGTAGTCCAGCAATTCTGAAAGTGGGAACCGTGCGTAGACGGGGCCGTTTCCCGCCTCTTTCAGGGCAGGAAAGGCCTCCTCCACAGGCGCGTCTCGCAGGACCGTGAAGTGAATCCAGCCGTCCTCCACGTTGGCCGTGTGAAACGCGAGGTCCTTGATGGAGTGGAAGCGCTCGCCTTGCAGCAGTGGTCGGGACAAAATTTCGTCGGGCACAGCCTCTAGCGTGGCCCAGAGGTCCCGCCGGGCGCGGACGAGGTAGGCGTAGAGCTCGGAAATATGCATGGAGGCTCCTCCGGAGGGTCAAACCCGTCGCGCCGGTCTAACCGCTGGGGTGCAAAGAGCTTCTGGCAGTGAGGCCGGGGGCCCTTAAACGATCAGACGTGCCACCTATTCCCGCCAGATCGCCCAGTGGTCGTCGAGGCGGTCCATGTCTTCCTTGCTGTGGCCTCCCAGGCGCAGCAGGCTCAGAACCTGTCCCCGGTGGTGGCTGTCGTGAACAATGATGTGCTGGAGGAAGTGGGCCGGGTGGGAGCGGTAGGCCCCCTCGTTCCACGCATCCGCGAAGGGTTCCCCAGACGCCAGATGGGCCTGCACCGCTGCCAGGGCCGCCTCGTCGCCCGCCGTGAACGCGGCGCCTAATTCCGTCGGCAGGCTGTTTTGCCAGCGCCACATGGGGTCGCCGTCTTCATCTTTTTGCGTCGTGTCCAGCAGGGGCAGGGCGTGGTCGCGCGAGAGGTTCCACAGCCAGCCCACCCGGAAACCCGCCATGTGCCGCAGGTGCCGCTCAATGGGCCAGCCGCCCTGGCCGTCGCTCAGAGCAAAATCTTCGGGGGTCAGGGCATCCAGCAGAAACTGATTCACGCGCGCGTTGCGGCGAAAAGATTCGAGGGTCAGGTCGGTCAGGGCAGTGTAGGACATGGCTGGAAGTTCCTTTCCGCAGGGAGGCAAACCGTCCAACAGCGGTTAGACCGTCGGATGGATGACCTGCTCCCAGCCTAGCCCACATTCCCGTCAGGAACTGACGCTTTTGCGTGTCATGCTGTTCCCATGTATGACCCCTCCATGCGGGTGCTGACCGTGCTGGAACTGCTCCAGGCCCGCGAGTCGGTCACGGGTGCGGAGCTCGCCCGGCGGTTGGAGGTCAGTCCGCGCACCGTGCAGCGTTACGTGACGCGGTTGCAAGACCTCGGCATTCCGGTGGAAGGGCGGCGGGGTGTGGGCGGGGCGTACCGCCTCAAGCCTGGCTTTCGGCTACCGCCCCTGATGTTCACGGGCGAGGAGGCCCTGAGCCTCGCGCTGGGGCTGAGGGCGCTGCAACACCTCGGGCTCGCTGCGCTGGCCCCCGCTGCCCAGGCCGCCAGCGCCAAGCTCAGCCGGACCCTGCCCCAGACCCTGCGCGAGAACGTGAATGCCCTCGAAGACGCCGTGCAGCTCGACCCGTCTCCCTGGGTGGTGACGACGGACGCCGAGCTGCTGGCCGAGCTGCTGGGCGCGGTGCGGCGGGCACGAACGGTGGAGCTGGTCTACCGTTCGCTGACTGCTGACGAAACCATGCGGCGGGTGAATGTATACCGCGTGGTGCATCTGGCCGGGCGCTGGTACGCGGTGGGGCACTGCCATCTGCGCGGCGAGAAGCGCTGTTTTCGCCTGGACCGCATGGTGGGGCTCAACGTGCTGGAGGACGTGTTCACGCCGCCGGAAGCTTTCGACGCGCTGGCCTACCTGCGTTCCAGCATGCCGCACCTGCCCACCTCGCACAACATCAGCGTGTGGCTCGCCTGTCCGCCCGAGGACCTGCGGGGCGAGGTGTCCGCCTGGCGCACCGAGATTCGCCCTGAGAACGGCGGCACCCGGCTGCGCTGTCAGCGGGAGAACCTGGAGGGCTTCGCCGCCTTTCTGCTGGGTGTGGGGCGTCCATTCCGGGTAGACAGTCCGCCACAACTGCTGGACGCCTTTGCGGTTCTGAAGGAGCGCTGCGCCGAGGTGCAGGCGGCGCGTACCATACCGCATGACCCAGAATCCTCTTCCGTCAGACCGGGGGACTGACCCCGTGCTCGAAAGTGCTCTCCTGCGCGGCAAGGCGTACGCGGGAAGCGGCGTGACGGTGTACTACGACGCCCCGCGTTGCGTCCACGTCGCCAACTGCGTGCGCGGTCTGCCTGAGGTGTTTCGCCCCAGGGAGCGGCCCTGGATCCAGGCAGGGAGCGCCGCGGCGCAGGAGGTGGCCGCGGTGGTGCGGACCTGCCCGACGGGCGCGCTCCACTACGCGCTGGAAGGGGGAGAGGGCGAAGCGCCCGAGCGCCCCACCCGCATTGTCCCCGTTGTTGATGGCCCCGTCGGTCTTCGGGGGGATTTGGTGATCGAGACGGCTACAGGTGAAGTCCGGGAAGTCCGCGCCGCCCTGTGCCGCTGCGGGGCGAGCAGCAACAAACCCTTTTGCGACGGCACCCACGCCAAGATTGGGTGGAAGAGCGGTGGAGAGGCCCCATCCGAAAAACGTGGCGATGACCGGCACGGTGAGGGCCAGCGTGCGGATGGGGCCCAGGCATTGGACGAGAGGTAAAGCCCTGCTCAAGGGTGTGCCCCGAGGTTCGCCCACCGTCCCCACCCACGATCAGGAACAGGGGACGGAAGAAGAGTCAGGCCGACCAAAAGAGGGCTGACGCGGGAGGGCGTGGGCTGTCTCCACGCTTGCGCTGTACTCCGCCGTTTCTTGGGGGAGCACCATCTATGGAGATTTCGCAAGTCGCCGCCGCCCTCTTCGATGTGGGTGAACTGGTTGTGGAACTCCTCGCCCGCTTTGACGGCTGCGGAGAACGCTTGCGGCAGGGGGTGGAGGCGTGGAATATGGACACCACGTTTCGTGTGGTGGCGCCGTGGGGTGCGCGGCAGACCTCCTCGCCCGCCGTGCCCGTGTGCGTGGAGAACGCGCGGTGGCTCGCGGCCCTCGGCGCGTCCATCGGCGTGGACCGCTCTCCCCCCGCCTGAAGTTCGCCTCGCTCCACTTCCGGTCTAGACTGCCTCCATGACCTCTGCCTTCAATGTCCCGGATCTCATCCGTAAGAAGCGCGACGGCGAAGCGCACACGCGCGCCGAACTCGAACAGCTCGTGCTGGGATACACACGTGGCGACGTACCCGATTACCAGATTAGCGCCTGGCTGATGGCGGTGTACCTCCGGGGCATGACTGCCCAGGAAACGGCGGACCTGACCCTGGTGATGGCCACCAGCGGAGACGAGATGAACCTGGGGGACTTGCCCCGCACCGTGGACAAGCACTCCACCGGCGGCGTGGGCGACAAGACCAGCCTGATCCTGACGCCGATGCTGGCCGCCCTGGGCCTGACCGTCGCCAAGATGAGCGGGCGCGGCCTGGCCCACACGGGCGGCACCATCGACAAGCTCGAAAGCTTCCCGGGCTGGACGCCTGAGCTGCGCGAGGACCGCTTTCTGGCCCAGGCGCGCGACATTGGCCTTGCGCTGGTGGGGCAGAGCAAGGACCTCGCCCCCGCCGACGGCAAGCTCTACGCCCTGCGCGACGTGACGGCGACCGTGGACTGCCTGCCCCTGATCGCCTCTTCCATCATGAGCAAGAAACTCGCGTCCGGCGCGCACACCGTGGTGTTGGACGTGAAGGTGGGGGCCGGAGCCTTTATGCGGACGCTGGAGGATGGCCGGAGGCTGGCCCGCGCGATGGTGGACATCGGCACGCGGGCGTCTCGACTGGTGCGTGCCGTACTGACCGACATGGACACGCCCCTGGGCCACATGGCGGGCAACAGCCTGGAGGTGATCGAAGCGCTGGATACCCTGCGTGGCGAGGGCCCGCAGGACCTCACCGAACTGTGCGTGTCGCTGGCGGTGGAAGCTCTTGCCGCCTACGGCGAGGACGAAACCCAGGCCGAGGCCCGTGCCCGCGCCACCTTGACGGACGGTACCGCGCTGGCGAAGTTCCGCGCCTTCGTGGAGGCCCAGGGCGGCGACGCCTTGCTCGTGGACCACCCCGAGCGCCTGAACGTGGCCCCTGGACGCGAGGACGTGCTTGCCCCGGCGTCGGGCTTCGTGCAGAGTGTGGACGCCCTCGCGGTGGGCCGCGCCGTGCTGGCCCTCGGCGGCGGACGCGAACGCAAGGGCGAGGCCATTGATCACGGCGTCGGGGTCGAACTCCTCAAGAAACCCGGCGAGGCCGTGCAGGTGGGCCAGGCGGTACTGCGCCTGTACCACCGCGACGGACGTGGGCTGGACGCTGCCCGCACCTTGCTGGAAGAAGGCTTGAAAGTGGCGGAGGTGGCTCCGGCGGCCCAGCCCCTGATTCTGGACCGGGTGTTCTGAGCGCCGATACGGACTCCGATGAATTCGTTTGCAGAGCGATTGAACCCGGGCAGAGCGAGAAGGAGAGAAGCGGGTTCCGGGGGTGGAGTTGGCAAGCTGGTGGTCTTCCCGTTTGTTAACGAAACAGGCGAAACCCGGAGGAGAGGGCAGGAAGCCCTCTCCTCCGAGGAGGCATAGAGCTGCGCAGCAGCGAAGGGTGTGGGACGGCCACGCTGCTCGGACGCCCCCCACCCCAGACCCGGACCAAAGCGGTCCGACCGTCGACCGTTAGGCCTCACTCCCTTAACCCTCTCCCATCCCTGCCGGACGGTGCGTTACCCTCAGCCCATGCGCACCGCCTTGCTGATCGTCATTCTGGTGCTGGGCGGGTTGTTCGCCTTTCTCAACCGCCACGCGCTGATGTTTCCACACACCCTCAACCTGGGCTTCGTGACGTACACCGCCGTACCGCTGGGCCTGATCTTGCTCGTTGCGGCAGGCATCCTGGCCCTGATCTTCTACTTCTGGGCGGGGGTATCCAGCCTGCGGGCCCAGGCCGATACGGCGCGGCTCCTGCGCGACATGGAGACCCTGCGCGTCAGCCTCGACAGCCAGGAGGGCAGCCGCTTTGCCCAGCTTCAGACCCACCTCGACGAGCGTTTCCGCGTGCTTGGCAGCGGCACGCCGGACCGCAGCGGTGAGGAAGTGGCGGCGCTGACCGCCCGCATCGACGCGCTTCAGCGCGATATGAACGTACAACTCGCGCAGATCGATGATTACCTCAAGCGTCGGCTGGGGTAGGTTCGCGCTGAACAGCAGCTGGGCGGGCGGCTCCACCGTGGGCCGCCTCCCTTCGTCTCGGTTCCCTGGAAAGAAGCTCTATTGGCCACCGGTCCCGAGCCTGATGTTGACGCCGGTCCCCACACTGACGCCAACGGCACTGCCACCGCTACCGCCATTGCCCGGGGCCGTGGTGTTGCCCGCTCCCGCAGAAACGCCTCCGGAAGCGGCGCCTGTGTTCGGTGCGCCGCTGAGGGCGTTGCCCGTCTCCGCGCCGCTCGCCTGTCCCGAGGCGCTCAGGTTGCCGAGGAAGCCCACCAGCGCCACCGTGCCCCCCGCTCTGTACCGTCACGTTCCGTGCGCTGAGGGCGGAATTGACCATGCCGTTCCGAAAGGCGGACAGCTCCGGGCGCACCTGCTGGCCACTCCTGTGGGAGACCAGAACCTGGGTGGCCTGGCGCAAGTCGCCGCGGGCCTGAACGCTGCCGTCCCACCAAGCGGCCCCGGCGGTCCGCCAGCGTGACCGTCTTGCCGAGCAGGGCCGTCACCGTCCGATCACGATTCCTGTGAATCAGCGGTGAAATAACGGACCAACCCGAGCGGAGCGAGCAGGAAAAGCGGTGGCGAAGAGGCGTGGCATCACCGAAGCAACGTGGAGGGGATGTAGTGGATTCTCCGGTGACCGTATGAATGTCTGTCAGGAGGACCTGTCGCAATGAAGGGGCGGCGTTGCCGCTCCGCACGGTCAGCGTCTCGAGCGGGACCCCGGCACGGGACCTGCCCGGCGAGGGTGTAGGTTCGGCCGCCGGCCTATTGAAACAGGACGCGAATCTGCGTAGTGGCGCTTATGGTGCCGGAAGTCACGACCTGCCCTACGCTGAGCAGCGTACCGACGGTGTGGCCCTGGGCATCCCCAGGGTGGCGGAGCGCGGGGCAATCTGGGCCGCTGCCGAGGCGGCGGCGCTGCCTGTGGCTGAGGGCGTCTGGGGGCGGGTCACCTGCGCTCCACCCAGAAGCAGAACACCGAGGACGATGAGCCAAAAGTTTTTGTGCATGAAGCTCCTTTTGGAGTCGCCCGAAGGCAGAGAGCCGGAAATACGGGGGCAGCAGGTGCGAAGGTCACGGGCAAGTGCCCTTATTTGGAGGAGATGACGCGAAGTGGGTGACAGAGCGCTGAGGCGGGCGGGAAAGACCCTCACCCGGTGAGCAGCCCAGGGAAACGGGAGGAATCCTCTTTTGCCCGCCCCTGCGGCAAAGTGACGGGTGGGAGGCGCAAAAGAAGCACAAAAGGCTGCGCTCACGCGCGTGCCGTCTCCAGCGGAAAGGCTTGCACCGGGTACACGTGATGGGCTTGTGTTCCTTCATGCCCCCGTGTCTAGACTCATGCCTCTACAATGGCCCCCGGTGGAGTGAGCCACCCCAGGAGGAGCAGAGCGTATGGCGCTTGACCGTTTTTTCCGCAGACGACGTCCCCAGTCGCAGCCGGGGGCTGAGGATCTGCCGGACTTGTGGACCCAGTGCCCCCAGTGCAAGGCGGGGCTGTACAACCGTGATCTGGAGGCGGGCAGTTTCGTCTGCCCCAAGTGTGGGCATCATTTCCGGCTGGACGCCGGGCAGCGCCTGACCATGCTGTTGGACGAGGGCAGCTTCGCGCAGCGCTCTGGAAAGGTGCGGCCCACCGATCCGCTGGGCTTCCGAGACACAGAAACGTATCCTGAGCGGCTGAGCCGTGCCCAGCGCAAAACTGGGCGTCCGGACGCCATCTTGACCGGCACGGGGTCCATCCAGGGTATTCCCGTCATGGCCGCCGCGATGGACTTCGCCTTTAGTGGGGGCAGCATGGGCAGCGTGGTGGGCGAGGAGATTGCCCGGGCGGCCGAGGACGCGGCGGGGATGAACCTCCCCCTCGTTCTCGTTGCGGCCAGCGGTGGCGCCCGGATGCAGGAAAGTGCGCTGTCGCTGATGCAGATGGCGAAAACGACGGTGGCGCTGGAAGGGCTGACGGAAAAGGGACTCCCGTACATCTCCATCCTCAGTGATCCCACCACCGGCGGCGTCACAGCCTCGTTCGCCACCATCGCGGACGTGATCATTGCCGAACCTGGGGCCCTGATCGGCTTTGCCGGGCCGCGCGTGATTCAGCAGACCATCCGCCAGAGCCTGCCCGAGGGCTTTCAGCGGGCCGAATTCCTTCTGGAACACGGCATGGTAGACGATGTGGTGGACCGCCGCGAGCACCGCGCCTACCTGACCCGACTGCTCGGCGTGCTGACCCGCCGCGAGGTGCCTGCATGAGTGCCGAGGCCCTGCGCAAGCTCGAAGCCCGGGTGCGTGACCTGGAGGCCACAGCCCGGGAAACGGAACAGGACCTGGGGGCGGCGCTGGAACCGCTGCGGGCCGAGATCAAGCGCCTGCGTACCGAGTTGACGGCGAAGCTCACCCGTTGGGACCGGGTACAGCTCGCGCGCACCCCGGGCCGGCCCACCGCCCTCGATTACGTGGAGCGGCTGTGCAGCGACTTTACCGAGCTCCACGGGGACCGCAAGTACGGCGATGACCCCGCCCTCATCGGTGGGCCGGCCCGCTGGGGAGACGTGCCCGTCATGCTGCTCCTCCAGCAGAAAGGCCGCGACACCAAGGGCAAGATCAAGCGCCGCTTTGGTTCTGCCAATCCCGAGGGCTACCGCAAGGCGATCCGCCTGATGGACCTCGCTGACCGCTTTGGCCTGCCCATCGTGTCGCTGATCGACACCCAGGGCGCGTACCCTGGGATCGAGGCCGAGGAGCGCGGGCAGGGCTGGGCGATTGCCGAGAGCATTCAGCGGATGGTCCGCCTGAAAGTCCCCGCCGTCTGCGCCGTGATTGGTGAGGGCGGCTCGGGCGGCGCGCTCGCCATCGGCGTCGGCAACCGCGTGCTGATTCAGGAAAATGCCTGGTACTCGGTCATTTCGCCTGAGGGGGCTGCCAGCATCATCTGGAAAGACGCGGGCAAGGCTCCGGAAGCCGCCGAAGCCCTGAAGCTCACCGCGCCCGACCTGCTGGGCCTGGGCGTCGTGGAGGAAGTGGTGCCCGAGCCCCCCGGCGGCGCGCACCTCGACATGGACGAGGCCGCCCGTGCGCTGGGCGAGGCCGTGGGCCGTCACCTCAAGGCGTTGAGCGGGCGGGACGGCGAAACACTGCGGGCCGAGCGGGCCGCGCGATTCCGGCGGCTGGGAGCGTTCGCGGAAGGGTAGCAGAGGACGGACGGGAGGAGGGCCCAAGAAGAGGATGCCTCCTCCTTTCTCAACGTTCTCTCAAGGTCGGCCGTGTCTGCTGCTGAAGTTCGGGGCGCACGCTCGGGCGCAGGAGGCACCTATGGAACACCGCAATCTGCAAGACCTCACTGTATCCGCCCTTGGCCTGGGCTGCATGGGTATGAGCGAGTTCTACGGCGAGGCCGACGAAGCCGAGTCCATCCGCGTCATTCACCGGGCACTGGACCGGGGCGTGAACTTCCTGGACACCGCCGACATGTACCGTGTGGGCCGCAACGAGGAACTCGTCGGCCGGGCCATCCGGGATCGCCGGGACGATGTGGTCCTCGCCACCAAGTTCGGCAACGTGCGCGGCCCGAACGGGGAGCGCCTGGGCATCAATGGCCGTCCCGAGTACGTTCGGCAGGCGTGTGAGGCCAGCCTTCGTCGGTTGGGCGTGGACCACATCGACCTGTATTACCAGCACCGGGTGGACCCCGACACGCCCATCGAGGACACCGTGGGCGCGATGGGCGAACTCGTACAGGAGGGCAAGGTGCGCTTTCTGGGCCTCTCGGAGGCGTCCGCCGCCACCGTCCGCCGCGCGAACGCCGTGCATCCCATCGCTGCCCTCCAGACCGAATACTCGTTGTGGAGCCGTGATCCGGAAGCCGAGATTTTGCCCACCTGCCGCGAACTCGGCGTGGGCTTCGTGCCCTACAGCCCTCTTGGGCGCGGCTTCCTGAGCGGCCAGTTCAGGTCTCCGGACGATTTCGCCCCGGACGACTTTCGCCGCGTGAGCCCCCGCTTTCAGGGCGAGAACTTCACCCGGAATCTGGAGCTGGTGCGCGCCGTGGAGGACATGGCAGTGGGGAAAGGCTGCACGCCGTCGCAACTGGCCCTGGCGTGGTTGCTCGCGCAGGGGCAGGACATCGTGCCCATCCCCGGCACCAAGCGTGTGAAGTACCTCGAAGACAACCTCGGAGCAGTTGAGGTCCACCTGAGCGCGGACGACCTCGCCCAACTGGAGGCTGTGTTTCCAGTGGGCGCAGCGGCGGGCGAACGCTATCCGGCGGCAGCGATGGCGTCGCTCAACCGCTGAAGGGTTTTGCCGTCTAGCTGTCTATGGTCTGACTGTCGGATAAGGATTCGGCTTCATCGGTGATGAGATAACGGGTGAAGCCGAGTGGAGCGAGCAGGAAAAACGGTGACGGATGGGCATGGAATCACCGGAGCGGAGCGGAGGTGGCGGATGATCCGGAAACCGTATGACCGTCCCAGGGCGGTGAGGCGGGGCGCGGGCCCCTTATCCCCCTGTTGCCTTCAGCCCCACAATCGCCACCACCATCAGCACCAGGAAAAAGAGGCGGGCGGGAGTAGCGCTTTCTCCGAACAGCACGATGCCGAAGATGGCCGCGCCTACGGCGCCTATACCCACCCAGACGCCGTAAGCCGTGCCGATGGGCAGCGTCTTGGCGGCCAGGCCCAGCAGGCCCATGCTGCCCACCATGCTTAGCAGGGTCAGCGCCGTGGGCAGCGGGCGGGTAAAGCCCTCCGTGTATTTCAGGCCAACGGCCCAGCCGACTTCCAGCAGTCCCGCGACAAACAAGAAGATCCACGCCATGACGTACCCCCCCCTCCTCTGGGGCGGCGCGCCGTCTTGTCGTGACCGGGTACGGCGGTGCTCTCGTCCGGAGTGCTGCCCCTCCGTAGAGTCTTACGGAGGGCGAACTGCGCGAAGTCTAGCGGCGGCCTATGAGCATAGGGCGAGCGTCTTCAGCGCGTATAGACCCGGTAGCGCACAGCCAAATCGAAGGTCACGCAGTGCGTCTCCCCGCGCAGGACTGGGGAGACGCATGCGGCCATGCCTGCCGCCCACGCTGATCGTACCGGGCCTGGCTTCCGCCGCCACGCTGCTGGGTTTGCCCGGTCGCCCTGTCAGTTTCACGGCCCCGTACTCGCGCGAAGCTGCGGTGCGTGGGGTCCTCGCCCGGGCTGACGAGCGGCGTGAGGGGCAGCGACTGGCCCTCGTCGCGGTTGTCCTTGGCGTACAAGGTGGCCGAGGCGCGTGGAATGGAATAGAAGGTCTGCTCGCAGGAGAGCAGGAAGTTCTGCCGGGGCAACTGAAGTCGGTGCGGGTGTCGTCCGGGGCCTCACCCAGCCGTTCCAGCGTTTGCCGTCGGCGCTGAGTTGTCCCTCCACTTCCCGCAGGTCTGGAAACGTGAAGCCCTCACGCGCCAGCTGAAAGCGCCGGGTTGGCGGTGCCACTGCCCGTGTCGTCGGCTGGGGCGCCGCCGGGCCGCTACAGCGCCCCCTCCACCCCGGAGCCAAGCAGCCAACCATTGCCCGGACACCCACCACGGGCGGGACTGCAGCGCTGAACGCACCCTGCCGTAGGCGTGTGCGGCCAGCCGTTGACGGGCGCGTTCCTCTCCACCGGCTGCGGCGCGCGCTGCAGCCAGCTCCTCCGCCTCGAGGCGGCGCATCTCCTCGTCACTCGGCTTACTGAGCAGAGGAATAAGGCTTCCAGGTGACCAGTGAGGCAACGGCTGCTTCACCCGAGCGGAGCGAGCAGGAAAAACGGTGACGTAGAGGCGTGGAATCACCGGACCCGAGGGGATGGAACCGATAATCTGGAAGCCGTATCATACGGTCTCCGATTAATGACTTAACAGAGGCCACCAATGAAAGAGGGTGTGGTGCGAGAGAAGATCGGGCTGGGTCCCCAACCACGCACACTGTTGAGCGAGCGTCTGGGAGAAGTCGTGCAGCGTGTCAAAGTAGCGATTGGCGACGGTGCGATCGGTCAAGGCCCAAAGCCGTTCGGCGGGTTGCAGCTCTGGGGCATACAGTGGCAAGGTCAGGGGTTCAACACCCGGTGGATGTCCCTGCGGTGCAGGGACATGGAACCCCCCGCCGTCCTGAACGACGAGGACTTGGGGGTCCTCACCCGCTCCCACACTCTTGGCGAAGGCTGCCATCACGGCTTGGTAGGCCTCCTTGTTCAGGACCGGAACCAACCAGAACCGGCTTTCTCCGCTCTCGGGGTTGACGAACGCGTAGATGTAGCGCCGCTCATCGCGTGGATGGACGGGACGGACGAGGGGCTGCCCCGTCGGCGCCCAGACCGTACGGAGAATCGGTTGTAAGCCCAGACGATGTTCGTCCATGGCCCACAACGACACTCGGGGGTGGACAAGCTCCGCCGTGCGGAGCTTCTCGACTAACGCTTTGTTTTGGACGCCTCTTTGGCTTCCTCGTCGCCCTTGACGTGTCGTGGGCGTGGTTTCTGTGGTGAAAAACCGGCAGCACGCATGAACTCGTAGGTGCGGCTGAGGTAGACGTCTTTGCCGAATTCCTGCTTGACCCAGGCCTGCACCTGCTTGCCTTCCCACACGATGCCTTGCTCGAAATCCTTATGAATTTGAGCCGCCAGACGTTGCTGCTCCTCAGGGGTCAAGAGGGTCGGGGCACCGCGGTTGGTCTGTCGCCCGTCTCGTAACGCGGCGAGGCCGACTTCCCGATACCGCCCGAGGAGGTGGTAGGCCGTGACCCGGCTGTAGCGACTGATGGACAGCACTTCCTTCACGGGGCGCTGCTCTGCGAGCAGCGCGAAGAACTGGGCCCGGCGACGCTCCACCGCGCAGGTACTGACTTCAAAGATCTTCCAAAATTCTTCGGCGGAATGCTCCGGGGGATGGGTAAAAGCAGACTGTTTGATCCCTCTATTGTAAACGATTTATTCGGAGTCCGTATAAAGTGCGTCTGAAAAACGTGCTGGTGCATGTTTTTCAGACGTATGGGATGGAGGAATGATGGGGCGGAGGTGGTGCGCGAATGATTGGGGCGTCCGTACCCAAACGACCTCACCGATGCCGAGTGGAACGTCCTCCAACCGTTCCTCCCTCCTGAATCGCTTGTGGGTCGACCCCGCAAGTGGTCTTTGCGGGAAATTCTGGACAGCATCTTCTATGTCCTACGCGGAGGCCGTGGCCTGGCGGGGTACGGCCTCACGATCTTCCCCCCTGGCAAACGATCTACCACTATCACAGGATGTGGAGACTGCAAGGCGTCTGGGAGACGCTCCACACGACTTTGCGTGAACTGGTTCGGCTGCGAGAAGGACGAGAAGCTACACCAAGTGCTGGAATGATTGACAGCCAATCGGTCAAAACCACCGAGGCGGGTGGGCCACGTGGTTACGACGGCGGTAAGAAGGTCAATGGACGGAAGCGTCATCTGCTCGTGGATACGCCCTGCCTCGTCATGGCGATCAAAGTGCATGAAGCGGACATCCTTCCCCCGCGCGGGCGCGGTCCTCCTCTTGCGAGACCTGCCGAACGTCTTTCCCCGAATGAAGCACCTGTGGGCAGATGCGGGATACACCGGAAAATTGGCAGGAGAAATCAAAACGTTTCTCGGCTGGACGTTGGAAATCGTGAAGCATCCGTGGTCAGGCTGGCAGACTACTTGGGCACCAAAAGACGCACCTCCACGCCACGTGGAGGTGCCCGCGGGATTCGTGGTGTTGAAACGGCGTTGGGTCGTGGAGCGGACCTTTGCCTGGCTGGGAAAATCCAGGCGCATGGCCAAGGACTATGAAGCTCTGCCGGAGACAGCGGAGAACCTCGTCTACGAGGTGATGATCCGCTTGATGGTCCGCCGCTTGGCCAAGGGTCCACCCTGACCTTTTTCAGACGCACTTTAATGGTACTCCGTTGACTGGCGGGAACCTGATGGATGGCGCCCGTGTTTCTGGGGTCAGCGCGGTACGGAAAGGGTGGGAATCCCCCGTGTTCTTCGCCAGCACTTTCAGACCCAACGGAGTACCAATAAGAGGTTCAGGGCGAGCGGACGTCCGGCAAAGGTCGCAAGACGGGGTGCGCCGTTTCCCATATAGGAGTGCCGCCCCACGCGGAGCGCCCGTCCCAGCAGGTGGCAGAAAAAAGACGTCCCCATCTGCACGCCTTTTGGGAGGCGTGCAGAAAGGGACAAAAAAAAGAGCCCGGAGGCCCTTTTCCAATTCGGGTGATGCTTACCAGCGGTCGTCGCGGCGCTGGGGGCGGTCACCGTAGGCGGGGGCCGGAGCGGCCTTCGTCACAACGATGTTCTTGGCCTGCGGGCCCTTGCCGCGCTGGCCTTCTTCGACGTCGTACTCAACTTCATCGCCCTCATTGAGCTTTTTGAAGCCGCTGCCCGAGATCGCGCTGAAGTGCGCGAACACGTCCGGGCTTCCCGGCGTCTCGATAAATCCAAAGCCTTTTTCCGCGTTAAACCATTTCACTTTACCTGCAGCCATGTTCCACTCCTCATCTTCCCAGCACGAAAGCGCGCGCGGCCTCATTCACCACGCGCACCCTGTTCGTTGCGTCCTTGGAAAACTACACGTGTACAGTACACGCTCCTGGATTAGCCAATACCGGCCTGAACTACAGAGTTGTGAAGAAGGAGCTGCCAGCACGTCCGATCTGCGGGCCCTGCGCTTATACCCCCAGGTACGCGCTCCGCACCCGGTCATCGCCCAGGAGCTCGGCCTGGGTTCCGGTGAGCGACACCCGGCCGCCCTCCAGCACGTAGCCCCGGTGGGCAATGCCCAGGGCGGCGTAGGCGTTTTGCTCGGCCAGCAGCACGCACACACCTGCCCGGTTGACCTGCTGCACCGCCGCAAACACCTGCTCCACTACCAGCGGCGCGAGGCCCAGCGAGGGCTCGTCCAGCAGCAGCAGCTGGGGGCGGGCCATCAGGGCGCGGCCAATCGCCACCATCTGCTGTTGCCCGCCCGACAGGCTGCCCGCCGGGACATGGCGTTTTTCCATCAGGGCGGGAAAGAGGGTATACACCCGCTCCAGTTCGGTGGCCACCGCATTCCGGTCCCGGCGGTGGACGAAAGCCCCCAGCCGCAGGTTCTTCTCCACGCTGAGATCCGGAAACAGCAGGCGGCCCTCCGGGCACTGCGCCACGCCGCGCGCCACGTTGAATTCGGGCCGCCCGGCCGTCAGCGGCGTGCCGTTCCAGGTGGCCGAGCCGCCTGAGGGCCGTCCCAGACCGCTGAGCGTTCGGAAAAGGGTGCTCTTGCCCGCCCCGTTCGCGCCCAGCAGCACCACAATTTCGCCGGGTTGCACCGTCAGGCTCACGCCGTGCAGCGCGCGGAAGGAGCCGTAATTCACGCTCAGGTCGCGGACCTCAAGCATGGGCTGCGCCCTCCCCGCTCTGCCCCATCTGCCCGCCGTGCGCGTGGCCCCCCAGGTACGCCTCCACCACCGCCGGATCCCGGCTGATCTGCCCGGGTGTGCCCTGCGCGATCTTCTGGCCGTGGTGCAGCACCAGGATCTCGTCGGCCAGGCCCATCACCAGGCTCATCTTGTGCTCCACCAGGGCCACCGTCAGTCCACCCGCCACCAGTTCGCGGATCAGGGCCATCAAGCTGACGGTTTCTTCCGGGTTCATGCCCGCGGCGGGTTCGTCCAGCAGCAGCAGCCGGGGGTCACTGGCGAGGGCCATCGCTATTCCGACGCGCTTCTGGCCCTCCTGCGTCAGCGCTCCCGCGGGACGTCGGGCTTGAGGAGCGAGGCCTACCCGTTCCAGGGCGCGCATGGCTCCTTCGCGGCTGGCCGCCTCATCTCGGCGTTCGCGTCCCGTCCTCAGCAGGGCATCGAGCAGTCCCGCCCGCGTCCGCACCCGGTGCCCGATCATGACGCCTTCCAGCACGCTCAGTTCCCTGTAGATGGTGGTGGTCTGGAAAGTTCGGGCGATACCGCGCGCCACCACCTCGTGCGTTCGCAGCCGGGTGATGTCCTCGCCCAGAAAGCGAATCTGGCCGGATGTGGGCCGGTAGAAGCCCGAGATCAGGTTGAAGAAGGTGCTTTTGCCCGCTCCGTTCGGCCCGATGATGGCGGTGATCTGCCCGGGTCTGACGGTGGCAGTCACGTCCCGCACCGCGTGGAGGCCCCCGAACCGGATGCCGAGGTCCTGAACTTCGAGCAGCGGCGCTTCAGGCATGGTCCACCACCTTTTCCATGCGGGCGGTGGCGCGGCGCAGACTCCAGCGGTCCCACAGTCCGGCCAGCCCCTGCGGCGCGAACAACACCAGCAGCACCAGCAGCGGCCCGAACACGAGGTACTGCGAGTCCTGCAGCCCCTTCATAAATTGCAGCGCCACGAAGATCAGCGTGGTACCAACGAGCGGCCCGGCCAGCGTGCCCACGCCGCCCACCAGCAGGTACAGCAGCACGGTAAAGGTGGTGGTAGGCCCCGTCACCGCCGAACCCAGAAAGCCCACATAGGCGGCGTACAGCCCACCCGCGAAGCCCGCGATGGCCGTGGAGAGCATCAGCGCCCGCAGCTTGTGGGTGTAGACGTCGATCCCCGCGCTCCTCGCCAAGTCCTCGCCCCCGCGGATCGCGACGAGCGAGCGCCCGAATACGCTGCCCCGTGTGCGCGCCACCACCAGCAATGTGACGGCGAGGGCGGTCAGCGCGAGGTAATAGAAATTTGGCGCTTTGGAAAAGTCGATGCCCAGCACGCCCGACACGGGCGGCACTCCGTTCAGGCCGTCGTTGCCGCCAGTCAGTTCGTCCCACTTGTTGATTACCAGGGTGATGATCACGCCGACGCCCAGGGTAAAGATGCCGAAGGCGTCACCCTTTGTCCGAAAGGCCACCAGCCCGAGCAGGAGGCCGGCGAGGGCGCACAGGGCCACAGCTACCGGCCACGCCGCCCAGAAGTTCCACCCATGCTTGAGGGTGAGGATGCCCACCGTATACGCCCCAATACCGAAAAAGCCCGCGTGGGCGAGCGGCAACTGCCCAGTGTACCCCAGCATTACGTTTAAGCCGTAGGCCAGCATGGCCCACAGCATCGTGTTGATCGCCACGTCCAGCACGTACCCACTGGGCCGAAGCAGCGGAAAGAGGGCCGCCAGCGCGAACACCGCCAACCAGCCCAACAGCCCAGGGTGAAAACTGACCCGGTTCACGTCCCCCTCCGGAACAGCCCTTCGGGCCGGATCGCCAGCACGAGCACCAGCGCTGCGAAGCCGATGACGTCCGCAAAGTCCAGGTTGATGTAAAAGCCCCCGAACACCTCCGCGAAGGCCAGCAGGAAAGCCCCAACGATCGCGCCGGGAACGCTCCCCATGCCTCCCAGGATGATGATCGCAAAGACCTTGAGGTTCATCACCTCACCCATTGAGGGCGACACCGAGACCAGGGGCGCGATGAGGGCGGCGGCGGCGGCGGCGAGCGCCCCCGAGATGCCGAAGGTCAGCATTCCGACCCGGTTGACGTCGATGCCCACCAGCCGGGCACCCTCACGGTTCTGGCTCATTGCCTCGATGGTGGCTCCGGTGGTGGTGCGTTTCAGGAAGAAGTTCAGCCCCAACATCGCCAGCACGGAGGCCGCCAGCACAATCAAGCGCTGCTTGCTCAGAATGACTCCGCCCACGTTCAGCACGCCGGGCAGCGGCTCGGCAATCTGCTTGAAATCGGGGCCGAAGACGCGGGGGTGCGAGATCAGCGCCTCCAGAAAAAACAGTACGCCGATGGCCGCGATCATGGCGTGGACGTGCGGGGCGTTTCGCAGGGGATGAAACACCAGCCGCTCCAACAGCGCGGCGAGCAGGGCCACCCCCAGCGCCGCGAGCAGCAGCGCGGCAACGTAGGGTACGTGCAGGCGGTCCAGCGCTGCGAAGGTGAGGTATGCGCCGACCATGTACAGGCCACCGTGCGCGAAGTTGGGAATTCGCATCACGCCGTACACCAGCGTCAGCCCCAGGGCGACGAGGGCGTACACCCCGCCCAGCGCCAGCGCATTGAAGAGGTTTTGCAGAAAGAGGGTCAAGGGTGCGCCTCCGAGAAGGGAACGGGCGGGTAGGAAAAAGCCGCGCCCCATGACAGAGATGGGGCGCGGCGGGCAAGACTTACTTCAAGTTGGGCAGGCGCAGCCGGGTAAATTTGCCACCCTTGACGCTCGCGGCCACCACGTTGGCGTCGAGGTGCCCCGCCGCCGTGACGCCCTTGAGGCTGTAGATCGCCACCGATTTGGGCAGGGCCGCCACCGCCGCGCCGAGCTTGGCGCGAATCGCCTTGGGGTCCTCGGTGGTTCCCGCCAGGGCCATCGCGCGTGCGACGGCGTGCATCCCGACGTAGTTCAGCGCGGCCTCGCTGGTGGGAATCTTCTTGTATACGCGCTGGTACTTGGCGACGAAGACCAGGGCTGAGGGGTACTCGCGGGTGGGCAGCACGCCCACCGAACCGTCGAGGTAGCTCTGGGGCACCACAGTGTTCATCTGCTCGAACTTGGCCTGGTCCATCACGATAAAGCCGCCCTTGAAGCCCTGTTCGCGCGCGGCCTTCACCACCAGTGCGGTGGGCTGGCTGGGACCGCCGATAAACAGCACGTCGGGCTTTTCGGACAGGGCCTTGGTCACGGCGCTGGAATAGTCCACGGTGGTGTTGTAGTCCACCCCGTTGTTGCCGCCCACCGTGCCGCCCTGCTTTTTCCACTCGTCGGTGATCGCCTCGGTCCACTGCTTGCCGTAGGCGGTGGTGGTGCCCACCAGGCCCAGCTTCTTGCCAAAAGCCTTCATCTGCGTGCTGACGAAGGGGGCCACGTAGTTGTCGTAGCGGGGCGGCAGCATGAAGGTGAGCGGATTGTTGGCCTCCAGAATCTTGGGTTCGCTGGAGTAGGCCACGAGCAGGAAGTCCGGATCACGCGTGGTCAGCGGCTGCACCGTCAGGATGCCCCCGGCGTGCGGCACGAACACGACGTCGATGCCCTGACCGGTTAGGCGCCTGACGTTGGTGGCGGTCTCGTTGGGCAGGTAGCGGTCGTCGAGCGCCACGAGTTTGAAGGTGGTCTTCTCGCCGTTCACCATCACCCCCCCCGCCTTGTTGATCTCGTCGATGGCCATGTCCAGCCCCGTCTGCACGTCCTTGCCATAAAAGGCCGCGCCGCCCGACAGCGGGCCGCTGTAGCCGATCGAGACCACCTTGTCGGCCAGGGCCGAACCGGCCAACAGCGTGAGGGCGAGGGACATCAGGGTGCGTCGCTTCATAGAGACCTCCAGCCTTCTCGGTGGGGCCGGGCGGGTTCCCCAGACAGGGGCACCGCGCCGGGCCGTGAAAAACGCCTGATCGCCAGCTTCTGAAATGTGTACGTTCACGTAAATTCTACACGTGAAGGTACAGGAGTCAAATACCCGGCGCACAGTTTTATTGCTACCGGCCCAGGTGCGGGGCGTGCTGCAGGACAGGAGAGCTTGCTCGGGAGGGATATGGAACGGACACCGCGCCGGGCAGAGTTCAAGCGGGCCTTGAATTCGGCCTGTTCCTTTCAGCAGAAGTTACCGAGGACGCAGCCTTTGATGGAACTCCACGGAGCTCTACCGCTTGCCGAGCTGAATCCAGGAGCTTCCAGGGGCAGGTACCGTGCGGCGAGACGGTGTTGCTGCCGGGCGAAGACGCTTTGCGTCTTCGCCCGGTGAAGGTGGGCACCGTCCAGTACCGCAACGACGCCGGCATTCACGTATCGGAGGAGATGACGAAAGAATGGCAGGAGAATGTCCGGCCCCGCGAGGGAAACGCCTCTCAGCATTGGGTCTCAGACGCGCTTCCAGATGAAACATACCCTACCTATTGTCCTGAGCAAATAAATTGGTAGGAGAAACATGCGGCAGATTTCCAGCCTTACCCTTGTTCTGACCCTCGCCGCCTCCGCCATTGGCGTCACGCACCTGGGCGGTACCACCGCACTGAAAAACACACCGAAACGCATCGTCGTTCTCGAATTCGGCTTCATGGACGCCCTGACCAAGCTTGGTGTGAAACCTGTCGGGATCGCCGCCGACGGTGACGCGGCCGATGAGGTTCTCCCTCACCTCAAGAAATACTCCGGGCCGGACGTTTCCACCGTGGGGAACCGTCATGCGCCCAGCCTCGAAAAGATCATGGCCTTGAAGCCTGACCTGATCATTGCAGACGAGAATGACCACAAGCAGATCGACGCGCAGCTTAGCAACATCGCGCCCACACTGCTGTTTCGGTCCTACCACGCCACCTGTCAAGACCAGATCGACCAGTTCAGCGTCATCAGCAAGATCGTGGGGAAAGAAGCGGCCGGGAAGACGGCCCTCGCCGATTACACCCGTCTGTTCAACAAGGTCGAGGCGACCAGCAGCCCCAAAGCGGGAAAGATTGTGGTCGGGGTCCCGACCCCCGATGGCTTTTACGTTCACAGCGACAAGAGTTATATCGGCAGCCTGCCGAAAATGGCTGGCCGGAATAACCCCACCCCGTCAAGGACGGCCAGACGCAGTACCTGCTGTCTCTGGAAGGCCTCAGCCGGCATCAAGAGTGTCGCCACGGCCAGCAGGGAGACGCACACGCCGCTGTACTTGGGAGTGGGGGAGTACGCCGCAGTTCACGTTCTCCTGACGATCTCCATTCACCCTGGGGCATGAAGGTCACCAGGTACAGCGGCTGTGGCGTCAAGCTGGAGGTGGACGGAAAGACCCTGCGCGCGGGGCGCGGCAGATGGACCGGTATGGCAAACCGGGTGGCTGGTTGCGCCCCCAGGAGCACCTCGAAATCTGGGCGCTGGAAGATGGCCGTGAGGTGCGGCTGAGCCGGGCACGGGCCAGCGAACCCTGGACGGCACGCTGGCGGTAAGACCCACTCTGCCCCCGGGGCCTCTACACTCACGGCGGGCCCAGGCCCAGAGGCGGAGAGAAGGGGGGTACAAGGATGACGCAGACAGTGAATAAAGCCCCACGCAGTCGGGCGCGAATGCTGGAGCTGGTGTTTCCGAAAGATACCAATTATTTGGGCACGGCTTTCGGGGGCTTCGTGCTCTCGCTGATGGACAAGGCGGCCTCGGTGGCGGCGGTGCGGCACGCGGGGGGAGCGGTGGTCACGGCACGCATGGACGGTGTGGACTTTCATGTACCAATCCGGGTGGGCGACGCGGTGGCCCTGGACGCACGGGTGGTGCGCGCAGGCCGCACGAGCATGACCATTCAGGTGGACGTGTACCGCGAGAACATGGCGTCGGGTGAGCAGCAGCTCGCTACGACGGGCTGTTTCGTGTTTGTGGCGGTGGACGAGACGGGGAAGCCGCGGCCCGTGCCACCCGTGGTGGGCGAGGCTGACGCTGCGGCGCTGCCTGACCCCGAGGAGCGGCCCTGAGGGGGTGGGCGCGGGTTCCTTGCGGCTGGGCCCTTTTGCTCAGGAGGAGCCGGGCCAGTTTGTCAGGCGCGCGTTGCTCCAGAATTCCAGGAAGCCCTCGACCTGCGCCACAAAATCCTCGAAATTCACTGATTTGATCAGGTAGGAGCTGGCGTGCAGGGCGTAGGCCTGCGTCACGTCCTGCTCCTGACTGGATGTGGAGAGCATCACGACCGGAATGCGCTGAAGCTGCGGGTGGCTCTTCATGGTGTTCAGCACATCAAAGCCCGACAGGCCCGGCATATTGATGTCCAGCAGCACCACGTCTGGCAGCGTCGCGCCGGGCGTGAGCATGGTATCCAGCGCCGCGCGACCGCTGGCCGCCGTGGTCACGGTGCAGCGTTCCGGGTACTCGCCGAACACTTCCTCAGCCAACTGCCGGTCCATCGCGCTGTCGTCAATCACGAGGAGTCGCAAAGGACGTGTCATGACCGGCTCCCGATGGGGCAGGGGCTTG
Source organism: Deinococcus hopiensis KR-140 (assembly GCF_900176165.1). Lineage (NCBI taxonomy): Bacteria > Thermotogati > Deinococcota > Deinococci > Deinococcales > Deinococcaceae > Deinococcus > Deinococcus hopiensis. The sequence goes on from NZ_FWWU01000009.1 coordinate 245,676, forward strand.
GCTGGAGGAGAAGGGGCCGTCGCGTCATGGTTCTGACCCCAGTGTAGCGGACTGGGCCCGCAGGACAAGGTGAATGCACGCCCGCCGGGCTTGCCTTCTCCCTGAGAAGAGCGGCGTGTGGCCGAGACATGCGGATTGTCTGGGGGATGGCCCTGCACCTCCTCGCCACGGTGCTGCTAAGCGCCCCTGACGCTTCTCCTGCCGCCACGCTCCGCGCAGCGTCCACCGCCCTGACGGACTTTCGGCAGCGGTGCCGTCGATTGGCGGTGGGCCTGGCCGAGCGCCAGGTATCGGCCCTGGCCCGCTTCAGCCGTTGGGCGCCGACAAGGCAAAGGACGGACGGCACGGCGGCGACCGGTGACATCTGGCGCGGCTCCTTCCTCGAGGGGCGCTAGCCTGAGGTATGACCGATAAGCCCCTGATCCTTGTCGCCAACGACACGAGAACAAGACTCTTCTTTTAAAAAATTCTCAGAAACTACCGTCCCAGCGGGCGGAACTGCACCAACTCCACTTCACCACCATGCGGCAACCGCAGCTTCACTTCCAGAAGGTCTAGCAGTTCAGCCAGTTGCTCGGAGGTGCTGGCCCGCACATCTTCCGCGAGTTCCAGCATGGCCGGAGGCAGGGTCACGTTCTGCGGCTTTGGCGCCAGCGCCCGCTCCCGCCCCTTCAACTCCTCGCGCAGGTTGAGGTAGTCCCGCTCCTCGATCTGTCCCATGACCCGCAGTCGGGTCAGGTTGCTCAGGGCCGAGGCGATCTCCTCCCGCTCTTGGGCGTGCAGGTCTGCCAGGGGGTCTGGTGGCGCGGTCAGCGCGCGCAGGGCAGCCGGGTCTGATGGGTCACTGAGCACGCGGGCCAGGAGGGCACGGGTTTGTGCTTCCAGCTCATCGGCCCGCCGCATGGTGCAGTTGCAGCCGTAGCTCTGTTTGAGCCGGGCCGTGACGTGGTAGGTGCGGAAACGGGCCACCACCTTGTGCTTCTCCCAGGTGATGGCCGTGGTGCCGTTCAGGGGTGCGCCGTGCTCACAGCGGAAGTGGCCGGTCAGCGGGTACTTCTCGGGTCTCGCGCCGCCGGCGTGTCCGGGGTCACGGCCCGCATGGATCAGCGCCCACTCCTCTCGCGTGAGCAGCGGCGGGCAGGGAATGATGATGCGCTCACCGTCGCTGGTGTACACGGCCTCCCCGATGTACGCGGTCTGGGCGGCCATGGAGAAGAGCCGCGTCGTAGACCAGGTGGGCTTGCCAGTGGGGGAGGGGAGTCCAATCTCCTGCAGGTGCTCTTTGGCCGCTTCGTAACTCCTGCCGATCAGGGCGCGCAGGGCCGTTCGGGCTGCCTCCATCGTCTCTGGGTTCAGTTCGAGGCGGCGCTCGGCGTTGCGGCGGTACCCATAGGGCACGCTGCCCTGAGGCCAGGCTCCCGACTTGGCGGCCTGAGTGCGGCCAATCAGGGAACGCTCCCGCGTTTGCTCCAGCTCGAATTCGGCGAACGTCGCGAGGATGGAGAGGACCACGCGGCCGAACGGCGTACTGGTGTCGAGGCTCTGATCGATCAGGATCAGTCGCCCGCCCCGGGCCTCGATGTCGCGGATGATGGTCAGGGTCTGGACGATGCCGCCGCGGGCAATGCGGGAGAGGTCCTTGGCCAGCACCGTGTCGCCCGGCTTGAAGGCAGCCATGAGGGCCGTCCAGGCGGGGCGCACGTCGCGCTTGCCGCTGATGGCGGGGTCTTCAAAGTGCAGTGGGGTGTCCCAGCCGTGGAACTGGGCGTAGGCGGCCAGGCGCTCGCGTTGGGCAGGTAGGGAGTAGCCGTCGACTTGATCACGGGTGCTGACGCGGCCATAGGAGAGAACGCGGGTCATGGGTTAGGGATGGAGAGGGGAGAGGTCATCAGTTCCAAACTTTCTTTCTGCCATCACTTTCGCTTTGCCCTTCACCCCACCCTTCACCCCCGGCGCGAATTGGGCTTTCTGCTGTAGGCAGGACGACTGTGGATGCCTCATCTCCCATCCAAAGTTTTTGCTGTTTGATGAAGACGGGCTGCATGCTTGAAAATGTCATCTAAGCTCTCAAGCGTTACACGAGACTCCTGACGATCTGTCTTTTCAAATAGACCGAGTTGAAGTCTCTTCTCAGTAAAGTAGAGACGCGCAACGGTCCGCCTGCGATTATTATCTAAAAGAATGGCGCAATAGGACTGATGCTTGCGAAGGTGGAGCCGAGCGTAGTTGATGTTTTCACGTAGGACCGAACGGATGATGTAGAAAGCCTGCCATTCCTCAGTCGTTATGAGCAGCCCAGCCTCATCTGAGTCTTGATCGTCTGGCTCTTGCGTTCCCATCTGGTTAGGTGAGGCCGCTGTGAAAGCGTCACGGAGTCGATCGCTGATCAGTTGGGCTACAAATTCGTTCAGTGCTTTTTTGGTGTAAAGGGCAAAGCGATTGCGTACGCTAGAAGTTAAGCGACCTTCAAACACACGTGCTGTTAGTAGTCTGATGAAGTCGTCGGAGGGTTCTGAAAACTCCTGTTCAAGGTGTTGCTTGATGGCCTTGACATATTTCATTTCACTGGCAAGGCTAAGGATGTTTTCCTGATCAAAGGCATGCTTTGCAAACTTCAACAGCTCTACTAACTCGTTCTCCTGGATCTTGAGGAGATCCACTTCAAGGAAGGGGCGGCCGTCCATAGTGTTGGGTTTCTCAAGATCAGTGTAGAAGCGGTATGTGACGCCATTGGTTAAGACGGCAAAGCGAGCTTCTGTAACACTGAAGTATCGGTAGAGCTGGGAGGCGTGCTCCAAGGTAGGGGAAAAAGCGTGGTGTTTGCATTCGACAAGAATGATTGGCTTTCCATCCTGCAGGATGGCGTAGTCAACCTTCTCACCCTTCTTCACCCCGACATCCGCCACCAGCTCAGGCATGACTTCAAGAGGGTTAAAGACGTCATATCCTAACGCCTGAATGAACGGCATCACCAAAGCATGTTTTGTAGCCTCTTCAGTCTGCAGCTGTGGAATCAAGGCAGGAATTCTACGGGTAAGTTCCAAAATCTTGGCAGAAATTTCCGCATCTTGGGGCTTCAGACGGCTAATGGGTATTGTGATAGTTTGCTCGACCTGGGATGGCGCTGGGGTAATAGGCGTAGGTGTTGCTGAGACAAACTCCTCTGCTTGAGTGGACTCTGCTGGAGCCGGTGCTTCATCTTCTGCCGCAGTGCCACCGAAGTGATGCAGCAGCCCCCCAAGGTCGTTGGCAAACGGTTCGCCCATAGGGCGAAGTTGCCAGCTTCCTGCAACTTGCGAGAATTCAGCTAAAAAGGCCGATGGTTCTTCTGTGTTAAATGGAATGTTGAAGGATGTCTTAAGCTCCTGATCTGCCCCAAAAATGCGAAGATCAATGCTCTCAAGCTTCTTTAAACAGTCGTCTGAAGACAAGGTAACGCTAATACGTCGTATATGTGATGGCAGCTCGGATAAGGCCAAAGAGAACTGTTTTTCTCCACCCTTTTGTTCTGGAAGAAGGCATAGTTCTTTCCTTGGACTTGCTTGCTGGTTGTAGAAGACAAAATAACCTTCGTCCTTGAGTTTGCGGCGTTCAGTGATACCAAAGAGGCTGACATCTACTTCAATGGGAGGATTTGTCTGGATGCTAAGGCTAATTACTCCAGCAACGTCATCAGAGGCGAGGGTAAAAGGGGCAGCGCTGGCCTGTTTGGTCATTGTTGGTCCGAATTCCTTTGTTGACTAGATGACGTTAACCAAATTCGATCTGGGCTGGCCCTTAATTTCAGCAGAAAGCATCGGCCCTGTCGCGCAACTTTAACCATCCCTCCGTCGTCACCCCCATCGTGGGAAAAACCTCTCAGTTCCAGACCTTCTTCGGCCCCTTGGCTTTCCCCTTGCCCTTCGGGGGCCGACGCTTCGGCCCGATCTGTGTACTCATCGCCCGTACCACCAACTTCGCACTGAACTGTGGATGCGGCCGGCCCAAGCTGATCAGCCAACCAATCAACATCGCCCGAACCGGCTCCTCAGGCGTCCCCTGCTCAATCAGCTCATAGCACTGCTGATACGTCGGCTCCATCAAGGTGCTGGGCAGCAACAGCAATTCCTGAAGGGGTTCCAGCAACTCAAACGTCAGCCAGGCCATCAGCTCCTGGAGTTCAGCTTGTGCCGCGTCCAACTCCACCTTCTTGGCGGGAGGGTGACCAACACTGGACATGCCGCAGAGGACGAGGGGGACCAATATCTCTCGTCGATCAGCCATGAGTTCGATCAGGTAGTCGAGTTTGCCGAGTTCCTGGGCACGCAGCAGCAGGCGCGATTGCAGATTCTCAGCGGGGTTGCGGTCAGGTTTGCTTGGGATGTCAGTCATTTCAGAACTTGTTCAATTGATTGGAATCAACCACAAAAGTTTCTATGCCGCTGCCTGCGCTCACGATTGCTGCTAAACTCGTCCCTTTCAAAATCTTGGCCTTTACAGCAGCAGGAATTTTCGACGTATCAAAAATATAGACATTGCTGCCTGTCCATACACATACACTGGAAGAACAGTTGGTTCTCCAGTAAGAAGAATCTCCTTCTATCTGGGTTGAAGGTGTGAGCCGCGCTAACTCTTTCCCTCTAATGTCACGAATGCTTAGAACGGCAGCCCAATCTTTCACCCCACTTATTCGGTCTGAATCTGTAGAACCTGCAAGGATGACGGCAATCTGTTTAGGCAAAGTGTTTGGATTAGGCTTCGCTTCAAGGTTTCTTGCTCTTTTGTTACAGGTACTAATTACACTTCCTTGAACGTTTTGCAAGCTGTAGCCATTGTCAAGCGTTCCTTTGAGAAGGTATATGTAAGGGGCAATCGAGACCTCAAAACCACCTTGGGCATACAGGTATCCATCATCACAGGCGCGTTGTAGATCTGTCGCTGTAGGTGCGAGAAGAGCAGAAGGCTTGACGGGCGCAGCCAAAGCCGTGAAGAAAAATAGGCCTAGCAGGGAAATTAACTTCTTCATGGCATCTCCTTAAACCACAGTCCCCATCACGCGCCCGTCGCCCAAGTACACGAGATTCACGTCGGGGTGAACGATGTGAATCTCGGGCACCCGATCTCCCCGTTTGAAGGGCAGGCGAGCGCGGCAGCGCACAGCATCTTGGATGTAATTGCCCTGGGCGGTGAACGCAGCCCGATACTCGTGAATGTCCTGCCACGACCAGCGGCGCATGGCTGCCGCCTCACTGGCCCCGCTGACCTCCATCAATCGCAGGATGACGTTGGGGCTATCCCCGAACTCGCGTGTTGCCTCGTACAAGTCCTGAGCTGTCATTAGTAACCGGCCACCGCCGTAATTCACGATCAGCTCAATGTGCTTCCGCATATCCGGGACGCTGGCGTGGTAGTACCGGATTAGCTTGATATACCCTCCGCGCCGCGCAAGCACATGCACGAACTCGTGCGAGACAGAGAAGAGGTGGCGGCTACCGTACTCTTCTTCGGTCACGCAGATCAGGTCATTTCGCATGTCATAGTCGCGGCTGCGAGCCAGGTAGCGCGGGCCGACCTCGTACCGGATGCCCCACGCCTCAGCCAGCTTCACCGGGTCACGTTCGTAGTTGGTCGCGGCGTGCTGCTCCTCGATGTAATCCAACAGGTCAGAGATCAGGAGGTCCACGGCGGCCTACTTCGGGTCTATCAACTTCGAGAGGCGGACGTAGAGGGCAAGCCAGTCTTCCGGCGTTTCTGGTTCCTCTCGAAAGTCGAGGTCGGCCAGTTCGAGCAGCCACCGTTTTTCAGCGAGCGGCGCATTCTTCCCGTGGCCGTACATCTCGGCAGCCTCGCGTAGAGCGTCAGGAATCTCGATCTCTGGCTCTTCTTCGGGCAGCACCCAACCCCGGCGCTCAGCATCCGTAAGGGGGCGTAAAGGCGTTGTGGGGGCGGTCGGCTCTACCGGAGTGCCCGTGTATAGGCCGGTCTCTGTGTGCCACTCTTCGAGGCTGATGCCCAGCACCTTGCGTAGCGCTTCCCTGACGGGGAGGGTGGCCTTTGCCAAGGGGTTGTGCCCTCTTTTGATTTTTGAGAGGTAGTCCGCTGTGACCTTTACCCCGTAGTGAAGCTCCATCTGTCGGGCTACTTCAGGCCATTTCAGCCCTTTGTCTGCACGCCGCTCATCGATGAACGCGCCGTGCTTCTGGGCTACTTCAGTTTCACTCTGTGTGACGGATGCCATGAGTACCCCTAGGGGAAAACTCGGCGAGCGATGCGGACTGATCATGTCGCCTGTACGCATACGGTAGCGTTTTGGTTCCATATCGCTACATTTTCCGCACCTGTCACAGACTAATCGTGTATTGATATTGACACACTATCTTTACCGGACTAGAATCGGATTCAGATGAACAAGGCGGAGAAGATCGTGCAAATCCAGAAGGAAGTCGAGCGCTTGAGTCTGTCTGCGCGCGGCATTGCACGCGGTACGGCACTCACGCCCAACACCGTTCTGGGCGTGCTTCGCGGGGAGGAGAAGGTGCAGGAAGCAACCGTCAATCTTATTTGGTTTTTTCTCGGACTGGATCACGACTGCACACCTACCAAAGTCGGACAATCGGTGCCCGCATGACCTCGCGTCCTCCCCTCCGCTCCTATCCCTCGCGGCTTGCCTGGGCGGCTGATCTGTTCGCTCGGATGCATGCCTCTCGGCTGGAGCGCGAGGCCAACGCCACCCCAATTACTCAGCCCGCACCCCAGGTGCGTGAAGAGCAGGCCGAAGCGAAACGCCCGGCCTGAGACCAAAAAAGAGGACGCGGGTGCCACCGCGTCCTCACTCCTCGGAAGGAATGCCTGCCATGAGTGTACACCTGACCCCCGCGCACATCGCCTCACCCCCCCCGACGATCAAGACCGCAGACGGCCTGACCTGGACTTACGAGAAGCAGGATTTCGAGGGCCAGTTCACCCGGCGCTACCGCTGCGGCGCGCGCGTCGCCAACCTGACCAGCCACCGGGGCAGCGAAGTGGTGCGCTTCGTGACCGCCAGTGGTAAGCGCCTGGAAGTGCAGGCGGCGGCGTGAAAGCGAACGCCTTCTCGATCAAGGCCAACGTGTACACCGACGGCGCGCACGTCAAGTTGGCCTTTGAGCGCACCTTCGCCTTCTCGCGCCCAATGAATCAAACCGAGCAGGAGGCCGTCGTAGCCCGCGTGGCACTGGTCACCACGCGGCTGCGGGAAGAACTGGCAGCGGAGATTGCACGACTGCTGGAAGGCCCTCAGTGAAGCGCCCCTACCTCCCTGCCGATGCACTCGCCCGCCACATCTGGCAGTGCGCCCTGACCACCGCCTTCTGTCAACCGGTGGTTGGCGTCCTCCTGTGGACCGCTGCTGCCCTCGCCCTGCTACTGGAGGTGCTGTCGTGATCCGTACCCTGCTGATCCTGTGGCCGCTGCTGGCCGCCGCCTCATTGCTCCTGTTCTGGGCCTGCTGCCGTGTGGGCGCACTGGCCGATGGGCGCAGCTGCACCGACTGTGGGCGCACGACTGAAGAAGGCATCTGCGACGGGTGCCTGAACCGGGAGCTGAACTGATGCGCCGGGCCCTGATCATCCACAAGATCCGCGCCCTGCTGGCCTCCGGCTTGGCCTTCACGGTGCCCGAGATTGCCCAGCGGGTCTCGTGCCACCGCACCGCCGCTTACAACTGCCTTGCCGTCATGCAGCGGCACGGTGAGGTGCGGCGGCAGCGGCAAGAGAAGTTCTACGTGTACCGGCGGGCCGCATGAAGCCCGAGCCCGACTTCAGCCTGCCCGTGTGGCTGCTGGCCCTGCTGTTCCTCGCGGGGCCCGTGGCCCTGCTCGCCCTCGCCGACTGGATTGGAGCCCTGCTGTGACTGCCCTCGAATACGCCCGCCCCGAGTCCATGCCCCTCGTGCAGCACAGCGATTACAACCGGGAACAGATCGCCCTGATCAGGAACATGCTGGCGCCCGAAACGAATGACCAGGAATTCCAGCTGTACATGGAAGTGGCACGCGCATTAGGCCTCAGCCCCCTACAACGCCAGATCCACGCGGTCATGCGGTGGGACGCTGCTAGCAAGCGGAAGAAGATGGTCATTCAGACGGGTATCGACGGCTACCGCTTGATCGCTGCCCGCACTGGCGCACATGTCGGCACCACCGACGCCGTGTATGGCCCCACGAACAAAGACGGGTACCCTGCCTGGGCGCAGGTGACGGTGAAGAAGCTGGTTCACGGCCACATCGCCGAATACCCCGCGACGGCCTTCTGGGATGAGTACGTGCAGACCACGAAGGAAAACAAGCCGAACAGCATGTGGGCCAGCCGTCCCAAGGGGCAACTCAGCAAGTGCGCGGAAGCGCTGGCGCTCCGGAAGGCATTCCCGGCTGAACTCTCCGGCGTCTACACCGACACCGAAATGGAGCAAGCGGACAGCCCAGCCCCCGCAGCTGCTGCCCCTGCTCCCCAGACCCGCCGCGCCGACATCACCCGCGAGGTGGCCGAGCAGGCAGGCGTGCCCGCCAAGACCCTGCCCGATCCTCACCAGGAAGAAGCCCTGAAGGCGTGGGCCAGCAAGATCGGGGACCTGGCCGCGCGCGTCCGCAAAGTGTCACCGGCTGACGACGTGCAGCACATCCTCGAAACCTACGAGTGGCGTACCAGCATCGACGGCGCGCGGGCCTGCTACGACAACCTCAAAGAGCTGGGCCTGAAGCACGCGCAGCCCGCACAGCAACCCCAGGAAGCGGCCCCCGCACAACCTGCCGAGGTGACGCTCAGTGACGCCCAGCGCAAGGCCCTGTGTGCCCACGCAAACCGCGCGAACGCTAAGACCAGCGATGACCGTGCCGCCCTGTGGGGCTACGTCCTGAACGCAGGGCAGCCCCTCGGTACGAAGAGCCTGACCGAGCAGCAAGCCAGCGTCCTGCTTGACACTTTCAGCGCCTGGTCGAACGAAGAAGCCGCCCGCGCCCTCACCGAAGCGTGGGGCGTATTCCCTCCTGTTGAAGAAGACCTTCCCTTCTGAGGCTGCTGACCATGACTGCCCCTGACTACCTGGAACCCACCGCATGGACCGTCTACCCGGACGATGTGGCCGAGTTCCGCGCCACCTACCAGATGCCCAACACGCGCGCCCCCGAAGGGCGTGCGGAGGGCCTGGCGAAGATGACTGACGACGAAGTGCTCAAGCTCGCTGAAGCCCTGCGCCTCGCGCTGCTGCGCCGTCCCTCCGAGATCCCGCGCTTGTGGGGCCTCGTCTGTGATCGGAGCTTCTCGTGAACGCCGCCGTCATCAAGTTCCCCGCCCCTGCTCAACAGCAACAGAAACGCCGTGAAGCAGGCACCTTCACCACCACCGACAGCGCCGTCGTCGAATTCCAGAAGAAGAACGGAAGCGCCGCCTCCCGCACCCTCACTGCCCTGGCCGAGCGCTCCAACTACACCCACAAGCCGCCCATGAGTGTCGCGGAGTTGCAACAGGAAACGGACCTGGGGCAGCGCGCCGTTGAGAAAGCCTTGGCTGCTCTGTCCTCTCAGGGGTTCTGCGCTCAGGTGGGGAAGCTCTGGAAATACACGAATCCGAACGCAGATGCGAACGGAAATGCGAACAGCCGTTCGCACGAGCGTTCGCAAAACGAGCAGGAAAACATCGTTCTGGACAGGGAAAAAGAGCCCCTGAAGGAAGTAGAAGGAAGTAGAAGAATAATGAACAACAACACCCCAGAGAAGGAACCCAGTTACGGGGACGCCCTGCGGGCTGTTGATGGTGCTGGGCTCTTGGAACTTTGGCGGAACTGGGTGGCCCTGCAGGGCATTCGGAAACCCACCCAAGACACGCAGATCAAGACCTGGGCGGCTTGGGTGGAGGAAGGCAGAGCTGACGCTCTGCGCGCTGCCGCGCAAAACATCATCGGCATGGGTTCGTACGCTCACCCCTTCTCAGCGCTCAAAAAACACATGACTGCGGGGGCAGGAAACGTCAACGCCCCAGGCACTGAAACAGGTTCCGGCCCGGCGCGGCCGGCGCTGAGCGTGGGCCAGTTCGTGCGGCACTCAGACGGGGTGGAAGCCCAGATCGTTCACGTCGGCTCACGTTGCGTGACAACCACGCATCCGGATTTTCCCGACGTGCCGCTGGCCCAGGTCAAGACGCTGACGGTGCTCGAATGACCGCTCGCCCGCTGCCCCAGAACCACGACCTGGAGCGTCAGGCCCTCGCTTGCGTCCTGATCGACACCAACGCCTGGACGCACCTTGCAGACCTCGCCCCCGCCGCTTGGCACAACCCCGCCACCCGGGAACTCGCAGGCCTGATGCACGAGCTGCACGCCGCCGGGCAGCCCCTCGACGACCTGGGCCTGATCCTCCAACGTGCGGCCGACAGCAAGCGCGGCCAGACTGTGAACACCGCGTTCCTGCAGGCCGTGATGGGCATGGAAGTCAGCGCGTTCTACGCCGAGCGGTACGCCGCCGAGCTGCGCCACTTGCACGGGCGGCGCGAGGCCATCCGGCGCGCTCACCAGCTGGTGCATCACGCCAGCGAGGGAGACCTCAGCCCTGACGAACTGGCGACCATGGCCAGCCAGGTGGGCGGGGCCCTCGATGTCCGCTCCCGGTCCGGGTTCACCAGTCACGCCCAGGCCATCGACGAAGCCCTGGCTGACATGGAAAGTGAAGCGCCGAACGCCATCAGCACGGGCTTCGTGGACCTGGACGCGCAGCTGCTCGGCTGGGAACCCGGGGCGATGTACGTGCTGGCCGCCCGGCCCGCGATGGGCAAGAGCGCCCTGGGGTACAGCTTCGTGACCCTCGCCGCGCAGAACGGGATGCACGCCGCCGTCGGCAGTCTGGAGATGCCCGCCAAGGCGCTGACCACCCGGTCCATTGCTACCGCGGCTTCGGTGGACCTGAACCGGATCCGGCAACGCATCCTGACGCCTGCCGAGAAGCAGCGGTGCCGCAACGCCGCCGCCCGCCTGCGCGGTCTACCCATCACCTTCATGGACGCGCCGGACCAGACGGGCAGCAGCATCGCGCGGGACGCCCGCAAGTTGCGCGCCGCCGGGAAGCTCGACTTCCTGATGATCGATTACCTGCAACTCATCGAGACCGGCAACGCCGACAGCGGGAACCGTGTGCAGGAAGTCAGCCAGATCAGCCGGACCCTCAAGAAGCTGGCCATGGAACTCCAGATCCCCATCGTGGTGCTGAGCCAGCTGAGCCGCGCGGTGGAAGCCCGCCCGAACAAGCGGCCCGTGCTGTCTGACCTCCGGGAGTCCGGGGCCATTGAGCAGGACGCCGACACGGTGATGTTCATTTACCGAGACGAGTACTACAACCCGAACACCGATCAGCAGGGCATTGCCGAGGTCATCGTCGGCAAGCAACGAAACGGCCCCGTGGGCAGCGTGAAGCTCGCCTACAACAGCGAGTTTGTGCGGTTCGCCAATCTCTCCCGTCAACCCGACTTGTACGGCGCCGCGTGAGCGCAAAGGAGACCATCATGGAAGAGCGTACCTACGGCATCTACAGCCTGGAATTCAAAGGGTTCACCACGAAGGAAATCCGGGAGATCGGATTCGTCCATGACGTGAAGTGGGTCTTCAACCGCAACGCGAAGCCAGACTGGAAATTCGAACTGGACCACACGCATGTGCTGTTTGGTGCGGCCGAGACAGACGGCCTCAAGCTGGAAATTCGCCCGCGCGTCAATGGGGAGCACCTGCCCGGCATCCTGCTGCCGACCACGCTGCAGGGGAACCTGACCACGGTGCCGGAGGGCGTTACGCGGTTCGTGACGCGGATAGCGGATGAGACCTTGACGGCAGCGGGTCTGTCCTGTGCGGCGTTCCTGAATTGCAGTTTTGCCCTGGAATGCACGGTGGGCGATATGCCGACGCTGGAAGAAAGCATGATCCAGCAGGAACTGCAGGCCGAGAAGCAGGTGCAGCAGGACGTGCAGGACCTGGTGGGCCAGATCGACGGCAGCCCGATCTTCGGAGGGCAAGAGGCACCCGACGCCCATGAGCAGAACAGCGGGCCCGAGACCCCTGAGCAGTTCCTGGCCCGGGCGCAGTTCGGGCAGCTGAGCACGCTGCTGCAAGCCATCGGGCGGGATCCCGGCGAGTGGTCAGACCCGAAGCAGACTGATGACGAGGCCGCTGCCGAGTGGCGGGCACTGCTGTTCGAGCACTGGCCGCAGCTGGTGGAGAGCGGCGCGTTGGAAGGCATGTACGAAGTGGCCGAGCCCGAGGAAGAGGACATGCCCTTCCCACCCAGCCAGCCCGACAGCGGCACGCAGCCCAGCGCCTAAGAGAGAGGGGGCGGGTGCAGGCCCGCCCCACTGGTGAACCCATGACGATTCAGCTACGACAAAAACGACAGCAGTTTCACGAGCCGATCAACGAACAGCCCAAAGAGGTCAGGCAGAAGATTCCGCAACCTCTTCCTACGGCTCTCTTTCTTCTGGACTGCCTGAGCAGTGTCTTTGGGTTTCGTCATGTGGCCACTGTACTGGGAGCCGCATGACTGCCAAGGTGCAGGTGCGTGAGATTCAGCCCTTAGCTCCCGAGGAACGCGCAGACCTCGTTACCTTGGAGTCCCGCATCAAGGCAGGCTGGCAAGAGTTCGTGGCCGTGGGAGAAGCCCTGCTGACCATCCGAGAGCGCCGCCTGTACCGCGCCGAGCACAAGACCTTCGGCGATTACTGCGAGCACGTGTGGGGCTGGTCTCGGCAGCGTGCCCAGCAACTGATCGACGCGGCGGCAACCTCGCAGGTGCTGACAACCGTTGGTTTACAACCCGAGAACGAACGGCAAGCGCGTGAGCTGCGGGAAGCGGCGAAGATCGTTGAGACGTTGGAGCCTGAGAAAGTCATCGCGGTGGCGCAGTATCTGAAGACGGCCACCGGCAGCGAGCGGCCCAGCACCTCGCAGGTGAAGGCCGCGGCTGAGGTGGCAGCGAGCATCGATGCGCACGGGACGGTAGCGCACCCGGAGACTGGGGCAGAGGTGCCCCTGCACGAACTCACGGGCGAGCAGCGGGCCACGGTCCTTGTCGAGAACGTCACCACCGGCACTTACGAACGGCTGCAGCGGCAGCAGCAGCACATCGCGGAGAGCGTGGCCCAGAGCAGCACCACGGGGCGGGGTGGGTGGACGGACTGGTGCATGACCTACGCGGCCCAGCACCTGACGCCCACCCAGGAACTGCGCATCGTGGTGAAGCAGGACGAATCCGGCAACCCCTACGCCGAGGCGAAGATCGTGGACACCGAGAGTCACGCGACCATCGCCTTTGGTGACCGCGCGCCGTACTTGAAGAAGGCTGTGCTGAACCTGGTGGAAGAGGTGAAGGGGTGAACTATTCCTTCCCGTCCTATCAGCCTCTGCTAGCTGGGCCCCCATTTGGTCAGGACGTTAAAGGTAATAGCCAACATCAGGACCCATCCAAAAGCACGACGCCAGACAGGGGACTTGTGGTGCCTCGCATATGCCTCCATGTACCAGGTGTACCCCAACACGCCCATCAGGCTCATGACGGTGCCAATCCCTTTCCTCATGGTCTGACCGGATACATCGTCTTTGGGCCACCAATCTGTCTCGATGGTACCTGTGAGCAGCCAACCGGCAAGCAGAAGCAGCAGGCTGATGATTTGCACCATAGTCATCCTGGGTGTCTGTTCAAACCATCCGCGGCTCATGGCCTCGTCATATCACTTCGCCTACGACGTTTGGAGCGAATGTGAGCGGCTCGGAACCATGGCGAAGCGGATGGAGTAGTCGGGCAGCGGCTGAGGCGTACTGCTCGCGCATCGCAGACCCGGCCTTGCGCGAGTCCACCCGAGCGCGGCTGGGACTGGTGGACCAAACGGCGAAACCTGCTGAAACTAGTCCACCTGCACAGCCCTTCCAGCACGCAATGTCTGCACCAATGGGACTAGCGCTGCCTAAACCGGTCGAATTCGACCCAATTAGAACCCTGACCTTCACGCTGCCCTACCCACCGTCCCTGAACAGCATCTGGCGGGCCATCATCATCAAGACCGCCAAAGGCCCCCAGGCCCGCATCCTGCTCAGCCTACAGGGCCGCGCCTACCGCCGCACCGTCAAGGACCGCGTGCGCGACATGGGCCACCCCAGCACGCCGCCCGGCGCTCGCCTCGCGCTGACCCTGACCGCCTGCCCGCCGGACAAGCGGCACCGCGACCTGAGCAACATCCCGAAGGCCTTGGAAGACGCCTTGACCCACGCCAAGGTCTGGGCCGATGACTCGCTGATCGACGAGCTGCGGGTGATCCGGGGCGAGGTGTGCCCGGGCGGCCGCGTCGTGGTGCAGATCACGCCCCTCACCAACACACTTTTCGAGGTGACCTCGTGAACAAGCCCGTTGACCCCATCGTCCGCAAGGTGCTCGACGATCTCTACCCCTCGGGGGCAGTGAAGGTAGCGCGCGACTTGCAAGTTGCCTTCACTGGCATGACCACCAGCATGAAGTCCGCCGGTGAAGTCCTGCGCCGCCTGGGGAAGCACCGATGACCCTCGCCCTCTCGCGCCCGGAGGTGGCCGAGTTGTCCGAACCGTCAGAACGCTTTAAAGACCAGGCTCAAGAGCACAACGCCAAAGAGGATCACCAAGAACAGGGTCCACCCAATTTGAAAGTCCTGTTGCCAATTGCGCGTCCAGATGGAGTCGCCTCGCGTCCTCTGGGCCTCTTGAATCAACGGGAGCCGTTCGAGAACGCCCCTGACCAAGAAGCCAGCAATGACGCTCACGATAACCAACAGCTGATCCAAGGGGTTGGGCAGCAGATTTCGGTAGGGCCAGATGGTGAAGATTCCACCCACGGCAATGAGGTAACCGGCCAGACCCGGCAGCATGATCAGAAGCCACTTCCGAAAGGTCAAGCGCTCTTGCATGCTCCCGAGTCTAGGGGAGTCCAGGGAGAATCTCCCGCAAAGATGCGCACCCGCCCCACCAACTGGCGCACCCTCCGCACGCCGGACGGCACGCGTGGCCCCCGCGAGCAGCAGCGTGAGGCACGCACCTACGCTGAAGCGTGGCTTCAAGCCATACGCGACTGGGACACAGTGACGCGCAGCGACCTTGTGCTCCCTAGTCATTCAGGAGGAAGTGGAAGCCGTCTGCGTCCTGTTGGGTTAGGGATGAGCAGCAACGGCAGCATGGTGGGGTTCGTCACCTACACCCGCGTCAGGACCCCAATGGGTGACGTGTCCGCCTCGGCCCTGGGCAGCGCGATTACAGCAATGGCAGACATCCGACTGGACCGCACCCGGGCCGGGACAGGCCTCGCCAGCCTCATTGATGAACGGGGCGGATGGGCCAGCCCGAAAGACCGCGCTTTGGACTATGCCGTCGCGGTCTTGACTCTGGCCACCCGATTGGGGGACACAAAGGCAGAGAATTACCTTTCCCAGTTGCAGAAATCCGGGGATTGACCTACCATTTCTGTAGGTTGGCCGTTCCTTCGGGGGCGGCCTTTTCCGTTGGGCAAAGTGGCAACCGCTGGTTTACACGAAGGGGTAGGCTGAGGGCATGGCAATGCCTGATGACATGATCTTCTTTGCCGAAAAACAGCCTTCAACTGCCGATGAGAGGACCGAAACACTTCTTGTGGTTCTCCCCCCCGCCGTCTGGGCTCTCTTTGCGGACGTAAACGCTGGAACATACAACGTGAAATACGTTGATGAAGCTGGAAAGGTGCAGGGAGAGTCCTTTCGACGGCCAAGTCGCGCAAGGTATGTTCAGCGAGGCGGCTTAAGAGACATAGTCGAAGTTGAATTCGATCTGTAAACCGTGCCCCACCATCACCCCGCTTCGGCGGGGTTTTTCATTGCCCGCGTATAACTTTTTTCCCGACTTGCACAGTTGCGTATAAGGGAAAAAAGAACGCCTTCCCCTTACCTCCAGGAGGTGACCCACGATGCCCACCCCACTACCCCATGGACGATGCAGGTCGTGGGGAACCCCATGAAGGATGCACCGAAGCGCAAGCCCGCCCACCAAGGCACCACCAAGGCCGAGCGCGCCAAGCTCCCCACCTGCGGCGCCAAGACCCGGAGCGGGAAGCCCTGCAAGAAGCCCGCCGGACATGGCACAGACCACCCAGGGGAAGGCAAGTGCCGCAACCACGGCGGCGTCGGTCAGAAGCCCAGCACCCGCTACCAGTTGACCAACGCCAGCCCCACGCTCCGGCAAGCCATCGAGGCCCAGCAGGCAGACCCAGACCCACTCAACCTCCTGCCGGACCTGCTGCTCGCCCGCTCCCTCCTGCAGGAAGGCATCCAGCGGCACAGCGAAGTCACCGCCGCCATCATCGCCTGGCACGCCAGCCACACGAGCGGGTACGAGGAAGCGGTGAAGCTTTGGCGCGAGCAGCTGGCGAAGTACCTGGAAGCCGCGGCGCAGAGTGGCAGCGAACCCACCGAGCCGCCTCCACCGCCGCCCATCCCCGAGGCGTTCGAGAACAAGCCCCGACAGATGCCAGACCTCTCGGGCTTCATCACCCTGATTGACCGGGTGACCGGCATCGTGGAACGCATCCAGAAGCGCGAGGGCGAGCGCAGCATCACGCTCAACGAAGTGGATCGGGTGTTAGGCGAGCTCGGGTTGAAGACCGTTCTGGCCTTGAGGGAGGTGATCGCAGATGACGCAGACCTATCGACGTACACACCAGCGGAGCTGCGGTCTGAACTTGCAGGCGCTATTGAACGACACTCCCGCAGCGTCCGTTACTGAACCCGTAGACGACCTCTCGCCCTACGCGCGCGGCCTCAGGCAAGGCGTGCAGCAGGCTGCTCCCAGGGTGATCCGTACTGACGAGAACCCGTTCGCCAAGTACCGTGACGACCCGGTGGGCTTCGCCAAAGAGGTGCTGGGCCTGCAGGTCTGGGCCGCCATGGAACGCATCCTCCTGGCCATTCGAGACCACCGCAAAGTGGCCGTGCGCTCCGGCCACAAGGTCTCCAAGTCCACGACGGCCGCCATCATCGCCCTGTGGCGCTGCCTGAGCCGGGAAGGCAGCCGCACGGTCCTTAGCGCCCCCACCGCGCGTCAGGTCAAGGCCATCATCTGGAAGGAACTCAGCAAGCGGCACCGGGAAGCCAAACTCCCGGGTGACCTCTTCCTCGACCCCGCCAGCGGCCTGCGGTACCGGGACAGTGAAGTGTTCGGGTTCAGCACTGCCGACGCTGAGAAGATGGCCGGCATCTCCGGTGCGGACCTGGTGTTCATCATCGACGAGGCGTCCGGGGTGGACGAAGAAATCTTCGAAGCCATCGAAGGGAACATGGCGGGCGGCGCAAGCATCCTGCTCATCAGCAACCCGACGCAAACCAGCGGCACCTTCTACGACGCCTTCACCACCAAGCGTCACCTCTGGCACACCATCCACGTCAGCAGTGAGGACACACCGAACGTCCAGACCGGCGAGATGCTCATTCCCGGACTGGCCACGCGGGCATGGGTGCAGGAGAAGCTCAGCGAGTGGGGAGAGGACAGCCCGCTCTTCCAGGTGCGTGTGCGCGGGAACTTTCCCGATCAGGCCGAGAACTCCGTCATCGGTCTGGGCCTCGTCGAAGCTGCGAGGGCACGGCATCAGAACGAACAGGAGACCCTCACCGGTCCATTCACCCTCGGGGTGGACGTGGCCCGGTTCGGTGACGACCTCACGGTGCTGTTGCCCGTCTTCGGTTCCCGCCCTGGCCCAATCAAGACCCATCGAAAGCAGGACAACGTAGAGGTGGCTGGGCACGTCATGGATTACGTGGAGGAACTGCGCCGCAAGCATGACTACCCAGTCAGCGCTGGACGCGTCCGGGTGAAGATCGATGACCTGGGCAACGGCGGCGGCGTGACGGACCACCTCAAGCACAGCGAGCGGGCCCGCAAGCTCGGCATCATGGTCATTCCCGTGAAGGTCAGCGAGAACGCCACCACCGAGGGATACCACCGCTTGCGCGATCAGTTGTGGTTCGCCATGCGCGACTGGTTGAAGGAAGGGGGACAACTTCCTGCAGACAGTCACCTGGAAGGGGAACTGGTGGCCGTGCGGTACAGCTTCGACACGCAAGGCCGGGCGAAGGTGGAAAAGAAAGAGGAGTTGAAGAAGCGGTTGGGCCGCAGTTGTGACCGTGCGGACGCCCTCGCCCTGGCCATCTACGATCCACCGCCTGAAGAGAAGAAACCCACCGCCACCGGCCAGCTCGCCGCAGCCCGCGCCGCTGCAGCCGTGGCGGCCCGACTTCAGCAGGCCAGGAGGTAACCCTTGGACAGTCCCCTACAGCGCGTCCTCGCCGAGAAGTACGCGGGCAACGCGCCACCCCTTCAGGCGGCCACGCCCACCGTGCGCCGCGCCCGCGCGTCCCCCGTCCTCAGCTCCCAGCAGCAGATCACCCGCGCTCTCAAGGAACTGCCGAAAGGCCGCACCTCCCGCGTGCCCAGTGACGGCAACGGCGCATGGTGGACGCTCGCCACCTACGAGAACCGAGACCGCCTCGACACCATCGCCTCCTGCCGACGCCTCTGCATTGAGGACGCCGACGCGGGCGGCGCGCTGGCTGACCTGGTGGCCCTCGCTATTCCACCGCTCCCCGATGGTTCCCCCGGCATCCGCGTGGAATTCGAGGGCAGCCAGAGTGCCATCAGCCGGGCAGAGCGCGAGATCGATGCCCTGATCGAACGCCTGCACCTCCCGCTGCATGAGCTGGCCGCGAACGGCATGCGCGAGGTGTACCAGGGCGGCGGCTTCGGAGCCGAGTGGTACCCGAACCCGGGCCGCACCGGCGTCCTTGGCATGGAGATCGTCCCCGCTGAGGAACTCATCCCCCGGCGGCGCGACAACGAACGGTTCTGGCAGCAAATCAACAACCCCACGCCCCTCAGCCCGCAGACCTTCTGTTACACCTCCTACGGCACGCGGGGCCGTGACGAGTTCGGTACGCCCGCCATGATCGCGGCGCTGCGCGAGTTGGAGCGCAAGGCCAACATCACGCTGGGCATCGACAAGGTGATTCGCCTGCTGGCTCAGGGCGTGTTCCTCACCGTCGGGATTCCAACGAAGAGCCCCCAGGACCTGAACTTCGAGGACGAGAACGACCCGGGGTACGCGGAAGCCTTGGCCGCCCACTACGAGGCTTACGTGCAGATGGCAGCCACCGCCCGAGACCTCGGCATCGGTGCCTTCGAGGACGGCACCGAGATGAAGGCCGTGCCGCTGACCGGCAACGTGGGCGGGCTCAGCGATCTCGAAGAGATGAACGCCCTCAAGGTCTGGTCCGGTCTGCTCACGCTGCCCTTCATGCGCGGGAAGATGGACAGCACCACGCAGGCGCTGGCCCAGGTCGTGTACCCGATCCTGCTCGCTCATGCTATGGGCCTGCGTCAGGCTGTGACGCGCACCATCGAGTTCGGCCTGAACTTGCACCTGAGATTGGCAGGCGTTCCCGCCCGGGCCATCCTCGCCTTCCAGGAACCGCCCAATCCTTTCCGGAAAGATCACGCCGCCGCCGCGCTCTCGCAGGTGGAGGTGGACGAACGCTACACCGCGCTGTACGGCGAGGAATACGTGCGCTGGGCAGCGGAGCGTGACGGCTTCGACGCCGACAAGGTGGTGGCTGCCTGGAAGAAACGTCAGGCGCAGCCAGCACTACCCCCACCGCAACCCAACCCCAATCCACCGCAAGGAGGTGAACCGAATGCCCCAACCGAGAACGACCCGGAACCTTGACCACATCGCGGCCATCGTCTTCGGACGGCCCTGGGCCATCCTGCCCGCCGACATGGACATCGTGATCGGTGTTGTGAGCATGTACATGGAAGGGGTCAAGCCCACAGCCCAGGAAGCCGAGACAGCCGCAGCCAGCCGCCCCTACGGTGCTGAGCGGACAGGCGAGAGCACCGACACCCCGCAGACCGTGCGCGTCATCCCCCTGCACGGCACCATCAACAACCGGGCAGACGAGATGGACCGCATGTCCGGCGGGGGCGGCACCAGCCCCCAGGCCTTCGCTCGCAAAGTCCGCGCCGCTGCTGACGATCCGAACGTCGTGGAACTGATCATCGACGTGGACAGCGGTGGCGGAACTGTGGACGGTACCCGGTCCATGTACGAGGCGGTTCAGTACGCGGCCAGCAAGAAGCCCGTGACTGCCGTTGCGAATGGGTCAACGGCCAGCGCCGCTTACTGGGCGATTGCTCCCGCCTCGCGCATCGTGGCCGCTCACACGTCCACCGTGGGCAGCATCGGGATCATCGCGGCGTGGCGGGACGTGAGCCAGGCCATGGAGCGGGACGGCATCAAGGCCCATTACTACCGCTCCGGCGAGCGGAAGGCGGTGGGCGGCCCCGGCGAGGCGATGGGCGAGCAGCTGGACGCCACCCTGCGCGAGATGGTCGACGACATGTTCGAGGTGTTCATCGGTGACGTGGCGGCAGCGCGCGGCGTGAGTCCAGCGGTGGCCCGGGACAAGTGGGGCAGCGGCCGAACGTGGATCGGGCAGCAGGCCGTGACCGTCGGGTTGGCTGACGCGGTGAGCACCCTCCAAGAGGAGATCGACCGCGCCACCTCCGGGCAGCGCCCACCCCAACGGGGGCGCATGGCCGCGCAGGCCCCGCCCGGTGACTACCTCATGGCTGCTGCGACTGCTGCCGCTGCGCCACCCTCTCCCGCTGCCCAGGCCGCCCTTCAGGACCTGGGCCTTCAACTGCCCGCCCAACCTGCCGCCCTCTCACCCTCACAGGAGGCATCCACCGTGAAGATCCGACTCCAAGCCGCTGACGGCACCTTCCACGAGTTCGACCCCAGCGATACGGCTGGCCTTCAGGCCTTTGTGCGCACCCAGATGCAGGCCGCTTCCACCCAGGTGATCCTCAGCGCTTACACCGCCTTGGGCGTCGCCGTCGAAGCGGGTACCACGCCCAGCGCACTCGACACCAAGGCCCTTCAGGATCTGCGCCTGCGCGCCGCTGATGGGGCGGCCTACCGCACGGGCCTGATCGAGCAGATCGCCTCCCTCACCATCACCACCCAGGGCAACGACGAAGCCGGGCAGAAGGCCGCCGAACGTCAGAAGCGCGTGTGGGCCAACGCCGAGGTCGACGACTTGAAGGCGGAAGTGGAGCGTCTGCAGGGCGTGCGCGACGGCATGTTCCCCGGCGGCCCCCTCGGCAAGCCTGGGGGCGGCGACAAGCCCAAGACGGCCCCCCGGGCCTTCTACGGACGCCGGTAAGCGCAGCAGCCCGGACACCTCGCCTCACTCTCTGACCTCGGAGGTCACCCATGCCCAGCAAGGAAAACATCAAGGTTGGCAGCAAAGGCATTCGTTATGGCGGGCAGGACCCCAAAATGGGGATCACCTACGCCACCACTGACACCGTCGAGCTTGGGGACATCGTGGCCCCGAGCGGCGTGGCGGGCACGGTCTCCCGTCCCGCGGACGGCGGCAAGATCCTCGGCCTGGTCATCAGCAAAGAGCGCGACGCCGTGTGCGGTGTTCGGACGGGACTGGTCCACATCGCGCGGGCCACCGGCGCGGTAACGCCCGGCTTCACTGATCTCGCCGGCGATGGTGCTGGCGGCGTGAAGGCCGTGGCGGCTGGCTCCGGCACCCCTTGCCACGTCCTGGGGACTGAGGTGGACACCGGCCAGACCTACGTTGCGTTCCACGTCCTTTAAGCCCTCCAGTCCGCCCACAACTGACGCCCGGCGCGCACCCCTGAGGTGACGCGCCCTTCTTCTGGAGGAATCCCGCATGATTCGAAGCCTCAACCAGCTCACCGCTGAACTGATCCAGGACGCCACCCGCACCGGCCCCGGAGGCCGCGCCTTCGTGGACGTGAACGCCCACCTGATGGACCTCTACCTCGGTGGAGACATCGGCGACGGCCTGATGCGCGAGGAAGCCACCCGCGCGGGCATCAGTCCCGTGCAGCAGATCCTGGCCCACAGCGGTATCCGCCTCTCCGGCCTGAACGCGCACACCCTGGACGTGTTCGCTGACGACAGCAACCGCGATGCAACGTTCGCAGGTGCCAGCGTCCTCTTCCCGGCCCTCGCGCAGGAATGGTTGTTCAGCGGCCTGGGCATTCGCGCCGCCGACGGCTTCGTGAGTAACCCGTCGCAGCCCGGCGACACGGTGTTCCCTACCGACACCCGCGTCATGGTTGACCAGCGTGTGCCGCTGCCCAACCGCGTCCTGACGCTGGACGAGATGGTCAGCATCGTGTTCGGCATCGACTCGGACCAATTCAAGACGGCCACCATCAAGCGGGCCGAGCGTGACAAGGACCGCGAGGCCAGCCGCGTGGCGGAAGGCACTGAACCGCCCCTATACACCATCGAAACTGCGGACCGGGCGGTGGCCATCTTCAAGTACGGCACGCGTATCAAGGCCACTTACGAAGTCATGCGCCGCATGCGCATCGATAAGGTGCAGCTGCTGATCGGCGAACTGAATGAAGCCGAGCGCCGGCGCCTGATCAAGGAAGCCTTGAAGACCCTGTTCAACGGCGACGGCAACGGGAACGGCATCATCCTGTCCGCCAACGTGCCCGCGGACTGGACCGTCCAGGCGCTCGACGAATGGATCATGGAAGTGGCCTACAACCAGAGCCTGGACCTGAACCGCTTCGTGGGTGACCTGACCGAAGTGAAGCGCGTGCGGGCCCTACGGTACCCGGCCAACGGCAATCAGCTGACGCCGGACCAACTGGCGATGTATGGCGCGGGTGACTACGTGATGCCTGACGGTTCGCCCCTGCGGCTGGGTCTGAAGGGCAGCGTGCTGGATGGCAGCAAGACCATCATGGGCTGGAACGCGGCGCGTGCGCTCGAGCAGGTGATCGAGAACGGCTCGCAGATCAATGAAACCCAACGGTGGATCACGAACCAGACGCAGGAGTGGGTGCAGACGGTCAACACCGGTTTCGGCAAGCCCTACGAGGACAGCGCGCAGGGCATCGCCCGCCAGTAAGCAGCCTTCCCATCATCACCCCCACCCGGCCGCCAGCTGCGGCCTGAGGAGCGCACCATGGCAAAAGCAGACACGATCAAGGACATCAAGACCGCGAATGGTCAGGATGTCCCCGACTCCCTGACCCAAAAGCAGCTTGGCGAGCTGCTTACCCTCGCTGAGAGGGGAGATGAGGGCCGTTCGGCGTTCGACGCCAAGCTGACCGAATTCACTAGCGCGGAAGCGGAAGAGGACACTTCCAGCAAGATCCGCGTGCGGGTCACCGACGGGAAGGGCAGCGGCAGTTACATCCACCCGGAGAGCAAGCAACTGCTGCGCCGTGGCGGTGAGCCGGTCTTGGTGCCGAACGATGACTGGACCGACACGATGATTCGCAACAAGTACCTCACCGAAATCCGGCGGTGAGGCGTGGCCCTCTCCGTGTCCCCGGATGATGTGGCTGAGTACGCCCCGGACGCGCCGGAGGTGACTGATCTGCAGGTGGAGGAAGCGTTGGACTGGGCAGAACCTCTGCTGGAGCGGGCGGGCATCGTGTTGGTGGCGAACTCGCGGCAGGAGCGGGAGGCGCGGCGTGCGGTGTGCGCCTACGCGCTTTCGGTGGCGACGGGCATCAACGCCAGCACCAAACGCACCAGTACGGCGAAAGCAGCGGCGAAGCGCATCAAGGTGGGCACCATCGAATTGGAGAAGCCTGCAATAGATGTGCAGACGCAGGCGGCGGGGTTTGTGGTCAGTGCTGGCGAATACCGCACGCGGGCGTGGCGGCATCTGCGCGCAGCTGGCGTCATCGTGCCTCTCGCGGTGGGGGCCTCCCGATGACCGGCACCGTGACTTTGGAAATCCAGGAACTCACCCGGCCCGAGCTGGAAGAGATCTTCGAGGATCTGGGCCATGATCTCGTGATCGTGCAGCCTGCTGCCCCCGCCAACCAGTGGGGGGAGTCAGGTAGCAGCAACACCACTGACGTCCGGGGCATCCTCATGCCCGCCAGCGAGTACACCCAGCGCTCCGCCGCCGGTGCTGGCCTCCCCATCCCGTCCTACGAGGCCTACCTGCCCTTCGACGCGCCCGTCAACACGCCCGGCTGGCACCTCACGCACGAGGGCACCCCGTACCACCCGACAGCGGATGCGCGAGACGAAGGCGGGCAGGGCGTGGTGTGGATCGTGCCCCTGCGCGCTCCTGGACAGGTGACCTCGTGAGGATCGAGACCAACGAAAGGGCCCTCGATGCTGACCTCGAACGTCTGGCCACCGTTGCGGGCAACGCCGCCACCGAGGCCTTGCGCGCCAGCCTGGACGATGAGGGGACGGGCCGCCACTACCCGCACCTGCCCCACCAGAGTTCACGGGAAGGCGAGTACCCGAGCTACCAGTTCGGGGACCTGCTGGAATCCGTGGCCTTCGAGGTGGACGGCACCACCGCCCACGTCGGTGCCATTCAAGACCCGCCCGATCACGCCTTCTGGCTGCACGTGGTGGAAGAGAGCGCAGGTGGGCGCCCCTTCTGCCTCTACGCCATGCACGACCGGCAGCACCGGCAAGACATCGAAACGGCGTTGAGGGAGGGCCGATGAACCTGCCCGATTACCTCAATGACCTCTTGCCCGGCCGCGCCTTTGCCGCCGCCCCGAGCCCGCTGCCGTCTCAGGCTTACGTGGTCTGGGAGCAAGGCCCCAGCAGTGACTCACAGCCCCTCTACGCCGAGGAAGGGCGCAAGAAGGCGGTCAAGGCGCTGACCCTCTCCGCTTACCTGCACTTCCCCGGTACCGACGGCTTCAAGCCCGCCGACGCGCTCACCAGGCAGATCGTCGAGGCCGAGAACACCGTGACCGAACACCCAGGCCTGAGCGTGATCAGCCTGGACGAATCCAGCACCGTGGGCCCCATCTGGAACGACGTGACCAAGCGTTGGGTCAGCACGGTGCGCTTCACCCTTCTGTACTTCAAGACGTAAATCCACTCCCCCGGAGGTTTGTCATGACCACGAAGAAAGACACCGAGCAGAGCACCACCGAGGCCGCCCCGAAGAAGGTGGCCTCAACTCCTGAGCCCATGGAGTTCGAGAGCACCCCGGAAGGTGACGGCGTTCGCGTGAGCACCGTCTACCAGGGTGTGCGCGCGAACGCCTATGGCAAGACGGAAGAAGAAGCCCAGGCGGCCCTTCGCAAGGCTCTCATTCCTGAAACGGAGAAATAACCATGCCCGATCCCACCTTCCAGGCCAACACGCCCGAGAGCGCTTCGCAGGACAAGCTGGAACTGGCCTTCCGTGAGGCCCCCACCGCCTTCCTGACCGTCCCCACGAAGGGCGAGCAGACCCTCACCATCAGCCCCAACACGGCCACCTACGACGCCTACGCCGAAGGGACGGACGATGCGTGGCAGTTCGCCGTGAAGACCGGTGCGAGCGGCACGCTGACGGTGCGCACCGCGGCGCCCGCCACGAACGCTGTGGTGAACAAGATGCTGGCCACTTCCTACAAGCTGGGAAGCGCGGGCAACGTGCTGTTCAAGTACACCCGCAAGGACGGCATGGTCTTTCAGGGTGAGCTCGTGCTCGGCCATGGCAACCCTGTGAGCGCGGCGCGTGGTATCGCCGAGTACACGTTCGCTGGCACCACGACGGGCCCTGTGACGCCGGTGCTGCCCACCGTTCCCACCCCCTAAGGACGTCCCATGATCCCGGAACTGCACCTGCGCCGAACGAAACGCGGTGAGCCCATCGTGACCGTGTTCGGCGCGGTCATCCGGGACGGCGTGCTGACCGGGGAGGCCCTTTTCGTCGCCTCCCCGGTCAGACCTCGAACCCGACTCCAACACGATGGAACCAAATACGAGATGCCCCGTCTGGAACGGGGATTTTTCCTGGGCAAACTTCAAGTGGAGGCCGTGTGACCGCGAAGAAGAAGTACACCTGGCAGGAAGTCACCAACGAACCCCGAGGCCAGTTTCGCGTGGGGGACCGCGAGTTCAACGACCAGGACTTCACGCGCCGCGAACGGGCGGACCTCTACAAGGCGTTGCCTGGTGACCCGCCCCTCGAGGAGTTGCTGCTGGCCATCCTGAATGCGCGGAAGATTGACCCGCTGCACAAGGACGTGGATCAGGAGTGGTTAGACGCGAACCTCAGCGACAAAGCCGTGATGCGCGTGCTAGAGCGCGTGGCCCCGTTGATTGGGCTGAAGTTGACGACGAATGAGCAAGCCGCCGAATCCTCTTGAGTTCACCCCGGCGCGCACGTTCGCCATCATCTGCGCGTTTTACCCGGGGATCGTCGAACGGTTCCTGGATGGCAAGCTGACGGATAAACAGATCAGCATGTTGATGGAAGAGTTCGGCTTTGTCCGGTACTTCAGGGATCAGCAGGGCCTGCGGTATGCCTTCAGCAAGATGCAGCCGGAGGACCGGGAGCGCTTGGCGGCTGGGCCGAAGCCGGAAGAGCAGCAGAATCCCATCGACTTGCTGGCGTGGCAGGAGTTTGCGTACCGGCCTTATGGGTTGCTGGGGGGCGAGGGGGAGACGGCCAGCACGGCCGCGCCTATTCCTGGCCTGAGTCCGGAGGCCGCGCAAGCCATCTGCACCTGGTGGGGACGGGGCGACTGTCCGGAGGATGTGTGGGTGACCATGGTGCCCTACTACGAACGGATCGTGGCGACGGCAGCAGCAGATGCCCCGGGCTGACAACCGCTGGTTTACGCCGTCCTGGGAAGCCGGGACGGTGTACTTTGGGATATGCAACGTCTTGTGCTCGGCTGCCTGTTCACTCTGGCTTCAAGCGCTCTCGCTTCTGGATTTCTAGGCACGTCAGAAAATAATGTGAGTAAGTTGCTATGTCAGAAATACGGCTGTAAACAGCTATTCACCTCTTCGTATGATTCTATTTCTATGGGAATATTGAAAGAAACGGGCTATCAGCTCTTAAAAATCAATGCAAAGGTCATAATTTCTTCAAGCGAGAGTGGCCATGTAGTTATAGCTGAAACACTAACCCCTCAAAGCCCTCCTGATGAGCAGAGCCTAAACTATTTCATTCAATTCGTTGAATCGGCTATGGGTTCTAAATATAGAAGGGATTTGTATTACAAGTGCTTTGATAATCTTGATATAGATAGAGCCTTGAAGGAGGATGAGGAAATACGGCAGATGCGTTCGCGTGGCGGCGTAGAAGAGAATCCTAAGAACCCAGCAATTGGGGAGGATAGGAGAAACATCGCTTCTTCGCAAGAGATTGCCGTTGACTGCTTCTTGAGGCCTTACCGTAACTCAGGAGTGACAGGAATTAGGGTGTATTTCCCTGACTAAGGTCGCTTTAAAATGTTTCGCCGCCCCTTCCCGGGCGGCTTTTTCATTACCCAGGGGAGGTGTCACATGGCTGACGGGATTCGAGTAGGGGGCGTCTTTTATGATGTCGGTTTGCGGCTGGAAGATAACGCGCTTCCGAATATTCGCGCACAGCTTGCCAAGCTTGACCAGAACACTACCCTCACCGTCAAACTGCGCGCGGAAGGGTCAGATCAGGCCACTAAAAGCGTCAAAGAAGCCCTGAAGCAGACCGAGCAGGCCGCGTCCGACATGCAGCGTCAGGTCAGCAGCATGTTTAAGGAGGCCGGGAGCAGTGCCCGTGCGTCTGCCGAGAGCATAAAGCAGGCGTGGCGTGAACAGGCGGAAGAGGGCAAGCGGACCGCACGCGAACAGGCAGCAGCCCAGCAGATTCAACTCTCTGTTGCCCGTGCCCTGGGGACCGAGGTCAACGAATTGCGCCGCCAGTGGCGTGCGGGGAAGATTGACGCTGACCAGCTGGAAGCGGGGATGCGCCCCCTCGTAGTCCGAGCCGAGCAGCAGAAGGCCGCCTTCCGCGCTCTCGGCCTGGAAGTGGACCACAACCGGAAGGTGTTCGAGGCGTACGGAGTGGCAGCGGACCGGGCCGTGAACACGGTGAACACCGCTCAGGGCCGGATGACACCGGGCGGCTTCAGTGCTGGGATTGCCCAGGGCCTGAACTCCTCTCTGAGTCAGTTCGGGCTGGCTGGTGACCTGATCGGGGGACTCGCTCAACTGATAGCAGCGAAGCGTGCCGCCAGCGCCAACGCGGCACAGGATCTGGGTCGCAGCACCTTCGAGGGCCTAGTCCAGGGCATGAAGAGCGAGCAGGTCACGGTCAAACGGGTGGCAACGGACACGGCCAACAGTGTGGAGGCTGCGGTTAAGGCCGAGCTGGACATTCACAGCCCGAGCCGGGTCATGGACTATCTCGGCAAGATGTCAGGGGCTGGGTTCGCGTCCGGCATTCGTTCGCAGGGCGATGAGGCCCGCGCGGCAGCTAAAAGCCTGGCTGATGCAGCTCAGGCGGGGGTAAGTGGCACCCGCCTCAATGTTGCTGGGGCTGGCATAAGCGGTGGAGGAATTGGAGGTTCTCTGGCTGGGGTGGGCGCAGGGGTCCTCTCAGAAGCGCTGGACGCTGGACGTTTGACCGGTACCTCACAAGCCCTGGGTGACCTGAACAAGCAGCTCAAGGAAAACGCGAAGGCAAGCCAAGACGCGGCCACTGCTGGGGCAAGCACCGAGGTTGCCACAGAGGCCCTGGGCGGGGCGGTGGAAGGTGCTGCTGAGCAGGTGCAGGCGTTCACAGAGGCCCGACGCGAGGGTGACGAGGAAGCCCGGCAGCAGGCCCTAAACGAGGCCAAGACAGCCCTGGCCTTCACTGCTGTTGCTGCTGGTGTGACCGCTGTTACTGCTGCACTGGTAGTCAATTTCAACGCGGCGGCCGACTACGAAGCCGCGATGAGTAAGGCCGGTGCGACAACCCAGGCCACGGCTGGGCAGATGGAGCAGTTGAAAACAGCCACCCAGAGCAATGATCTGGTGAAGCTCGGCATCGACGCCACAACGGCGGCGGGCGGTGTCGAAGAGTTGGGCGGCGCAGGGCTGAGCACTGCTCAGATCGTGGGAGGGGGCCTGATCAGCAGCCTCACGCTCGCAAAGGCCGTCAGCACCGACGTAGCCACGGCCGCTTCGGTGGCTGCTGCCTCAGTGAAGGCCTTCGGTCTGGACGCCAAGGACCTTGCCAAAGTGGCCGACATCGTGACTAACGCGGTGAACGGCACTTCGATCAAAATCGACAACTTCACCGATGCCATCGCCGCTGGTGGTTCCACGGCGAAGAGTCAGGGTGTCAACCTGCTGACCTTCACGGCCGCT
The DNA here is from genome assembly GCF_900176165.1 of Deinococcus hopiensis KR-140. Classification (NCBI taxonomy): domain Bacteria; kingdom Thermotogati; phylum Deinococcota; class Deinococci; order Deinococcales; family Deinococcaceae; genus Deinococcus; species Deinococcus hopiensis. Next base: position 274,865 of record NZ_FWWU01000009.1, read on the forward strand.
GTCAGCCTGATGACCGACAAGGCCATTGGCGCGGCAGACGCGGGCACCTCGCTGAAGACATTCCTTATGTCGCTGACGCCCAACAGCAAGGAGGCCACGGCTGCCCTGCATGATCTGGGGTTCTCGGCGTTCGACGCCCAAGGCAACTTCAAGCCATTGGGCCAGGTCATCGGCGAGCTGCGCGAGAAGTTCGCCAAGCTCACCCCCGAGCAACGTGCCATGACGGCAGAGACCGTGTTCGGCTCAGATGGGATCAGGGCCTTCAACATCCTGGTAGATGCTGGAAGTCAGGGGCTCGAAGAGCGCATTCGGTTGCTGGATGAAAACGGCAGTGCCACCAAGGCGGCAGGTGACAAGCTGAACGGCACGCGCGGCGCGCAGGAACAGTTCAACGCCGCACTGAAGAATTTCGAGATCACAGCAGGCCAGTCGTTTCTTCCCACGGCGGCGAAGATGCTCAACTGGTCCACGTCGTTCCTGCAAAACCTCCAGAGCATCAACAAGGAATACGGCGCACTGGCCCACAACAAGCCCGCCTTCGGTGCCGAGACGTTTAACCTCGGCATCTGGCTCAATCAGGTGGGTCTACGGAAGGCAGACTTGACGCCCGAAGAAGTGAAGGCCGCCCGCGAGATCCTGGGCCACATGCAGTACGCGGCCAACGTGGGTGCGAAAAACGCCGAGCAGTGGCGCAAGCTGGGCCGTAACGACGTTGCGGATGCCCGGGACCGCACCACGGCTCAGGAGATCGGCCGTCTCGGCGTGATGCTCACCGAGATTCAGCGCGAGGCCAGTACGCGGGCGCGGCCTATTGGTCCACAGAAGGATGGGACGGGCGCAGCGGTACGGGTTGAGATCGTGGATGGAAAGAACCTTGTGGACCTGCTGGGCATGTCGGGGCGAAAGGTCCTGAACGACTTCGGCGTGTCGGGTAAGGATTACCACCATGACGGTGCTGTACGTGCTGATGCTGTCCACAACGGGATCGACTATGCAGCGCCACGCGGTGCCCCCATTCTCGCCCCCTTCTCGGGCACGCTGAGCGTCCGCGAGAACAAGACCAGCGGCAAGATTTTCGAGCTGATGGACGCCGCCGGCAACAAGCTGGTAGGTATCCACCTGGACCAGTTTGACGCGGGCATCCTGCGCGCACTGGAGGAGGGCGGCAAGAAGGCCATCACCATCGGCCAGGGCACACGGATCGGCGGTGTCGGCAACAGCGGCACCACGGCGGGCAGCGCAACCCACCTGCATCTGATGGGCTACCAGAAGGGCGATACCAAGCCCCGAAACCCCACCAGCATTCAATATCAGGGCATCGATAGTCCTGCCTGGGGCGTGAACGGGGCCTCAGCGCTGCCGGGGGCAGCCCCCCTGATCCCCGAGAAGACCTGGCAACAGTACGAGAAGGAAGCGCGCCGCCTCGTGGCTCTCGTGGAGAAGTACGCTCCTGGTGGCGCGGCACCCAGTGGGGAAGAATGGGGCAAGGCAAGCGTGAACCTCGACAAATTCCGGGACAGCAGCACCATGGCCGGTCAGGCGGTGGCTTACGTGCAGCTCGAAACGAAGAAGGCTGGACAGGAGGCCAGCAAGCTGGGGGCGGACTACGATCAGCTGAAAGGCAAGCTCAACATCGCCGAGAGCCTGGACGACGCTAAGCGTCCAGCGTCCGAGGTGATCGGCATCCTCGAAAAAGTGCGTACCAGCGCGCAGGCCGCTGCAGATGCTGAAAAGCGGCTACACGGCGAGACGGACCGCTACACAGGCCTCCTCAACCTGGTAGGTGAGGCCACCAAACGGGTTGATCAGATCCGCAGCCGCAAGCCCGAGCAGACCGAACTTCAACGTGATCAGGCTGTTCAGCGTGAGCGCGTGGCGATGGAAGGCCTTGAAAAGAGCATCCGTAGCGCGGGGAAGGCCCGACTGGAAAGCATCGTGCAGGGCGGTGTGACGGCCGAAGTTAGCCTCGCCAAGTGGGAGGCCGCTCGAAAGGAATTGGAGCGCCGCGCTGATCTGGAGAAGAATCCGAAGCTCTCGAACCTCGACCGTGAGCAGCAGGCCCAACGCGAGGCGGCGGCTCAGGAGAAGCTGGAAAAGAGTATCCGCGGGGCGAGTGCCGCTCGCCTCAAGGACATCGTGGCGGCCGGGGTTCAGCAAGTGGGTGACCTGGCCCGCTGGAAGGCTGCCGACGCCGAGCTGAAGCGACGTGAGGGGCTGCAACAGACGGCAGACCGTCAGCGGAAAACGAATCAGCAGGAGGCGAACCAGCAGGAACTGGCCCTCGCCCTAGCGTTGCGGGAAGGGCGCGTGAAGGATGCCGAGCGCCTGGTGTCCGAGTTGAAGCGGTTGCAGGGCGAGGAACTTGATGCGGCGGGCGAGAATCTCACCCAACGTCAGCGCATCGTCGAACAACGGGGCACAGCCATCGTGAACGCCGAGAAGACCCTTGCGGCCCGTTCCCGCAACGCTGCCATCGAAGCGGCCCGGGTTTGGGCAGAGGGTGAGGACACGAAGGCGAAGGCTACCCTCAAAGGTCAGGCCCTCCAGGACCGTTTGGCCGAGATCGAACGCCTGCGGGTGGATAAGGTGCATGACGCTTACGCAGACGAGGCCGAGGCAGTTGCCCGCAGTGAGTCCACCCAGACCCAGGCGGTCACAAAGGGGCATGCAGACCGCTCGAAGGTGCTGGAAGGCTTGGTACAGAAGTACGCTGATGCGCGGCGGGAACTGGCGAAGAGGGTCGATACGGGCACGCTCACGGCTCAGGACATGGTCGAATATGCCCGAACCCTCGCTGGATATTGGAAGGAGGCTGGGAAGGCGGGGATGACAGCCCGGCCCGAAATCCAGGCGGCCCATTCGGCAGCCGTAGCCTTCGGGACCACTGCCCGACGGACCTCAGACCACCTGGCAGCCCTGAATCAGAACCTGGAAAGCAGCGGCGCGGCGAACAAAGCGGCAGCTGAAGGTGTTTCTGATCTGGCGGACGAACTGGTGAAGGCAGGGGACCCTCTGACGGCCCTTCAGATGCTGGAGACCACCCTTGATGACCTGATGGACGCTGCTGCGCGGGGGGAGTCGGTGGGCGAGGGCATCAGCATCGTGCAGGCCAAGATCAAAAAGATCAAAGAGGACATGAGCGAAGAGGATGTCGCCACGATGCAGGCGTGGCTGAAGACGTACCGCGACATTCAAAATGCTGTCCAAGGCAATGAGACCTCCTTCGACCAAGGCAACGAAGAGGTCAAGACACAACAGGGACAGGAGACTCAGATCCGCAAGCTGTTCCAGGGCGGCCCGAAGGATGTGGCGCAGTTCCTCTTGGGTACAGACGGAAAGACGTTCGCAGAGTCGTTCTGGTTTGACTTCAGCGAGAAGAGCCAGCAGGAGTTCATGCAGCGCCTGAACGGGCTGGATAACGAGCAGCTGGCAGGCCTGGGCACTGACATGCTTCAACGCCTGTTGGACGGCATGGGGGATGACGAAGCCTGGGATGACTGGCGCACGCGTATCACCCAGACCCTCAAGGGTTTGAAGCAGGATGTGCTCGACACGCAGGGCAAGCTGTTCGAGGGTCTGGCGGATGACGCCATTCAGACGGCGCGTGACCTAGCTGAAACGGGGGACTATGGGGCCGCATTCGACTGGCTGAACAGCACCCGTGCTGACATGGAGGAATTGGGCGCGGCCGGTGCGAACGCGGGTGGGGGCGTCCTCAAGCTGGCTGCTGCCATTACGGAACTGAAGAAGCAGCGTGACGCCCTGGCCGGGGACGCTGCTGCTCGGGCGGCCTGGACGGAGCTGACAGGGGCACAGCGGCGGGGTGAGGCGGTGGACGTACCCACGAGTGGGCCCATTGCCTCAACTGGCCCCCGTCCGAAAGTGAAAGACCCCTACCACCCGGAGCCCGAACCGGAAGGGGAGCCAGGGCGGCGCACTGATCCTGTCTTGAAAGCGGACAGAGGTTATGCCCGGGGGGACAGTCCCGAGAAACAGCAAGCGCGGGACAGCATCGCGGCAACGAAAGCGATGGACGTGTACCGGATCAGTCTGGAAGCTATGACCCTCTCCCAGCTCCAAGCGGCTGAGGCGACGGCGGCAGCGAATGGGAACGTTGAGAAGCAGAAGCTGTTGGCGGCTCAGATCGCCAAAGTCCTCGACGAGGAAGGCAAGAAGGCAGACGCCCAACTGGCCCTAGGCCTCCTCGATCAGTCCCTCACCGATCAAGTCACCGCTGTTCTCAAGCTCACCGACGCCTACCAGGCGGGGACGTTGGGAGCAAAGGACTACACGGAGCAAGCCTTCGCCCTGGTCGACATACTGGAAAGGCAGGCAAAAGCGGCAGAGGCCGCGCATCATCCCGAAGCCGCTGCTGCCTTTCGAGAGCAGGCAGCCCTACTGCGGGACCTCGTTCCACCTGCTGCGGCTGCCGCCTACTCACAGGAGAAGCTACGCGCGGCCAGCGATGAGATGGCGACCGCTCAGGGCAAGACGAAGGCTCCTTTTGCCGACACCATCAAGAGCTTGGAAGCCTTGCGAGGTGCAGCAGGGTTGGATCAGAAGGCCCTGGAAGGCCTCATTGCCAAATTCAAGGAACTGAGCCGCCAAGAGGCGACAAAGCAGGAACTGGCAAAGCTGGGTTCCGAGTTCGACAAGCTGGCCGGGTACATCGACCACGCCGGATCCATCTTTCGGAAGTTCACCGATGATCAGGCGAACTACGCCAGCATTGCCACCGATTACATATCAATGAACCTGAAAGCGACGTCGCAGGCGATGCAGGGGGACATCGCGGGGGCCGTGTTCACCAGCATCGAGGGCATCCTGAACATCGGGGAGAACATTGCGTCTCTGTCCCCTGGCCTGAAAGCCTGGAAGAAGGGCTTGTTGGAAGTGGCCGAGGCAGAGAAGAAAGTCGCGCAGGAGAGCGTGGGGATGTTCAAAAACCCATACGCAACCGCACTCAATCAGGACGCCATCAACCGTCAGAAGCTCGCTGACAGCAGGTGGTATCAGCGTCTGGGCTGGGACCTGTTCGGTGGAGCGCCCCAGGTGCTGGAAGATGAAGCAGCCAAGCTCAAGACCCGTGCCGCCGAGATCTTCAACGACCTGGCCGGCACGATCAGCAACACCTTCACTTCGGCCCTGATGGATGCCTTTGGCTCTGGGGACTGGACCGGGGTGCAGAAAGCGATGGACAAGAGCCTGAATGAATTCGTGGCCCATGCGGCCATCGAAGCCATGGTGAAGGCTTCCAAACTTCAGGACCTGATCAAGGCCTACGCAGATGCGCGGGCAGCCGGTGGGGACGGGGCCTCGCAACTCGCGGCCCTGCGCCTGGAACTCGGACGGCTTAGGGCTGAAGCTCGGGGCGTGCTCTCCGGACTCCCCGGTTACGGTGAGGGTCTGGCTGAGAAGGCTCGGAATGACGCGGAAAAAGCCCTGGATCTCCAGTACAAGGCCGGGCTGTTGAGTACAGCCAAGTACGAGGGCGAGAAACTCAAAATCACACTGGCCCGCATCAAAGCTGAACTGGAGGCCGAGCTTGCTGTGAGCGGTTTGACTGAGGAGGAAAAGGCCAAAATTCGCGCACGGTACAACTTGGAAGGGCTGGCGGCACAGGCGGAGTTTGACCGCGCCGAGGCCGAGCGTGCCCGGACCCTGGCCAGCACCCAAGCCGATGTGGCCCAGGCCGCCCTAGAAGGCCAGTACCGCAACGGCACCGTGCTGACTCAGGCGTACCAGGCGCAGCTCCTGCAGATGACGTTGGACCGCCTCAAGCGGGAGAAGGAAACGGCGCTCGCTGTGGCAGGTCTGACGGCTGAAGAGATCGCAGCCATCAACGCGAAATTTAGTCAGCAGGAAGCCGATGCGAAGAACAAGCAGCGGGATGAGTTGCTGGGGAACTGGGCCGATGCGGCGGGGCGTGGCCTACTGGACGGCTTGAAGAACGGGGACCTGTCAGGGTTCGGGGCAAACCTACAGAAGCAGGTGTTCGAGTCCACCGTCACTGGCCTCGTGATGGGGCTGGCTTCGGACATCGTGCGGGCGGAGCTGAAGCCGCTGGCAGACAGCGTGGCGGCGGCCTTCCTGACCCCGGACAAGGCGGATGACCTGCTGGCGCTGGGCAACCTGAAGGGGGGTTTTGAGCTGGCACTTCCGCAGCTGATGGACCTTGGACAGACCTTCCTGCCCTTCTTCCAGCAGTTCGGCTTCGTGAAGGAGGCGCTGGACAAGAATGCGGCGGCTACTGAGAAAAACACGACGGCCACGCAGCAGAACAGCGAACAACTGGCGACGAAGTTGGACGTCATCGTCACACAAGTGGGACTGCCCAGCGGGTTGTCTCTGGCGGGCTCGGGCAACGCTTACACCGATGGATTCGATTGAGAGGGGGTGAGAGATGGACGTGGACAGCTGGCAACTCGTGATCTATCAGGCCCGCACCCAGGTGGTGCGGGATTCGCTTTCCAGCGACGCGCGCGCCTCCCGGCTTAAGGCCCTGGACTTTGAGTTGCGGGCCAGCCCGTTCGGCCCAACGTGCTGGGGCATGAACTTCACGACCGTGCGCGGCCCGGATGTGCCGCCGTTCAGCGCGGCGTTGCTGGATACGGTGGCGCTGTACCTGAACGGTGCAGCGGACCCGGTGTACACCGGCCGCGTGAGCAAGCTGCCCGGGCTGGGCAGCGCCGAGGATGCCTTCGAGGTGCAGGGGCATTACCGGCTGGCGAAGGTGGTGTTCCCAACGGTGCCGATCAGCAACTACAGCGGGCAGTTCTGGCCGAAGGTAAAGGAGGTGCTGGAAACGAAGTTGGGTGCGGGCAACGTCCTGGTGCCTGACGATCCCAGCGTCACCGTGCAGGACTGGACGGTGGAAGAAACGAACGTGAAGCTTGACGCCCTGGCCCGGCGGTTCTCGGATCTGTTGGGCGGCGGCATCGCGTTTGGCTTCCGGGCAGACGGCAAGTTTGTCATGGGCAGGCGTCCATTGGACCCGGTGCGGACCCTGGGCCTCGGGGCCTTCGAGCCGCGAGAGGCGCAGCTGGCGAACCGTCTCTTCGTCACCACGGGCTTCGAGCGCGCGCCCCAGGTGATCTACGAAGAGGCGGCCAGCCTCGCCCGGGATGGGCCGCTGGAAGAGACAGAGGACCTGTCCGGGCTGACCCAGCGCATCCCCATCACCCTCACGCCAGACGGGTCCATGCCGGGCCTGTTCGCCCTGGGTGGCACGCCCTATGGGCAGGACGATTACCCCGAGTTCCTGTATGTGCTTCCGCCCGATGCAGGGGCGGCCGGCTCAGCCCCTGTTCTGTATGAGTTCTACGCCACGACGCCGGGCGGCGCACCCACGCTGATTCGCAACGCCTACCTCACGGCCTCCACTACGGATGAGGTGCGCCTCGTGATTGAGAACCCGCTGCCGGTGGACACCACCCACATCCAGGTCCGCAACGCCTACCAGGTCAACACGCCGAAGCAGGGGACGTGGCAGGTGGATGGGAGCACCTACCAGCCTGGAACGCTGACCGGCACTGTCACGCGACTCAATGCACTGCGCGAGGCTGCGCAGAACCTGTTCCTCGAAAAATACGGGCCCACCCTTAGGGCCACCGCGACACTCCCTGACGCATTCGTGCCGGTGGGCGGGCGAGGCCGGTACCGGTACGGCGACGGAGAGGACGTGCTGCTGATCGATTACAGCGGGAAGTACACGCTCTCGGATGGCCGGTTTCAGACCGTCATCACGGGGGGCAGCAAGAGCCGGTACAACGCCGCGCAGCAGTCACGGCTGACAGCGGAGGACTTGAACCGACGGCTGAGTCGACTGGAGGCATCATGACCGCTCCCCCTGTGCCCACCTTCGGACTGGACAACGGCCGCCCCCTGGTCTTCGGACTCCCCAGCGGGCGGTACGAGTTGGTCAGCAGCACCGGCGCCTTCCCACTCCCGGCCTTCATCGCGCAGGAGGATGAATCATTGGAGAGTGGGGACGCCCTGCACCAAGCCCCAGCGAGTCCCGGTGGGGTACGGGCAGGGTTTGGGATGTGGAAGCCGCTGGTGTTGAACTTCGGGACGGAAGCGGCCAGCATCAACGGTTTGTTGGAGTTCGGCACGGAAGCGCTAGCGGTGGCCTGGAAGCGGGCTTTTCTGGCCGCTGCTCGAAACTCTCTCCCTTTCCAGCGCATTCGTGACACGGTGACCAGCGAGGAATACGACGGCTGGGTCAGTAAGGCTGTCGTGAAGCGGCAGAGGTTGGGAAGCCTGCTCAAGCTGTCTTTTACCTTCTCGGCTCTCGACTCGCACGCCTGGCTCTCCACGTTGCGTGTCATCAACGGCAACCCAGCGGTGTGCCCGAACGGCGCCGCCGAGCCTGCCTATCCCTACATCACCTGCACGGCCACTGGCCCGGTAGTGACGATCAGCGACGGCACGCGCACCCTCACGATCAACACCACCGCCGGGCACGTCATCACGGCAGACAGTGGCCGTGCGGACGGCGAGACGAAGGACAATGGCGAGCTTGCAGACGTGCGGGGCCGTTACCCACGGATCGCACCTGGCGGCTCAACGATCACGGTGACCGGCGCGAGTGGCGTGCAGGTCCGGTACCGGGAACCTGCGTTCGGTACGCCCGACATTGAGCCGCCAGAGGGCGCTGGCCTCGTGTGGCAGGAAAAGGAGTGGTAATGCAGGCCGTCAAGTTCTTTGCAGTAACCGAGCTGCCCAGCGTTCTGGTGGCGAACGCCCTCTACTTCGTGCAGGCCGCGTCTGGGGAGCCGGTGACCCTGTACGTCACCAGCAACACCACGCCAACCATTACCAGCCCAGTAGGGCAGGTGAGCGACATTCAGGCAGGCGCGGGCATCACGCTGGAAGAGGACCCGGACATGGGCAAGCTGGTCATCAGTTCCACCCCCGGCTCATGGAGCGGCAGCGCGGAGGCCAGGGGGCTGGGAGACAGCCTCATGTACGGGGACCAGGTGGGCGGCCCTGCTAATTCCTGGCTCGCCAAATTCGCAGCGTTGCGCGGCTACACCGTGGCAGCAAATGCCGGTATCAACGGCTCAACGCTTGCCAACGGGACAGGCAGCAGTAACCCGATGGTGGACCGCTGGCCGGCGGCCGTCCCACTCGGTTTCAGCGGCCACGTCCCGCTGATGGGCAGCACCAACGATTACACGCTGTCCCTTCCCCTGGGGGCACCCGGCAGCACGGACCCCGGTACGATTTACGGCGCACTGCTGACCATCGGGCGTGGCGTGTTGGAGCGTGGCCCTTGCTTCCTGCACCTCCTCACGCCGAGCTGGCGTGGCGACATTGCCGAGGGGACGCGAAACAGCGCTGGGTACACGATGGAACAGGCGCGGCAGGCCGTGCGCGACGTGGCCGCCCAGCTCGCTCGGGAGTATCCCGGCCGGGCGGAACTGATCGACGTCGGGCGGGATTTGGCAGACGGACTCCGGGCTGCAGGGATGATGGGGGCAGACCAGTTGCACCCCACGCTCGCCGGGCACACGCTGATGGGGCAGTACGTGGCCATGCATGCCGCTGGGACCGTTGGGACTGTGCTGCCCCCACCAGCTCCCAACTACAGCCGCACGTTCAGCACGCTTACGCCGGGCAACCTCTCCGGGCAGGATGGGTGGGTTGTGTACGGCGAATCGGGGACGGTGACCGCCTCCGGGTTGGACGTGGCTGCGCCGTTCGATACGCAACCCAGAGGCGTCCTGCACCCTCTTCCAGTGGGCGTGACGCGAGTGGCCATGCGGCTCACCACTGCCAACTTCCTTGCGGCGGCGGGCAACGGCATCATGCTGCGGGCCTTCCACCAGCTCTCCGACAACCGGGCGATCTGCGCCTGGCTCTACAAAGCGTCGGCGAACCCCGTCGCTCGCCTGGATTGCGGCATCGTTCAAGGCTCCAACGTCGCGTTCTGGATCGGTTCGAACGGCCCGGACATCCCCAGCGATGACGTGTGGCTGGAGGTGCTGCGCGCTGGGGGACAGATCGAGGTGCGGATGTGGGATGCAAGCGGCATCCGCCCTGCTGCGGCGACGTACACGCACACGGACGATTCCCTCGTCGCTGATGCTTTCGGCGTCTCCACCATCGGGCCGGGCACACGCCTGGTCAAGGCCGTCAACGCCCAGTAACCCCGTCCCTTCTCTCTGCCTCAGTCCTCACCGGCTGGGGCTTTTGCGAGGTGCCATGCTCGAACTCACCCTGACCCCCGCACACGGCCTGCACCAGAGCGTGGACTATCCGCTGCAGGTCACCTACCCCGCAGACCGGGCCATTCAGCCCACTCACACCGCCCGCATGGAGCTGCGTTATGCCCTCGACGATCCCGAGCCAGTGGACATCCTGACCACCGAGAACGGCCGCCTGGTCCTGAACGCCTCGGGGGACGGCAGCGCGAACGTCTGGATGACCAGTGCGTGGTCTGACGGTGCCCACTGGGCTGACGTATGGGCTTCCTCTACCTGCGTTCAGCGTGACGGTCTGACACCAGAACGTATCGGCCAGCTATTTCCAGCGGAGAGTCCAGGGTTGAGAAGAATGCACACGGCTCAACCGTAACTGCCGTCCATTTGCCATCTCCCAAATCTCAACTTCTTCGCGTGGTCTGAGCCAGGATTTGGGCTTGACGTACCGGTCGATACGGTAGGTGCTCCATAAAACTTCCCCGTCCACCTCCAATTCCACCCCAGCGTCATTCGCGCGAACCAGTCTCATGTCTCAACATAATGTGCAACTTGTCACATTAATGTGACACGCCTTTTCACCCGCTTAGGCCCCGGCCCTGGGCGGGTTCTCTCTTCGCGTCGGGAGAGGAGGTGTAAGAAAAGCGATAGGGGATTAAGGTATTATTAATACACCAATGGAATACATCTCCTCCAGCCTGATGGCTTGGGGTGGATTCAATGCACTCGTTCTCGCTGTCCTGGGACTGGCTGCATTCCTCCGCCGCTCTGAGCCCCTGATCGTCGAAGACGAGTAATCCCACTGCCCCTGCCTCACGCGGGGGTTTTTCATCCCCGCCCAGGTGCCTACCCTGGGGGATTTACCGTTTTCCTACTTATAAAGGTGTTCCGCGCGCGTTTTGCGATTTTTTTATATTTGGGCTGTCAACCTGAAGCCATGATTCAGTTCCCCAACCCCTTCCAGCGGTTAGCGATGGCAGTCCACCGCCCGGTTCCCGCTGCGCCTGCTGTTCAAGCAAGCGTGGTGGTTCGGGAACAGGCACACCAGCCTGTGAGACCTCTTCAGGCGCAACGTCCCATTGACTTTGACGATGTGATGCGCGCCTTTGGCTGCGAAGGCTAAATCACCTCAAACATCCACTGCCCCCGCCCTGCGCGGGGGTTTTTCATTCCCCACCGTCCCCGGCGCGGTGGGGTTCCCGTTGGCCGCGAGCGAGAAGGGGACACGCTACCCCAATGTTCAGCCCCAAAGGTTCGCGTGCCAAGAACTCCCTGGTCCCTTGCGAACGCTGAGACGGTATGCCACACCGGCCGCTGTTTCCCAGATTTCCACGTGTTCCTCTACAGGCCACGTCTTGTAGTTCGCTATGTGGGTATACCGATCTACGCAACGAACGAGGCGAACCTCCTGCTCGCCTTCTTCTAGAACGACTTGGTCTCCGTGGTAGAACACATTCACTTCCTAAATCTAAACGGGGTGCCTACATTGAATTGGTTTACGTATCTTTAAATATGAAGGATATATTTATGTAAAAGTAAGATTTACTAAACTAAGGCTGTGAAGTGTATTGCTTTCTGGCTGCTTCGGCGAATTGAGCAGAGCGAAGGCTTTGCCCTCTCCCTTGTAATCCTTGTCGCCTTCCTCATTACCTTGGCAATGCTGCCTTTCCTTCTGCGATAGTCCAACCCCATTTATCCCGCCCGCTCAGGCCCCGGCCCTGGGCGGGTTCTCGTTTGCCGGGAGAAGAGGTGCCCATGCTCCGATCCCTGCTCCTCGCTCTCCTACTCATCGGGGGCACCCTTGCTCTTCCCCTCGCCGCCCTACCGCTCAAGCCTCCACAGGCGCTTTACTGCACACCCACCGTTTACCGCGATCAGGTGACACCCATCGGTTATCAGGCAGTCATCTGGCCCGCTCCCGGCTGCACACGCCCGGCCAAAGTCCGCAAGGAGAATCGCCGTACTGGCAGCGTCATCGGTGAGCCCAGCACCATCCCTGTGGGACAGATTGTCCGGGTCTGGGTCTTCACGCACCGCCTGAGCTACACCCTGGACGGCCGCACGTGGCAGCGACTGGGGGTGCGCTGATGCCGATCCTGCTCGGACGTTGGGACCCCCTGCACCCCACCAACATCACTGCGGCCGTTCAACTCGGCTGGGCCTTCACCGTCTATCACCGGCCTCACCTCCCGGAACTGCTGCCCAGTTACAGCCGATTCACCGCCATCTGCCCCTGGCCCGTCTGGGGCTGGGTGGCCTTCCTCGTGACCTTGGGGCTCCTGTTCACTTCCCGTTCTAGCGGCTGGCGGATGTTGGCACACGCCGTCAGCGGCATCTACTTCGCAGCGGCGGGGACAGCTTTCGCGGCAGGTGTAGGCCTAACCACTGCTGTCACGACCCATTTCATCCTTGCCGCCATCAGCACCGTGTTGTGGGCCCGCACGGTCGTGTATTGGCAAAGTGAGCGGGTGTGGTGGCGGCGGCTGGTCTCACGCCCTCCCAGGTGGCTGCGCTGGCTGGCCAAAGTCGGCGAGTACGGCCGGGAGCGGGAGGATGGATAGCGTGGACCTGGGTCAACTGGTCAGCATCGTAACCAAGGGCGGTCCGGCCGCCATGATCCTCGCTTTCTTCTACGGGCTGGCCATGCTGGTGCGCGAGGTGCGCAGCGGCAAAGTAGGCGACGCGGAAAAAGCCAACCTCGCGGGGGAAGTCGCCAAGCTCAAAGCCCAAGTGGAAACCCTGACCGAGGGAATGGAGCGCATGGAGTCCGAGTTGGAACGGGCGCTCGACCTGGTGCATTCAATGCGTTACCAGCGCGATCAGGCGCGCATCCGGGTGGAGTTTCTGGAGCAAGCCCACAACGTGGACCCCCGAACCGTCTGGCCGCCCGAACCGGGTGGATTGGCCCCTGTCCCTTACAGCACGCCGCCGGAGGGCGGCGGAGGTCCTACATGATCACGGCACAACTTCTGAACACACTCTGCCCCCGTCTTGCTCCTGCCCGTGCTACCGAGATTGCCCAAGGCCTTCAGACGGCAGCTATCCCTGCAGGGATTACTACCCCGGCACGTGCCGCTGCTTTCGTGGCGCAGCTCGCCCACGAGTCCTGCGCTTTCCAGTACAGCGAGGAGATCTGGGGACCCACGGACGCGCAGCGGCGGTACGAAGGCCGGGCGGACCTGGGGAACACCCAGAAGGGCGACGGGTACCGCTACCGGGGCCGTGGCTGGATTCAGCTCACCGGGCGCCATAACTACCGCAGATTTGGGCAGAAGTTGGGTCTGGACCTGGAAGGGAATCCGGACCTTGCTGCGCGTGCAGATGTGGCAGCGAAACTCGCGGCAGCCTACTGGACGGACCGGGGCCTGAACGCTTACGCCGATCAGGGCGACTTCCGGGAAATCACGCGGCGGATCAACGGCGGGTACAACGGCCTAGCGGACCGGGAGCGGTATTACGGCCTCGCCAGCACCTTCCTGGCCTCCCAGCCCGCCCAAGCGGGGCGCGTGTTCCTGATCGACGGGGGCGGGAAGGAAGTGCTGTGGAACGGCCAGCCCACGAAGTACGGCGGGGTAGACCTGAACAAAGAACTGGTCGAGCAACTGCGCCTCGTGTATCCCGCGCCGGGTGGACCCTGGACCTACGAAGGTCTGAAGGTCTGGCGTCGGCAGAACGGGGACCTGGTGCTCGAGCGCGCGAAGTAAGGCGCGGCGCGCAACAGCGTTACAAGTTCCTGGATCCTCTTCCGCAATTCCGTTGCCCCCTTCTCGCCAGCCCCTGCCCACCGCGGGGCTGTGTCCTTTTAGGAGCACCTCATGACCCCTCCTGCTGGCTCTGACCTCGTGAAAGCCATCCTCGAAGCCCGCCGCAAGGCGGGCACTGTCATTCTCTCCGCACCCCCTGCGCCGATCACGCCTCAGCGGACCCCTGAGGGCATCCCAACCCTGCCCAAACTCGTGCCGCCACCCACACCTCTCCCGCCTGCACCGCTCGGGGACTCAGACCTGGCCGCGCTGCTCACGCGCCTGCTGCCCCAGGTGGTGGGTGGCATTGATCAGATCAAGGCCGCGCTCGGTGACCGAAAGCTGAGCTTCCCCGAGGCCCTGTCCCTCGCCACCACGGTGGCCGGAGTGGTGAGCCTGGCCGTGCGCGACGGTGCGCCGCTGGTCAAAGGCAAGAGCGCCGACGCCCTGGTGGTTCTGATCTTCGGCGTGGTGTTCGACCGGTACGCGGTGCCCCTGCTGCCCGGCTGGGTCCGCCCGTTCGCACCGGCGCTCAAGGCTGGCGCTGTTGCAGGACTCGAGGCGCTGTATCGGGCAGTGATGAAGAAGCGGTAGGTGTCGGACAACTCACGTTGTCGTGAGCACCTTCATACCCCCATCGGGGGTATGCGCATGTGCGGCAACGGAAACGTGAACTTCTTCATACAGTGACTTCGAGTTCACCTCAGGAGGTACAGCATGAAGAAACTGATTCTGACCGTCTTCGCTCTCACCCTGGTAGGCACTGCCGCCGCTGTTGAGCAACAGAACAACCCGAGCACCAACATGGCTGTCATCCGCAACCTCGCCTAAGCAAGACCAAAGCGCCCCACCTTGCCTCGCGGCGGGTGGGGCTTGTTTTACTGCCTTCAGTTAAGACATAACCAAGGGTATATTTTTTGTCCACAACCTTATCCACAGCCTGTGCACAACTTCAGGTCCACAGCCCCTGAAATAGAACCCCATCCCTGCAAGTCGGCGGGGTAGGGCCTTTTTTAATGAAGCGAGGGCCTGCCGGAGAATTAGATGAACGGGCGTCAATACCGGACAGAAATACTGGTTGGTCACAATTTTCACACTGAGCCGATGTCCGTCCCCGTGCTGCTCCTAGGCGCGTTGGCCTTGGCTTTCTTCCTTCTGGGCCTGGCGTTGTTCCTTCGCGGTTCCATGGTCCGGTATGCCCTCTGGGGATTGTCCCTGCTGTCGGGCCTGTGTTTTTTCGTGGCCTTCCTGCTTTGAACCCTTCACGCCAGCCCGCCCCAAGTTCCACGTGCCGCGCGGTAGGTAGGGGAGACGCGGCACAGGTCTCGCTGGTACTGGACCGCATCCCAGGCGATCAGGAAGGCACCGGTCCGGCCCGCCCAGCACCGCCCGCTCATGTCCCGCGCCTGGCTCACGCGGTCACCTCGGCATTCACGTTCACGAAGATCACGCTCCCGTCGGTGGCCCAGCACGGTGCCACCTCCACCGTCATGCCCTTCAACTCGAGCAGCGCCGCGAGGAGGGAGGCGCGCACCTCCGCATCCACTCCATCGACGGCCGCCGCGAGGTGAACCATGCCTCCGGCCTTCCAGCCGGAGAGGGTCATGCCCATCAACTCAAGCTGCTTCACGCCGCCACCTCCGTCGCCAGGCCGAGCTGCCCGAAGGCGTAGCTGCGCACCGTAGCCGCATCCTCCGCCGTCAGGGCGGCCAAGCTGGTCACCGTGCGGCCCAGGACCTCACTGGCCAGCGCGTAGTGGTTGCGGTAGCCCAGGCCGCCGAGGGTGCGGTGCAGCTGGTGAGCCGCGGGGTTCCCGATGGGAGCCGGAACGGGGAGGATGACTTCCTCAATCTTCTCGACCTGGGAAGCGCGGTCAAGCAGGCGGGAGGCCTCCACGAAGTCCATGTTCTCGCCGTCCACAATCGCGCTCAGGTTGCCGCTGTGGTCCCGGGTCAGCGTCACGAAGTGGGTAGTGACGCTGCGGATCACGCCGTACTCAACGTCGGCAACGCGGGCCTTGTAGGTGATGGTCTTGGCGCGCGGGGTGGTAATGTTCATGGTGCTCCTTGTGCTAGGTGCTAGGGAGTCAGGAAGGGCGCTTCTCTTAGCGGGGTTGGCGCCCTTCTCTGCTAAAGTAATAATAGGCAATGTGCCGATAGTTGTCAATAGGCGAAACGCCGATTAAACTAAAGCCATGGATGACCTAACCCCCACTGATCACGAAATTCGGGCCGCCATCCGAAAGGCGATCCAAGCACAAAAGGTCACGCAAAATGAACTCGCACAGAGACTTGGCGTGAAGCAGCCCAGCGTGGCAGACCTCCTCAGCGGACGCCGGGGGCGCGTACCCCAAAGCTTGGTGGACTTGCTAGAAGTTCTAGGCCTAGAGCTCATGGTGCAGCCCAAGGGCCGGCAATGACTGACTCTCTCTCACCATCCCAGCAAGAACTACTGGAAGCCATTCGGGCAGGCGGGGTACTTGAACTTGTCTTCCCCACATCCATCAAGAAATCCGCTTATTACACGCTGAACGGTTCCAAGATTCGCGACGCTGCACCCAAGGCACTTATTAGCCTCGGATTGATTCGGCGCGACCCTGGCAAAACGGTTTTCTATATCCCCGAGTAAGCTCCATGAAGCCTTCTCTGCGTGAGTTATAGACCCAGCTGGCGGAATGAAAAACGCCCCCTCGTCGCAGGGGGCTTCTTTTATCGCGTCCGCACGTGTTGGAGGCTTGCTCCGCATCCGCGTGATGAAAGTTTACGGGAGGGCGAGTCGTAGGGCTGTGAGGATTTGAGCGAAACAGGAGAAAAGAAACGAAGACTAATCCTTCACCCAGCTAAAGGACTTCTAAGGATCCACAAAGGACCGTGGTTCTCCACAGCCTATGGATGGTGTTGTGGACAACCTCAGTCTTCCAAGTACTCTTCCGCCTCGATCCCTTCCATCACGTTCCCCATCATCTCGCCGATGGCCTTGCGCACGTCGCCCGGCTTCTCCGGCTTCCACCCATCGAACCGGATCTCCTGGGCCCGGGCCTCTACTACCTCGAACTCCACATCCGGGTACGCCTCGCCCATCATCGGTTCCAGTCCCTCCTGCAGGAAGCCGATTAGCTTGTCCACCTTCCAGGTCCGTAGCCGCGTGCTCTTCGGACCGTTGGGAACCTTAATCGGTGCGGGTGGAACAAAGCGTATGAGGATTCTTTTGTTCATGACGTAATTGTAACGAGAGACTGAAGGGCAGGGGTAGGCTGAGGGGATGACGAAGAAAAAGAGTCTCATTCTCGTGGCCAACGACGACGGTATTTTCTCCCCCGGTATCAAGGCGTTGGCCCTGGCGATGGCTGCGGTGGGCGACGTGGTGGTGGCCGCCCCAGATGTCGAGCAGTCGGCGGTCGGTCACGGCATCACCATCCGGCGGCCCCTGCGTTTCAAGCACACGGCCTCGGCGGGCTTTGGGGACGTGCCTGCTTACCGGGTGGACGGCACCCCCGCCGACTGCGTGGTGTTGGGCGTTCACCTGCTCGGGCGGCCCGATCTGGTGGTCAGCGGCATCAACCTCGGCCCCAACCTGGGCGACGACCTGACGCACTCGGGCACCGTCGCGGCGGCGATTGAGGGGCTGGCGCTGGGCATCCCATCCATCGCCTTCAGCCAGCAGGGCGCACCCGGAGGCGAATACGACTTTGGCCCCGGCGCGACTTACGCCGCCCGACTGGCCCGCGAGGTCTTGCGCCAGGGCCTGCCGCCCAGGGTGCTGCTCAACGTCAACTTTCCTGCTGGAGCGGCCCAGGGCGTGCGCGTCACGCGGGTGGGCGAGCACCGCTGGGAAGACAGCATCGTGACCCGCGAGGATCCCGAGGGCCGCGAGTACCACTGGGTTGCGGGCACCAGCCAGGCCCCCGACGCGCATGACCTGGAGACCGACTACGGCGCAGTAAACGCAAGTTACATCAGCGTGACGCCCGTGCGCCTGGACCTGACAGCCCGCGACCTACTGGAAACGGTCGCAGGCTATGTGCCGGAGGTGTAGGGCTGGGGATGCAGCTCACGGCTTGGCCGTCACAGTACGGGTTTTGGAATGAGCAGAATGATGGGGTGAAGCGGCGTGGCTGCCCCAGCGATGTAGACGGCGACACGTACCGGCTTTCGGTTGCCCTACCTGCTCCTGAGCCCTGAGGATGCTCGGCAGCGGAACTACCCCATCCGGGATGTTTTAAACGCCCTGATGTGGAAGGCACGGACGGGAGCGCAGTGGGCGTAGCTCCCCCATGATTTCCCAGCCCCGGAGACAGTGCGCCAACAGGCACACCGTTGGTTTACCGCCGAGTATCTCCTGTTGGACAGCACACGGGCTGCGCCTGTTTTCCCGTGTAGAACGCGGAAAAACCAGTGGACTTGCCGCTCTTGTGATCGGTGGCCGTGGTACTCCGTTGACTGGCAGGAACCTGATGGATGGCGCCCGTGTTTCTGGGGTCAGCGCGGTACGGAAAGAGTGGGAATCCACTGTGTTCCTCGCCAGCACTTTCAGACCCAACGGCGTACCAATAAGACCTTTTGAGTCCTTGTCCAAATTGCGCTGTGAGTGCAAGGGCGCCCCTCACGGCTTCATTCTCCCAGGGCGCATTTCGCTTGCTGGACTCGGTCAAAAAGAAGTCCGCACTTTGACGCATGCTCCAGGGCGGGATCTCGAACGACTTCCAACCGCGCTGATCGGATTTTATTTCCTCACGGCTTGCGTTTTGTTCTCCAACAAACTTCGCCCACTTTTGCATCGTGTTCTTGGCAGCTTCTAGCGGGCCTCGCGGACCTTGAAGGTCCAGGCCCGCGCATCTGTGGGCAGGGGCAAGGGCGGCACTTCCCCCGCCCAGCGGCTGGCGACGAGGGCCAGGTCCGGCTGGTCAGGGCTCACGAGCAACGCTGCTCCGAGAAAGCCGGGCAGGATGGGGAGGGCATCAAGAAAGGCACGCAGCGCTGTCTCCGCCGCCACCCCCCTGACCTCGGCGTAGTGGATGGTGGTGGGATGAGGCGTCATGCCCTCAGGCTACCGCCCTGTCCCAGGCCCCTCTGACCGCCGATGCTGGCTGCCCCTCAGTACAGCGCCAGCGGGTCTCTGGGGTTCCACCGCAGGTAGGTCCCAAAGTGCAGGTGCGCGCCAGTGCTGCGGCCGGTGCTGCCCACGCGCCCGACGGTCTGGCCCCGGGTCACGTACTCGCCCGCCCGCACCAAGTTCTGGCTGAGGTGCGCGTAGCGGGTGATCCAGCCGCCCTCGTGCTCCATTACCACGGTCCAGCCCCAGCCGCGCGCGAAGTCAGCGCGGGATTCCAGCACCCGGCCTGCGCGTGCGGCGCGCACAGGGGTGCCCTCGGGGGCCACGATGTCCACCCCGTAGTGCATCTCGTGCTCGCCCTCCAGCGTCCGGTCCCCGAAGCCGCTGCTGATGTAGGCGTGCCCCGCCACGGGCCACAGCCACCCGGAGGCGGCGGGACCCACCGAGACGCGGATAGATGCGGGCCGGACCGTTGCGCCTCTTCCCCGTGCCGGGCGGCTGGCCTGCACCTCGGGCCGCTCGCCCCCCTGACCATTCCCTATCCGCGCCGCGACGGTGCGCCCCGGAATCTGAAGGACGGCTCCCGCGCGCAGCAGCCGCCCGCCCTGGAGCTGAGGATTGGCACGCAGCAACTGCCCCACCGTCATGCCGCTTCGGTGGGCGATCACGGTCAGGTTTTCTCCGCTTCTGACGCGGTAGGTCTTGCCGGGAAGCTGGCGGTTGGGCACCATCAGCGTCACTCCGGCGCGCACCTGATCGGCATTTCGTAGGGACGGATTGGCGGCCCGCAAAGCCGAGACGCTCACTCCCGCTCGCCCCGCGATGGAGGACAGGTTGTCGCCCGGCTGCACCCGGTAGGATGTGGCGGCGCTTCCCCAACTCCCGAGGAGCGAACCGGCCAGCACCAGGGCCGCTGTTGCCAGCTCCTTTCGCAGACCCTGCTTCAGGAAGGCAGATCGTGCCCAGGACTCGGAGGAGCGCCGGATGAGGACGGAATTCACGCGCCTTAGCTTAAAGGTGTAAGCATTTCTTTTTATGTGAAGCCGTCTTCATCGAGTGAGGCCGTTCTTCCCCCCGCTACCCTGAGGAGATGACGGCTCCGCTCCGCTTCGCTCCGCCCCCCGGCTTCCTTCGCCTTCGCCTGCTGCTTGCCTGGGACGGCACGGACTATGCGGGCTGGCAGGCCCAGCAGAACGCGCCCAGTGTGCAGGACACCCTACGCGCCGCCTTCCTGCGCCTGGGCGCTGAGGACGCGGCAAGGGCCGTGGCGGCTGGCCGGACGGACGCGGGCGTTCACGCTGCGGCGATGCCCGCCCATGTGGACGTGCCGGAAACGTTCCGCGTGCCGTTGCCCCGGCTGGCCCGTGCCCTGAACGCACACCTGCCTCCCAGCGTGTCGGTGCTGGAGGCCGTACCCGCCCCGCCCGGCTTTCATGCCCGCTTTTCCTGCACCGAGCGGCGCTACGCCTACCAGCTGCTCTGCGCGCCCCAGCGCCATCCCCTCTGGACCGGGCGGGCGCTGCATCTTCCCGGCCCCCTGGACGTGCCCGCCATGAACGCGGCGGCGGTGTGGCTGCTCGGCACCCACGACTTCGCCGCTTTCGCCACCCAGGAAGACCGGCAGACCGTGCGTGAGGTCAGGGTGCTGGAGGTGGTGCCCACCGACCCCGTTCCATGCGGGCAGCTGTACGAGGTCCGCGTGGCGGGCGAGAGCTTCCTGCGCCACATGGTGCGCGGGCTGGTGGGCACGCTGCTCCTCGTGGGGCAGGGTAGGCTGAGGCCGGAGGAAGTTTCGAACATCCTCGCCGGACGCAAGCGGGCGCGGGCTGGAGCGAATGTGCCTGCCCACGGCCTGACCTTCACGGGCGCGACCTACGGGGGCTTTGACGAGACGGCCAGCAGGTGAGCGCTGACGCCGAAGAGGGAAGGGTCCTCCTCAGTTCGGCGCACCGACTCCAGCAGGCGCTCCCACCGCCCGGGATCGTTCCAGCATTCCTCGAAGTCGGGGACGGTGCTGCCCTGGCCCTCCACCGCGTACGCACGGGCTGAAACCCGCCTCCTCCACCTCCTGCCGCAGCTCTTCGGGCGGTGGAAGTACGCGCTCCGTCCGGTGGGTCATGCAGGCCGCCCTCCAGCGTCCGGTCCCGCATCTGCCGAAAGCGTTCGTCAGCGTCTATTCGGGTCAGCAGGCCCCGTCAGCGTGCTCGCCGTGCGGGTGATGCGGCGAGCAGCATCCCGCCCGGTCGCAGGCCCCGCCGGCATCTCCCTCAGCGCCCGCAGCCGGTCCTCACGCCCGGTCAGGTGGTACGTCAGGCTCCCTCCTGCAGCCGGGTGGCATCGGCGCAGGCGTCTGTGGAGAGCGGGGCGCGGGCATCCCCACCCGCACAGAGGCCAACGCGTTTAGAGCATCTGTCAAAGTGCAGACTTCTTTTTGAGCGAGCCCGCCATTCTCCCCAATGCTCTGGTGTGGGGCAGCACGGACCCGCCCGATGTGCAGGGGCATCGCGCCGAGCAGATGGCGGAGCGAGCCGCGCGAGAGTAGGGCCCGGCGCCACCGCCCACATCCAGCACCGTGGCGGGAGGGGCAGGCAAAAAGCGGGTGGCGAGTTCTTGCACCCAAATTCCAGTTGGCTGCTGCCCCGGCTAAGCCGCAGGTGTTTACGGTCCTGCCCCGTGGTCACCCGCAACCTCGTCCGTGGCGCAGGGTAGGGGAGGACAGGGCAGGAAGGCGTCGGCCAGATCGCCCATACGGTTTCCGGGCAGTCCGTTACAGTCTTTCCACTTCCACTCCTATCCGTTACCGTTGTTCCTGCTCGCTCCGCTTGGGTTCAGCAGCGACGCAACAACTGAAGAACCGAACGTCTTATCAGCCGTGCTTTTTCCACTCAGATGCGCCGCGTCACCCCGTCTGTCGTCAGCAAGGTGCCGTACAGCTCAGGGCGTCGGTCACGGAAAAAGCCCATGCCCGCGCGGAACTTTCTGGCCTCGGTCAGGTTCAGCGTGTGCGAGATGGCTCCTTCCTCCGTTTCGCCGAACTCGGCCACGATCTCGCCGGTGTAGTCGGTGATGAAGGAGTGGCCGTAGTACGTCTGGGTCAGGTCCCCCACCCGCTCCACGCCGACGCGGTTGCACGAGCCGACATAGGTGGAGTTGCTGACCGCGTGGCCCTGCATGGCCCGCTGCCACATCTGGTAGTTGTTGGGCGTCTCCACCTCGGCCGGCTCGGTGCCGATGGCGGTGGGATACAGCAGGAAGTCCGCGCCGAGCAGCATGAGGGAACGCGCCGTTTCCGGATACCACTGGTCCCAGCAGATGCCCACGCCCACCTGCCCGAAGCGCGTCGGCCACACCTTGAAGCCGGTGTCGCCGGTGGCGAAGTAATACTTTTCCTCGTACCCAGGGCCGTCGGGGATGTGCGTCTTGCGGTAGTTGCCCAGCACGGAGCCGTCCGCGTCGATGCACACCAGCGAGTTGTAGTGCGCCTGCCCCGCACGCTCGAAGTACGACAGGGGCAGCACCACACCGAGTTCGCGGGCGAGGTTCTGAAAACGGCCCACGAAGGGGTGCTCTGTCAGGGGGTGCGCGAGTTCGAAGTATTCCTCGCGCTCCACCTGACAGAAATACAGGTTTTCGAACAGTTCGGGCAGCAGCACCACCTGCGCGCCCTGCCGCGCGGCCTCGCGCACATGGACCTCGGCGCGGGTCACGTTGTCTTCGAGCTGGTCAGTCATGTGCATCTGGACCACGGCGAGATTCACGGTCTGGGTCATGCCTCATCCTCGCTCAAATGGAGCCCGATGCGGCGGGCCGCCTCACCTTTGGGACGGGTCAGGCCGCTGCGAAGGTCCATGTAGTCCTGGTAAACCGGGTCGAAGGCGCGAATCAGGACCGCCATCACCCCGTGATCGTCCACCTCGAGCCCTTGCAGGCAAAAGCCCGCGCGCAGCTTGGGAAGGATGACCGCATTGTTGGTGGCGTGGTGGTGGCTGCGGACAAGCCGGTAACCCTGGGTCTCCAGCGTCCCCAGCACGAGGGGCAGCAGCCGGGTGTAGAGGCCCTGCCTCCGGTGCGCGGGCAGAAACGCCGTGTTGACCATATAGGCCGTCCGCGCGTCCCATCGCCGGGAGAAGTGCCAGCCCACCACCTCGCCCGCGTGCGCGACGAGCCAGGTGTAACGCGGGACCTCGGGTGCGGGGAACGGGGTGGGGGCCTGCCAATCGAAGGACACCGAGGTGTAGGCGGCGCCTGCAAGCTGGTGATAGACGCCCAGATAAGTCTCGTAGGGAACCCGGTGCAGGCTGTACCCGCCGCCCAGGTCCTGCCCTTTGCCGGCTTCTTCCGGCAGGGGCAGGGAAACAGAGGGAATCGCCGCCTCTGTCCCTTCTCTCCCCGCCATCAGTGAGAGGCCCAGTCGCCTCGCCGCCTCGCCGCTCGCCTGTTTTAGCCCGCTGCGGACGTGCATGGACTCACGGTAGGTCTCGTCCAGGCTGAGGGTCAGGGCCACATTCAGGCCGCCCTCGTACAGGTTCAGACCCTGAATGGAGAAGCCCACACGCAGCTTGGGCACGACGACGCGGTTGTTGGTGGCGCGGTGGTGGCTGTGCACCAGTGTGTAGCCCGCTTCCCGGTAGGTCTCCAGCACCAGGGGCAACAGGCGGGTATACAGGCCGTGCCCCTGGTGCTCCGGCAAAATCCCCGTGTCGGCCATATACACCGTGCGCCCGTCCCGCGCGTGGGCGTGGTGCCAGCCGATCAACTCCTCTCCGCGGTATAGCCCCCATTGAAACGTCTCCCCGAGGGGTGGGGGAGGCTTGGTGGCCGGGCCAAAGGCATACAGCCAGTTGCCGCCGAAGATGCGGTCCTCCAGCCGGGCGCAGGCGTCATGGTACGTCTCAAACGAGATGGAGCGGGCCTCGTAGACGCCGCCGAGAGGCAGCGTGCTCACGCCTTCAAGCCCTTCGGGGACAGGGTTTCACCCGGTTGCGCGTGAACCTGCAGGTTTGGAAGCTTCCGCGTGGCCTCGCGCAGCGCTTCCGGGGTACCCGTCAGCGTGGGCATCAGACCGGAGTGGAACGGCAGGGCGCGGGGCACACCCAGCAAGCGAATGGCGTGGGCGGCGTCTCCCGGTCCTATCGTGTGGTGGTCCCCGAGGGGCAGCGCCGCCAGGTCCGGACGGTAGATCTCGCGGATCAGCGCCATAACCCCGAATATCCCGGTATCGCCCGTGAAGGAGAGGGTGGGGCCGCCCGGCCTCCGGACCACGTAGCCGGAGGCTTCGTGCGGCCACGTCGGGCCCGTAGGCGTCTGAATGTGCGAGTGGTGCAGGGCGCGTGGATCATGGTGACCTGCACGCCCGCCACCTCAATGGTGCCGCCCTTGTTGATGGGCCCGATCGCGCCGGGCCGGATGCCCCGCTCCAGCAGATAGAAGCGCATGGGGGTGGGCACGGCGACTTTGGCCCCGCGCTCCGCCGCCCGAAGGCGGCGCCGAAGTGGTCCTCATGCCCGTGCGTCACGAGGATCAGGTCCACCCGGGGAGAGTCCTTCAGGGCGGACGCAGTGGGTTCTCGGCGAGCCAGGGGCCAATCAGGATGATTTCGCTGGCCGGCAGAGCGAGCTGAAAACTGGCGTGGCCGAGGAGCGTGAGGGAAGGCTTGACCGCCCGGTTGTAACACGGGCCTGCCCCGCTCAGCCCTCACCCCGCCACCCCTCTCCCGCCGGTTGCTGCTGCGTCATGCAGTGAAAGGACCCGCCGCCCTCGATGATCGCGCGGCTCATCAGGCCGATCACCTCTCGGTCCGGGAACAGGGGCCGCAGCACCTCCAGCGCCCGCTCATCGTTGGGGTCGCCGTACAGGGGCACGGCCACGAAGCCGTTGCCGATGTAGAAGTTGGCGTAGGTGGGCGGCAACCGGCCCTCCGCGCCCTCCAGCCTGTTCGCGGGCAGCGGCAGCTCCACGGTGCGGAAGGGCTGGCCGTGCACGTCTGCCATGCCGCGCAACTCGGCCAGGTTCTTCGCCATGACGGAGAAGTTGGCGTCGGCCTCGTCCTGCGCCACGCTCGTGACGAGGGTCCGCCCGTCCACGAAGCGGGTGATGGTGTCGATGTGGCCGTCGGTATGGTCGTTTTCCAGGCCACCGTCCAGCCACAGCAGTTTCTGGATGCCCAGCGTCTTCCGCAGCAGTTCGGCGTACCCCTCCTCGTCCAGCCCCGGGTTGCGCGTCGGCGTCAGTAAGCACGAGCGGGTGGTCAGGCCCACGCCCGCGCCATTCACCTCCAGCCCACCGCCCTCCAACACCTCGGGGCGGTCCCAGTGGGGAAGACCCAGCGTTTCTGCGACGTACTCGGGCACCCGGTCATCGTTCTGCCACTCGAACTTGCCTCCCCAGGCGTTGAAGCGCCAGTTGACGAGCGACACCCGCCCCGCCGCGTCGCGGATGAAGAGGGGGCCGTTGTCCCGAATCCACACGTCGTCGAGGGGAACGCGGTGCAGGGTGATCGGGAAGGGAGACGCAGTGCTGCCGGGAAGCGCTGCCCGCGCCGTGGACCCGCTTTCCTCGTCCCGGACAAGCAGGTGGACCGGCTCAAAGCGGGCGATGGTCCGTACGAGTTCGGCGTATTCCGCCCGCACGCCCGCGAGGTGGCCGAACCACAGGTCATCGTCACTCGGCCAACTCATCCAGGTGGCGGCGTGCTCGGCCCACTCGGGGGGCATGGCAAAGCCCAGGCTCTGCGGGGTGGGGTCAGCAGGAGAGAGGTGACGCACGAGGCGTATTAGACCAGACCTGGCCTCAGCGGAAGTTGAGGCCCACGCGCAGGCCAGGGGAGAGAAAGCCCACGGCGTCGTAGCTGCTGTTGAGCAGCGCGTAGCCCACGCTCGCCTCGCCGAACACCGAGAAGAAGCGGGCCAGGCGGTACTCCCCGTTTAGGAGGACGTGGGGCCGCACCACCGTCAGCGCGCCATTGTGCCGCTCCACGTCCACCCCGGCGCCGACCAGCACGCGGCCCGCCGTTTCGGTATTGCCGGAAAGCGGAAAGAGGGCTGCCACATCGCCCCCAAAGCCCAGCGTGAAGCCCAGGATGCTCTTGGCGTTCAGCCCCAGGCGCACGGCGTAGCTCCCCACATCGTAGGTGACCTGCGCCCCCACCCCCACATTTACTGGCGACTCGGCCATCGCCCGCACGCCGAGGTAGACGCTGGGGGCCGCCTGTGCTGCAGAGGACAGACCGAGGCTGAGGGTCAGCGCGAACAGAGCCTTTTTCACATTTCGCAGGATAGGCGGAATGGGAACTGTTTCGGGTCACAGATGCGCCCTCAGCTTCAGGGGTGCTCGTCGGTCAGGGTCAGCCGAAGGGGCGCCTTCTTGCCGATCTCGACTTCGGTGGCTGACGCGAGGCGGAGCCCGGCCCAGGCCGTCCCCGGCTTCTCGGGCAGCGTCAGCGTCAGCAGGCGGCTCCTGCTGGTCTTGCCCTGGATGACGAGCACGCTCGCCTTGAGTTCACCCGCCTGGATGCACCGGGCGTTGATGGGGCAGCGGCTGTCTTGCACCCGCAGCACAGTGACGGTCTGGTTACCGAGTTGGGCCGTTTGCCCGGGAACCAGGATGACGCGGGCCGCTCCCGCCACGGAAAGGAGCGTCAGCAGGAGGGCCGAAAAAAGGGAGCGCATGGCCGTACTGTGCCCGCGTTCCCTGAAGGAAAGCTGATGGTTTTCCGGTGGTCAGCCCAACAGCGGCAGGTCGCCGGAACAGGCCAGGGCCCGGAACTGCGCGGCTTTGTCGTGAAAGCCCATCTTCTCGTAGCAGCCTGCGAGCTTCAGGGCAAAGAACTCGATGGCGCGAATGTCCTCGCGGCGCTCGGCCGCTTCAAGGCACTCGCGGTAGTGAAGGACAGCCAGGTGGTACTGGGCTCCCAGGGCGGCGTGTTCGGCTCGGCAGTGGCTCATCCGGAGGGACACGATGTCGGTTCGCACGCCGTTCATGGCCCTGAGTGTAAACATGCCCCCCGGGACATGAATGAAAGGTGAACCGGATTTTGAACGTGGTACAGCCAGATCTGTACGCCCACAGCAGCAAAAATTTGTTCTGTCCTGCCAGGCACGTACTTCTGGCCCTTCTCCCTGCCACAGCGGCTCTTACACCGTTCTTGCACGCAGGCTTAAGGCGGGGAGGTTCACGTCCGTCAGGCGGACCCTCAGGGCAGTCCCTGGGGCTGCTGGGGTGCTCAGGGGCAGATCCAGCGCCAGGTCTGGAATCAGCAGGGTGGCCTGCGGGCCGCGGCGGTCCACAACTACGGCGTCCCATTCGCGCTCCGGTTGAGCGGCCACATAACGCAGGGTGTGGTGTTTGCGGCTGAGGCGCTCGGCCTGGCGGGTCGCGTCGGCGTTCATCCCGGCTTCGGCCACGCGGGCGGCGACTTCCTTGCCGGTCAGCGGCTCCTTGCCGGTCAGCTGCGCGCGAAGTTGCTGGTGGACCACCAGGTCCAGATACCGCCGCATGGGACTGGTGGCCTGAGCGTACAGGTCCAGGCCCATGCCGTGGTGCGGCCCCGGCGAGGGCTGAAAGCGGGTGCGGGCCAGCGTCTTGCGGCGCGCCCAGTGGGCGGGCAGTGTTTCGCCACGCACGTCGCGGGTCGGCGCGTCCTGCGTGGCAAAGGGCAGGGGCAGCCCGTGATCGTCGGCGTAGATGGCGGCGGCCCAGCCCGCCAGCGTCATGCATTCCTGCACCACGAAACGCATCTCTGGCTTGGGGAGCGGCAGCACAGTCGCGCCAGAGTCGTCCGCCTTCACGCGCACCTCGGGGAGGTCGATGCTCAGCGCTCCCTCGGACTCACGCAGCGCGCGGCTCGCGTGGGCGAGGCGGGACAGGGTCACGAACGATTCCTCACCTGCCTCCAGCCTCGCTTGGGCCTCGCCGTAGGTCAGGCGCGTTACGCGCACCCGAGTCAATGCCACATCCACCGCGTCGGCGTTGCCGTCCGCGTCCAGATCGAGCGAAATGGAAAGGGCAGGCGTGGTTTCGCTGAGTCCCAGTCCGGTCCGTTCCACCAGGGCGTCAGGCAGCATTCCGATGGTGCGGTCCGGCAAGTAAAGCGTCGCGCCGCGCGCCCGCGCTTCCCCGTCCAGAGGGCTGTTCGGCGGCACCAGGGCCGCCACGTCGGCGACATGTACCCACAGCCGGGTGCGTCCACTGCCCAGATCCTCGGTGCCCACCGCGTCGTCAGGGTCCCGGTTGCCCTCGTCGTCGATGGCGTAGGTGGCCAGGTGCGTCAGGTCCAGACGGGGCTCGTCACCAAAGTCGGGCATCTCCAGCGTCACGGGCGTGAGGGCCGCGCCCAAGCGGTCCGCGTAGGGGGTCCGGGCCTCGGTCCACAACTCCAGGCGTAGCAGCAGGGTGTGGGCAGCTTCCGGCGTCTCGGCCTGGCCCAGGTCCCGCAAGGTCCGGCTCTTGTCCTGCTTGCCCCGCGCGACGAGTTCTACCTCGGTCCGCTGGACGGGCGTGAGTTCGGGAAGGGGAGAGGAGGCAGTCATACCCCGAGAATACGCGGCCAGAGCGTGGTTCGGGAATGTAAAGAGTGACTTTATATTTTTCTCCCCATCCTGCGGCAAGTGCGGATTCTGCTCGGTTAAACTGGCCGAGTTTACCTGCGCGCGGGACCAAATAGAAACCCATACTTGACAAAATTAGAAATTGATGTTTCCATGGTGCCAAAGGAGGAGCACATGAATGAACACGCGAATGAGGGTTTCCGCGCCCAGGTCGAGCGTCTGGTGGCCGAAGGCAAACTCACCGCCGAGGAGGCCGCCGGCCTGCTGGAGGGCACCCATGCAGAAGTGGGCCCAGCGGGACTGTTTCTCACGTCCACCTCGGCGGGCGGAGAGGACGTGCCGCCGGACCTGGACCTGCACGTCAGCGGCTACAACCTGACGGTGCTGTACGACGCCGGGGTGTCCCAGCCGCAGCTCAGCGCCAACCGCGAGGGCGAACTCTCGCTAACGGCCACCCCGGAAGGCTGGCGGGTGACGCGCATCGGCCGCAGCCATTACCACGGCGAAACCCTGCGGGCGATCCTGACAGTCCCCTTTGCTCCCCGCCATGCCCGCACGAAAGTGGAGGGCGGCAACTTGACGCTGCCGGACCTGGGCGGCGGGGTGGTGGCTGAGGTCAACGGTGGCAACGTGCGGATGGGCCGGGCCGCAAGCCTGGAGGCCAACGTCAACGGCGGTAACCTCAACGCGGCCGAGATGGGCGGTCCCACCCACCTGACCGTGAACGGGGGCAACCTGACGCTGGAGGGCGCGCGGGCGCTGATCGCGAGCGTGAACGGCGGCAATCTGCGCTGGACCGGTCAACTGGTTGGCGGCGAGCACCGCCTGGAGGTCAACGCGGGCAACGCCACCCTGCACCTGCTGCCAGGCTCCAGCCTCAATGTGCAGGCCGAGGTCACCGTGGGGGCGTTCAAGGCGGACTTTCCCACACACAAGAGCGGCGGCTTCCTCAACAACCGCTACACCGGGCAACTCGGGGGCGGCGAGGCGCAACTCTCATGCCAGGTGGCGGCCGGGCAAATCAAGGTGGTAACGGCATGAAGGCCGGGTCGCCCTTCCCCAGAAAGGCCGGTGACGGCAGATGAAAGAAAAAGTCAAACGGCTCTTGGACCTCGTGCGCGCGGGGAGGCTGAGCCTGGAAGATGCCGCGCCTCTGCTCGCCGCCCTTAGCCCCCGGCTGGCGCTGACAGACAGTGACCGCGAACTGATCGCCTCGCTGCTGGGTCGGGAGGACCTCGATACTGGGCAGGTTGCCGAACACTTGCTGCTGCTGCGCGGTGTGAAGGACATCCCCGTGCCGCCACAACCTCCCCGACCTGTGCAGCCGCCCCGGCCCCCACGTGTGGTGGTGGGAGGCCGTACGGTGGGCGGACTCGACGAACTGATGGACCGCGTGACGGGCAACATCGACGGCTTCGTGGACCACCTAACGGGCGCAGTGGAGGGTGCCTTTCACGGCGGGCCGCCCTGGGGACGCCCGGCACCCGGACCCCACTTCGGTGCGGGCATGGGCACCGCCCGCATCCTGAACGTGCAGGTGGAGTCGAGCGCAGGCGACGAGTACAACGCCAATCTGCCCGTCAGCCTCGCCCCGCATCTGAACAAGCTCATTCCCGCACACGGGCAGCAGGCCCTGGAACGCGCGGGGTTGAGCATCGAGGCGCTGCAACTCCTGATTGAATCGTCCCCACCCCCCGGTGA
The DNA here is from genome assembly GCF_900176165.1 of Deinococcus hopiensis KR-140. Classification (NCBI taxonomy): domain Bacteria; kingdom Thermotogati; phylum Deinococcota; class Deinococci; order Deinococcales; family Deinococcaceae; genus Deinococcus; species Deinococcus hopiensis. The sequence goes on from NZ_FWWU01000009.1 coordinate 305,111, forward strand.
GCTGATCAACGCCGAGGACAGCGCGGGCAACAGCGTGCGGATCTCACTGAAGTGAGGCCGAGGGTGGAAGGCGGCGAGAGCTTAAGCTTCAGGTTCGCGATGCTCCGGCCCTTCGCCCTCTGCCTAGAGTAGAGCCATGTCCAGACCCCTTCCCCTGCCCTTTCCCGACGAAACCGAGTCGCCCCTTGTCACCGAGTTGCGCTTTCCCACCAGCGGCGTTACCGTGCGGGGCGTCTTCGAACTCAACGAATTCGCCACCCTGACGCCAGAGAACCTGGAGTTTCTGCGCCTGTACATTCGGGTGCGCGGCAACCTCAAGGAAGTCGAGCGGGTGCTGGGCCTGAGTTACCCTACCGTACGCGCCCGCTTCGATACCCTGCTGCGCGCCATTGGCTACGAGCCCGAACTGGCAGATCCCCAGGCCGAGGTCCTCGCCAGCCTGGAACGCGGCGAAATCACGCCAGACGAGGCGGCGCGCAAGCTGCGGCGCTAACAACCCTCTGCCAGCAGCGGCCCCAGATGGCTCCAGACCAGCTGGGCCTCGTGTGGCCCGCCGCCACTGGAAAGGGGGACCCGGGTTTTTCCCACCTCATGGCTCCTGGAGCTACCACGCCCCGGTGTGCCTGGCCGCCGAGACCTACAGGGCCAGCGACTGGACTTCCCCGACCGGTGCCCCCTTGCGTACAGCCCCCGTACCACGCCGCGCAGCAGCGCGCCGGTACCCTGCCCGTGAGCGGCTTTCGGGGCGTACAACGTGTACGGCTCGGCCCCCACCTCCAGGTGGGTGGGGGCCGAGCCGTTTTGCATGCAGCGGGCCGCGCCGGTCATGTCCTCCAGAAAGTCGGGCGGCATTAGAGCGGGGTAGGTTTCCCGCCAGCTCACCGTGTGGATGTGGGCCAAGGCGGGATATCCCCCACGGCAGCACCCCAAAGAATGAAGGCGGACTTGACGAATTGTAAAGCTACAATTTGAATCATGAATCAGCGGGTACGGACGTGGCGGGCAACCTGGCCCTGTCGACCGGGGTAAGGCAGTATGCCGTGGCGAGATCGCCGGGACGTGACATCCTCGCCGGAGTTTCAGTTCCGGCGAAATTCACTGCTCGTCATCCTCGCGTGTGTGCTGATCGCGTCCATCGTCACGCTGGGCTTCAGTAACCGCTGGCTGTTTTCCCCGTCCGATCAGGGAGCGCTCGCTTTTATCGTGGTCAAGAACGCCGTGCTGTTCACCTGGCTGTGGTTCCGGCCCCGGGCGCTGGCGGTGGTGGGCGTCGCCGAACTGCTGTTCGAGGGGGTGGGCGGTGTGGCGCGGCTGGGCGAGACCCTGCTCGTTCGTGGCGGTGGCGGCGCTGCTGGGCTGGACGGATACGCGTTCTGGCTGGCGCTGAACTACTTCGTCGCGGCGCTGGTGTTTCGGCGCTCGGTGGCGCTGGGCGTTTCGCTGGGGTGGTTCGCCCTGCTGCTGGCGGTGGGGGCGGGTTTCTGGTTCTCGGCTGCGATTCCAGCCTTCATCAAGGAAGAGCATGGCAACGCCCTGATGCAGATGTACCTCACCCACGCCACCTTCATCGCGTTTCTGTACCTGCAGGGCGGTTTGCTCCGACAGTACCTGTACGCCATCGTGCGGGCCGAGCGGGCGGCGCGGCTCGCGCATGTGGACGGCCTGACTGGGCTCGCCAACCGGCGTCAGCTGGAGACCTGGCTGCACGCTCAGCACGAACGGGCCGCGCGGACGGGCGAGCCGTGGAGCGTGATTCTGTTCGATCTGGACCACTTTAAGGAGGTCAACGACACCCACGGGCACGCGGTGGGCGATCAGGTGCTGCAGGCTGTCGCCAGCATCTCGCGCCAGACGGTGCGCGAGGAAGACCTGCTGGGGCGCTGGGGCGGCGAGGAATTCCTGGTGATCTTGCCCAACACGGACCGTACCAGCGCGGGCGCGGTGGCGACGAGGTTGCAGGTGGCCGTCGCCGGGTCGCGTCACCCCACCGCCGGGCACGTCACCACCAGTTGTGGCGTGGCCCAGGCCCGGCCTGCCGAGACGGTGGAGGCCGCGCTGGAACGGGCCGACGAGGCGCTGTACGCCGCCAAACGTCAGGGCCGGGCGCGCGTGAAGTTGGCGCACTAGAGCATTTGTCATAATAAGAGCATGAAACCAGTTGGGGGCGAGGGTACAGTCTGGATCTGCGGGAACGCGTGGTGGCGGCGGTCGAAGGCGGACAGCCTCGGAAAGAGGCCGCCCGGTTGTACCGAATGCGCATCGAAACCGTAGACACCTATCTGGAAAAGCAGCGCCTCGGAACGTTGCATGAGGTCGGTCTTCTGGACGTCCCCCACGGGTCACACTCCTGCACGAACAGCAACTGCTCAAACAACTCGAAGCGCATCAGGACGCGACGTTGGTCGAGCATGCTCGAAGAAGCGACAGGGTTGAAGGTCAGCTTTAAGACTGTCGACCGGGTGTTCCGCAAGCACCACATTACGCGTAAAAAAAACGCTGGTCGCGTGCGAACGAAGTGAAGAAAGGCGACGGCAGTCTCTCAATGACCTGAGTCCGGAGCGCACTTATCCAGAACAGCTGGTCTTCTCGGACGAAAGTGGCCTGAACACGGCCACGACACGTGGATATGCGCGTGCTCACAGGACTGGGTGAACCCATGTTCCCAGGAATCAGGGACGCAACCAGACACTGATCTGTGCCCTACAGCTCACGGGACCGGTGGTCCCCTTCGTCTTGACTGGGGCTGTCAACGGTTCGTCGTTCGAGTGATACATCTGCCATTTGCTCTGTCCTGCCTTACACCCAGGATGAATCGTTGGCATGGACAATCTGTCGGTTCATCATGGAGCGTCTATTCAAACGCCCATTGAGGCACAGGGTTGTCGGCTCTTGCTCCTTTCATCCTGCGGCCTGGACTTTAATCCTATTGAGCTGATGTTCTCTGAGGTTTGAAGCCGTAAGGGCAGGGTCTTGTCGAGCAGTCGACGGCCTTATCTGTGCCATACGAACCGCTTTGCAAAGCGGTTCATGCGCAGGACATCAACGCCTGGTTCCGACATGCTCAGCCTTCAATATCTTTAGGACAAATGCGCTAAGGGAGCGGTTCAGTCCTGCGGACCTTCCCTTTCCTGGGCCTGCTGCCACTGTGCATAGGGGATGCGGTCCAGCACGAAGGTGTCGCGCGTGCGGGTGTATGTTCCCCGCCCTCCCATCCGGCCCACCAGATCAAGGGCTGTGGTATCCACATAGAGCTTCGCCGGGTCTGTCAGGGCGTCCGCGCGCAGCAGCAGGCCCAGCACCTCGCCCAGAATGACGCGGGTGCGGCCGATCGTTACGGTGCGCGCTTCGCGGCATTCCAGCGCGGCGGGGCTCGCGGCTACGCGCGGCACGCGCACATACGTGCCGGGCGCGAGCGGGATGCCCAGCACCCCCGCCTCGTCCGTGCCGTGGGGAAACTCGGTGGCCGTGGCGTTCATGGTGGCGGCGAGTTCGTCACTTACCAGGTTGACGGTGAACTCGCCGCCGGAACCGATGTTCAGCGCCGTGTCTTTTGGGGTGCCGTCCGGGCGGTCTCCGGGAGCGAAGGCCACCACGGCGGGGTCCGAGCCCATCAACCCGAAAAAGGAATACGGCGCCAGGTTCACCGCTCTGCCCACGCCCAGCGTGCTGACCCAGGCAATGGGCCGGGGCACCACCACGCCCGTGACGAGCTTGTAGCGCTCGGCGGCCGAGAGGGCGGCGAAGTCGAAAGAATGAATCTCGGAGGCGTTGGACATGCCCCCAGGGTAGGGTCAGGCGGCGCTATCTTCGCCGGGTGTCTCCTTCCCGCGTCCCCGAGCCCATGACCTACCGCGAGGCCTACGCGCGCCTCTCGCGCATCGCTGCCGAGCTGGAGGGCGGCGAGGCAGACCTGGACCGCGTGCTGCCGCTGCTCGAAGAGGCCCGCGCCGCGTACGCCGCCTGTCGGGAGCGCATCGAGGCCGTGCGTGCCGTGCTGGCCGGCGAGTGGGCGGAGGAGGAAGAGGCGGACGCGGCTGCGCCTGCACTGGAGCAAGCTGCCACGGACGAGGGAGACAGTCCATTCTGATGAATGGGTATGGAAGGCGGTCCGGCAGGCTGGCGTAACCCCCGCAGCGTTCAGGAGGGCTTCCCGGCTGCAACGCGGCGAACGTGGGCGTATCCTCGCCCCATGAGTGAAGTCCGTTCTTCCGCGTCCCATGCTCCGGCCACGGAAGGGGTGAACGTGCCCCGGGTGAGTCTGCCGGTGTACCGCCTGGTGGTGTTCGTGATGACGCTGCCGGTGTTTCTGCGCGGCATGCGGTTGGAGGTGCATGGCCGCGAACATGTGCCGCCGCCCGGTACCCCCTTGGTCGTGGCGGGCAACCACCGCACCAGCCTGGACCCCTTCCTGATCGCCCGCGCCCTCCCGCCGGGCCGCGCCCTGCAGTTCATGGCCAAAAAGGAACTGTTTGTGCCGGTGATTGGCGACATCATCCGCGCCGGGGGCTCCTTTCCGGTGGACCGTCAGGGTAATGATCTGGGTGCGGTGCGGACCAGCCTGCGCATTCTGCAGTCGGGCGGCACGCTGGGCATCTTCCCGGAGGGCACGCGCGGCGGCGGTGAGCTGCAGGGCGGCGTGGCGCTGCTGGCCCTCAAGGGCAAGGCGCCAGTCCTTCCGGTGGGCCTCAGCCGTGAAGGAAGACGCTGGATCATCCGCTTCGGGCCGCCCATCCCCGCATCGGGCGGCATCAAGGCCCTGACCGCCACCATCGGTGAGCGCATCGAGGAACTGGCCGGAGCGGTGGGAAACCGGGTGGGGTAGCCTGACGCCATCCGGATGAGCGAGCACGTCTCCGCCGTGCCCGCCGACGCCATGATGGGAACGCCCACCGTGGTTGTTCCGGCCCTGATTCTGGATCCGGCGCACGGGGCAACCCTGGTGGTCACCGGCCTTCCCGGCATGGCGGACATCCTCGGGCGGCGCTGGCTGAGCTGGCATTGGCCTGGCCGCGTCGGGGCGGAGGTGCCCTGCATGCAGGGGGAAGGGCAAAAGCAGCCGGCGCCCGAGATGCTCGCGGCTTTGCCGTCGGAGCGGCACGGCCCGCTCATCGCCCTCTTCTCCGACCCACCGCGCGCCGCCGTCACCCGGGTCTTGCAAGGCGGCGAGGTAATGGACTCGGCGGGCGGCGTGCTCGTGGTCGCCACGCCGGGACGCCCGGTGGGTCGCCTGAGTCTGCTGGGGGAGGGCGTATTGATCGCGGGCGACGCCCTCACTGCCCAGGAGGGACAGCCGGGCGGACCGCTGGAGCGCGCCACGGTGAACCTCCCCGAAGCCCTGCGCAGCCTACAGAAGCTGGCGGCCCTCCCTGTAACGACCGTGCTGGCCTACCACGGTTGGGTGGTGCGGGAAGACACGCCGCCGGACAGCTCGCCCGGCTGGCAGAGGGCACCCTGGCCTGAGCGGGAGGGCCGGGCGGTATAGTCGGCGAGGCGGGCGCGGGGAAAGACCGGTGAGAATCCGGCACTGTCGCGCAACGGTTACGGCCCCGGGCAAACGGGGCCGAAGTCCGAACACCGGTTCCCGCCCCGGCCCTTCCCAGACTGGCGGGGGGTTCGGCGGCCTGACTTCCCGCGGAGTGGAGGGATGCGCCCCGCCTCACGCCCTTCCGGTCGGAGGCCCAGGACGCTCTCCCCAGCCGCCCCCACCCGGGCGGCGCTTTCCGTGTGGACCGGAGGTGCCTTCCCTATGCCCCAATCCCGTTTCCTCCCTTCCCCGCCCCTCGCCGTCCCCACCCGCCTCCCATGAGCCTGGAGCGGGTGGCAGCCGAGGCCGTCCGTCCGGCCCGGCAGTTGGGGCGCACGGGCCTGCTCGCGCTGCTGCTCGCCGCCATCGTCGTGCTGGCAGTGGCGCTGGGCAGCGTGAACATCCCGCCGGGTGAAGTGCTGGGGGCGTTGTGGCGCGGGCTGCTGTCGCTGGGAGGAGGGCGCGCGGAACTCGCGGGCAATGACGTGATCGTCTGGCAGATTCGCCTGCCCCGCGTGGTGATGGGGCTTGTGGTGGGCGGGTGCCTGGGGCTGTGTGGCGGCGCCTTTCAGGGGGTGTTTCGCAATCCACTGGCCGATCCCTACCTGCTCGGCGTGGCGAGCGGTGCAGGGCTGGGAGCCACGGTGGGCATCGTGGCGGGGTGGCCGCGCGTGATCATTCCCCTCGTCTCACTCGTCACGGCGCTGGGAGCGGTGGCGGCCACGCTGGCCCTGGCGCGCGAGGGGCGGCGCTTCCCCACCACGCGCCTGATCCTGTCGGGCGTGGTGGTGGGCAGTGTGCTGAGCGCCACGTCCACCTTCCTGATTTTGCGCGGGGAGGACCGGGCCCGGCAGGTGCTGGCCTACACGCTGGGCGACCTGGGCTTCAGCGGCTGGCACGATGTTGGCACGGTGCTGCCCTACGCGCTGGTGGGCTGTGGAGTCCTCGTGGCCCTGGGGCGCGCGCTGGACACCCTGCAACTTGGAGACCTCACCGCCCGCAGCCTCGGCGTGCCCGTCGAGAGGTTGCGCCTGCTGGTGGTGATCGCCGCGAGCGTTGCCACCGCCGCCGCCGTCGCCTATGTGGGCATCATCGGCTTCGTGGGCCTGATGGTGCCGCACCTCGTCCGGCGAGGCTGGGGCGCGGGGCACCGCGTCTTGCTGCCTGTCTCAGCGCTGGCGGGCGCAGCGCTGCTCGTGCTCGCAGATCTTGTGGCGCGCACCACCATCCTGTCGCAGGTGGGCGTGGTCACGACGCTGATCGGAGGGCCATTTTTTCTGTGGCGGATGAGGCGGGGTGAATAGGGCGGTCGGTCGCCAGTCGCCAGTCGCCAGTGGAGGCACGCTGGAGGCGCTGGACGTGCACGTTCGGGCGGGGGATTTTCCGGCGGTGCGGGGGGTGAGCGTCTCATTCAAAGAGGGTGAATTTGCCGCCATCGTCGGGCCAAACGGAGCGGGCAAGAGTACGCTGTTGCGGGCGCTGCTGGGGTTAAATGGAGTGGATTCGGGCGAGGTGCGGCTGCTGGACCGGTCACTGCGGGGCTGGGCCCGGCCCGAGCGGGCGCGGACGGTCGCCTACCTCGCGCAGGACGAGGCGCTGCCCGGTGACGCCCGGGTGCGCGACGTGGTGGCGCTGGGGCGCGGGGCCGGGGAGTGGCGCTGGGGCCTGATCCCGATGCGGCCCTGGACCCAGGTGGACGAGGAGGCGGTGGCGGACGCCCTGAAGCGCACCGACACCCTGCGCTTCGCCGGGCGGCGGGTGGCCGAACTCAGCGGCGGTGAGCGCCAGCGCGTCTCGCTGGCCCGGGCGCTGGCCGCGCAGCCGCGCTTTCTGCTGCTGGATGAGCCCACCAATCACCTCGACCTCGCCTATGGTCTGGACGTGATTCGCCACGTTCGCGCCGAGGCCGCCCGGGGGCTGGGTGTGGTGGCCGTGCTGCATGATCTGAACCTGGCTGCCCGGGCAAACCGCTTGGTGCTGCTGAACGCCGGGCAGGTGGTGGCGCAGGGTGCGCCGGACGAGGTGCTGACCCCCGGGAACCTGCTCACCGCTTACGGCGTCCGGGTCCGTATCCTGTGGGACGCCGGACGCCCCCTCGTGGTCCCTGAAGATGAGGCAGAGGGACCGACCGGCTGACACGGTTGCCGGACCATCCGTTCCCTGGTTCCTCCGCTCCGGTGCTTCCACGCCTCTGTGTCACCGTTTTTCCCGCTTGCTCCGCTCGTGTGAACCAGCTCTATTGCACAACGGATAAACCGGAATCCTTCTTCAACCGCGCTCCGCCCCTCGCTCACCGAAAGTTTGCCCTGTCCATGCCCCCCAAATACTTTTCCACACGCGGTCACCTCCTCGTCTGCCAGGGCCCCAACTGCCAGGCGCGCGGCTCGGTGCTGCTGCAAAAAGCCCTCTGGAACCACCTGGAGCGCTCGTCACTGGCCTATTACAAGAGGGGTGGCAGCGTCCGCCTGACCGAGAGCGGCTGCCTGGGGGCCTGTTCTTTCGGCCCCACCCTCTGCGTGTACCGTCACCGAAACGGGGCCCTGGAGGAGGGCTGGTATGCGGCGGTGGATTTTCCCCTCGCCGTCCAGATCGCCGGAGCCCTCCACGAGGAGGCCGCGTTGCCGGGCGAGGGGAAATACGGGCCGGAGTAGGGCCCGGGGAGCGGGCCACCTCCCTGCTTTCGCGCGGCGCCTGGCCCTGCCTCACCGGCACTGCCACGCCCCGGTCAGTTCTGGGCGGTACTCGAAGTGCACCGCGTCATGGTGGTACCAGCGCCCGCCCCAGATCCACCCGTGGCGCTCGAACACATACACGGGGGCGGGGGGCATCCGGTTGCGGTCGCGGATCCCGCGCTGGCCTTCCCGATCGCCCTTCCAGAGCCAGGAGTCCGAGAAACGCAGGTTCAGGTCGGTGGCCGCTCCGTAGGCGTGCACGCTGCGGCGAGCGTAGGGCCGCAGCCCAGGCTGCCGGGCAAGGTCCGCCGCCACCGCCCGCAGCAAGGCCGCCGCGCCGTTCACCCGCAGCGGCTGCCCGAACCAGTTTATGGTGTCCAGTCGCGGCGCCACCTGCGCCGGAGAGTCCCCGTACATCCGGCTGAAGAAGGCCTCGGCGCGTCCCCGGCCTGGGTCCTCTTTCCAGGCGGGGACGTGCAGGGGCTGACAGGCGGGATACCGCGCGGCAAGTTGATCAAGCAGGCCGGGGTGGTCCAGCAGCGCGGGGTAGCTCGCGGCCTGGGCATGCTGCAGCGGGGTTCGCGTTCCACCGCGCCAAACCAGCGCGGCGCCGTCCACCGGGATCAGAAATGATGGATAGGCCCGCGCCAGGAAGCAGCAGCCCGGCGGCGAGGAGCGAGAGTGCCCGGCGCAGCGCCTATCCCCGCACCACTTCCAGAATCTTCTCGCCGTACTTCTTGAGGCGCTCGGGCCCCATCCCGCGCACGGCGCGCAGGTCTTCCAGGGTGTAGGGGACCCGCCGGGCGATCTCGGCCAGGGTGGCGTTGCTGGCGATGATGAAGCGGCTGACCTCCTGGCGTTTGGACTCGGCGTTGCGCCACTCGCGCAGCCGGGCAAAGACGGCGGCCTGCTCGTCGGTAAGGTCGGCGGTGGGGTCGGGTGCGCCGCTGCTCGCCGCCGGCAGGTCCGGAGCCAGTTCGGGCCCGGGGGTGGGCCCGGCGACTCCGGCCTGCGCATCTTCCGGTTCCGGGGCTTGCGCTGCGTTCTGGGGATCAAAGGCGGGATCCTCGGCTTCTTCCTCCCCGCTGGTCTCTTGCGGTTGCGGAGCGGAGGCCAGGGGAGGCGTTAATTCCAGCTCGGGTGCGTCGGGCCCCGCACTCACCGGCATGGGCAGGGGAGCGGGCGCATCGGGCACGTCGCCGCTGAACACGATTTCGGGGGTCCAGGTTTCCTCGCTGGCCGGTTCCTCGGCCGCTGGGTCGCGCTCTTCCACCTGGGTCTGTTCTGCCGGTTCCTCCCGCTGCTGCGGCGCGCGGTCTACCGGTACGGGAGCCTCAAAGGTCATGCGGCCCAGCGCGCCAGATTCGGCGGCGTCGGGAACAGGCACATCGGTACTGGGCACATCAGTGCGGGGGAGGGCAGGCTGGGAACGCTGGAACCCGCTGCGGCCGAACTGGGCGCGCTCAGGTGCGGGACGCGGGTCCGGAGAGGCCAGGGGCGTTTCCTCCTGGCGTGGGGCGAGGGCGGGGGCCGCCTCCACCTCTTCCGCATGGGGTGCGGAGCTGGGGCGTGTGGAGTCGTCTCGCCCGCCGTGCAGCAGGGCGAGGGCCGCGTCCACGTCCTGTAGGCCGGGGGCAAGCACCACGCCGCCGTCCACGCTGCGGGTGGCGGCCAGCACGCCGCCGGGGAGTTGGGGCGTGTCGGGGGCGGCGTCGGGCGGCAGCAGCAGGGCGGTGGGCCCGAGGGGCAGCGCGCGGCCCCCCAGGCGCTCGGCCAGCAGACCGGTCGTGCGGGCGGCCCGCGCCAGACGCAGAGGCAACGTGGCGACGTCGCGCAGGGCCAGCGCCACGGTGATGTCGGCGGGGGCGGGGGCGGCGGGGGCGGGGGCCGCGCCGTGGCCGAACAGCAGCGCCAGGCGGGGTTCGGCGAAGCCAGTCAGGGTGACGCCGCTGCGGTAGGTCACGTAAGCCGCGCCCTGCGTGAACCACTGGCCACCCGGGGCGAGGGTGCCGTCCACAATCACCGGCACGCCCGCCCGTTCTGCGCGGCGCAGCGTGCGCTCGTCGGGTTCGGCCAACCACACGGCCCGCGCGCCGGTCCAATCGGCCTCCAGTCCGGCGGCGGCCAGCCCCTGCTCGGCCAGGGCGGCCCGGTCCACGCCGAGGCGCTCATCCACGCGCAGCACGCCGCTGCCCAGCAGCGCGGCCAGTTGCCGGGCCAGCGCTGCCTCGCCGGCCAGGGTTAGTCCCCAGTCCGCGCCCTCCAGGTCGGCCAGGGCCTCGGCCAGTCGTGCGTGGGGATCGCCGCGCTCGGCGTGCAGGGTCACCATCCGGGCGTCTGGGCGCAGGGCGGAGCGGGAAGGGATGCGGTTGCCAGTCATGCCCCCATTGTGCCGCACGGGGCCCCCGGGCTGGGGTAGGACTCTCTTGGGGAACGTGTCCGTGGGGAGGGGGAGCCCTGGGAAAGAGGAGCTGTTCGGCATGTTCCCGGAGCAGGCGCTCCCTCAGAAAGTGTTTTGCCAGCGGGACGCTTCGCCGGCGTGCAGCCACCCGTTGACCGTCCTTGGTGACGGGCTGGACGTCCGGCGTCGTTCCTGTCCCCGCCCTGTTCCTCTGCCCGCGCTCACTTCCCGAAACGGCGGTCCCGGCCCTGAAAGTCGCGCAGGGCACGCAGAAAGTCCACCCGGCGAAAGCCCGGCCAGTACACGTCGCAGAAGTAATACTCCGAATACACGCTCTGCCACAGCAGGAAGCCGCTCAGGCGGATTTCGCCGCTCGTGCGGATGATGAAGTCGGGGTCCGGGGTGCCCGCCGTGTACAGGTGCGCGCTGACGTGCTCAGGCTTCAGCGCGGCCGCCACCTCCTCCAGCGTGCGCCCCGCCGCCGCCTCGCCGCTCAGGAAGCGCTTCACCGCGTCCACGATTTCCTCGCGGCCCCCGTAGCCCACGGCGATATTAAGCTGCATCCCGTCGTAACCGGCGGTCTTGCGTTCCAGTTCTTCCAGGGCGTCGAGCACATGGCCGGGGAAGTTCTCGTGCTGTCCAATGGCGCGCACCCGCACCCGGTTGGCGTGGATGCGCGGATCGGTGGCGAGGTTTCTCGCCTCGCGCTCCAGCAGCTTGAGGATGTGCGCGATCTCTTCCGCGTCCCGGCTGGTGTTGTCGGTCGACAGCACCCAGATGGTCACCGCCGGAATGCCGAGTTCCAGACACCACTGCAACACCTCGTGCGCCTTGTCGGCCCCGAAGGAGTGGCCGAGTTCGCGTTGCAAGCCGCTGGCACGGGCATAACGGCGGTTGCCGTCCAGAATCAGGCCGAGGTGGCGGGGGAGTTTGCCGTGGGCCTTTACGTCGCGGGCGAGACGCTGCTCGTAGCCCCACAGCAGCGCGCCGCGCACCGCGTCCCGCGTTTTTTGTACGGTGCGGAGGGCGAGCTTGAGGGGGGGGGTTGGCATGACGGGGGTCAGTTTAACGTGTGGGGTTGAGGGAGGCTTCAACCGAAAGGGGCAGGAGGGAGGGTTGCGTTGTCTGGGGTTGGAAAGGTGGGGCTGGAGGGGCAGGGAGAGGCAGCGCTCTGCTCCGCAGCTCTACAGGCCCGCGAGCCAGGTTGTGGGCGCCTCCTTTTGCCCCGGCTCAGCCGCGCTCCTGAAGGCGTATGCGGCTGTCCCGTTCCGTCGGAAGAGGTCCGTGCAGTTCGCGTAGGGGCGGCCTTGGTGGGCTTTGGCCAGTGAAGTGGGCAGCGCGGTGGAGGCGGTGTTGCCCCTCTCCCGCGGAGGGCCTCGCACAGCCAGGGGTGACCGGGACAGCCCGCAGAGAGGGGGTCACCCCTCAATGCGTCCCGAACAGCGAAGCCTCCCGCCGTGTCCACAACTCCAGCGCCTTGTGGTCCAGGCGGGGCAGAGGCTCATCCGCCACTTGGCTTCTGCCTGGGCCGCCCACGCCCGTAAAGACAGTCAAGGTCACGTGGCGGTGCGTCATGGTGTGGGTGACGGTGCCCAGTTCGCCGGTGACCCGCGCGCCAAGGCGGGTGACCAGGCGGGCGAGGGCCTGGTCGGGGGTTTCCCCCTCGTCCACGACTTCCGTGGGCAGGCCCATCAGGCCGCCGAGGAGGGTGCCTTCGCGGCGTTCGAGGACCGCTTCCCGGGCATCCCCGAGCAGCAGCGCCACGGCCCGCATCTCACGCACGGCGGAACGCACCTTGGGTGCAGGGTAGGCCGCCGGCTGGCCGGACTGGAAGGCCGCGCACCACAGGGACACCGGGCAGTCGGGGCACTTCGGCACTTTGGGGGTGCAGACTGTGGCCCCCAGGTCCATCACCGCCTCGTTGAAGGCCCCAGGCCGCTCGGGGTCCAGCAGGTCGTCGGCGCGGGCCTGCACCCAGGGGTCGGTGGGTTGTTTCTCGCCGTGGAGGCGGGCCAGCACCCGGCGCACGTTGCCGTCGTTCACGGCCCGCGCTTCCCCCAGTGTCAGGCTCACCACCGCCGCCGCCGTGTAAGGGCCCACGCCGGGGAGGGCCAGCCAGCCCTCATAGGTCGTCGGCAGCCCCTCCCCCACGACCTTACCTGCCGCGCGGTGCAGGTTGCGGGCGCGCGCGTAGTAGCCGCAGCCCTCCCAGGCTTTCAGCACGGCCTCTATGGGCGCGGCGGCCAGGGCCTGCACCGTCGGGAACGCCGTCATGAAGCGCTCGAAGTACACCTGCCCGCGCACCACCTGCGTCTGCTGCAGCAGCACTTCCGACACCCATACGCGGTACGGATCGCGCCGTCCTTCCGGTCCCACGCGCCACGGCAGCGCACGGCCTGAGCGGTCAAACCACGCCAGCAGCGCCGCACGGACGGCGGGGAGGTGAGGGGAGGAGGGCGTCACCGCGCGAGTGTAGCCGGAGCATGCCGCGAGGACCGTGGGGGGAAGCATCATGGTCCCGTGACCGCCATCCTCGCCACACGTCCCGAAGTCCTCAATTTGTTCGCGCCCGGTGCTGTCCTGACCCACCTCGGCAGTGGCCTGACCTGGGCCGAGGGTCCCGTCTATCTGCCGGGCCGACAGGCCGTCTTGTTCAGCGACGTGCGCGAAAACCGTACCTGGCGCTGGACCCAGGAGGGCGGCATGGAGGTGGAGATGCACCCCAGCCACCACCAGAACGGGCACACACTGGACCGGGAGGGCCGGTTGATCGCCTGTTCTCACGGCCTGCGCGCCCTGATGCGGCAGGAACCGGACGGCACCTGGACCACATTGGCTGACCGCTTCGAGGGCCGCCGCCTGAGCAGTCCCAACGACGTGGCGCTGCACCCGGACGGCAGCCTGTGGTTTACCGATCCCACCTACGGCATAGACCAGCCTGAGGAAGGGTACGGTGGCGAGAAGGAGCAGCCCGGCAACTTCGTCTACCGCCTCGCGCCAGACGGGACCCTGACCGCGCCCATCCGGGAGCGTGTACAGCCCAACGGCCTGGCCTTCCCCTCGGCGGACCGCCTGTTGCTGGCCGATACCGGGGACGGCGAGGGCCACATCTACGCCTACCGCGTGACGCCCGGAGGGACAGCAGAGCTGCAGGGCCGCTGGGCCACTGTGCGCCCCGGCCTGACCGACGGCCTGCGGGTGGACGAGGCTGGGCACGTCTGGAGCAGCGCGGGCGACGGCGTGCACATCCTGTCGCCGGACGGGGAAGAGCTGGGGCGCGTACCGGTGCCCGAAACTGTCTCCAATCTGTGCTTCGGCGGACGGGACGGTACGGACCTCTTCATCACGGCCACGGGCAGCCTGTACCACATTCCCACGCGGGTGCGGGAACGCCGTTTCTGATTGGAGGGGTTCCCGCTGGCCCTCCTTCTGATCCGGTCTGTGACAGAAGGAGACAGGGCTGTCCATGAAGGACTTCACTTCCTTTTGTGTCAGCTGCCCATCAAGTTTTAAAGCTCTGGCGGGGCATCTTCAAATGAATTTGTGCTGAATAGCAGCCTGGAGGGAATGGGTCTAAGTTGGTGTTACCGCAACCAACGCCTCCCGAAAGGAAACGAAGATGAAAAATGTGCTTTTCATTTCTGCTGCCCTCTGCCTCGTGTCCCACGCCTTTGCCGGTGGAGCCGGTCCCCAGGTTCAGGCCCCAGCGACGGCCACAGCTCCCATCCGCACCGCCGCCCCTATGGCGAACGTTGTCGTCAGCGCCGAGGACCTGGTGCGTGAGGGGCGCGCGCCCGTGCTCCTGAGCGGTCAGGGAACACGCCTGGCCCAACTGAGCGGTCCGGTTGTGACGCTGCCCGCCGGCAGTGCTCCGGGCACCGCCCTGCTCGTGACCCGGGGCGGCCAGACCCTGCGCTATCCCCTGCGCCAGCCTGTGATGGCGGGCCGGACCATGATGCTGCGCGACGTGCTGGTGGTTCCGGGTGCGGTGGCCGTAGTCCAGGGCATGGCGGGCACGCCGCCCGACACAGCGGTTGTCATGACCGCGGGCGAAGTGCTGCAAAACCTGTCCCCCTCGGTCATGGCCGCGCTGCTGGACTGGAAGATGCGCCCGGTGGCCACCTATCGGGGCGGCCTCTTCGTCCCTGTCGCCGGCGCTTCCGGTCCCGCCGCCTACCTGGTCCATGTGGAAAACGGGCGCACCACCCGCTACAGCCTGGCCCGGCCGGGGGGCGTGCCCGCACCCATGCCGGTCGGAAACGTGCGCCTGCTCCGCGGCTCCGCGCAACTCGTGCCGCCCCAGCCCCAGGTCGCGCGAGCCGTCATGGCCCAACCTGGGGCCCAGCCCGGGCTCACGTCCACGGCTCCCGGGAAGCCTTCCGCCGCAGTGATCCGGGACGACCACGACCGGGTCACCCTGTGCCACCGGACGGCGAGCGAATCCAATCCCTACGTGAGCGTGACGATCAGCCGAAATGCCCTGGACACCCACACCGGACACGGCGACATCATTCCCGTTCCGGCTGGGGGATGCCCCACCGACACGCGTTTTGCAACGGGCGCCACGAATGGGGGGAACGCGGCTCTTCCCGCCACCACGGTCCCCGCTCTTCCCGCGAAGGCCGTCCGGGCAGGCACTCCGCAGGACGGAGCGGCCCCGCCGGAGAATGGCAACGAGAACGACAAGGTCACCCTGTGCCACCGGACGGCGAGCGAATCCAATCCCTACGTGAGCGTGACGGTCAGCCGAAGTGCCCTGGACACCCACACCGGACACGGCGACATCATTCCCGTTCCGGCTGGGGGATGCCCTACCGGGGCAAACGCCACGACGGGAGACGCCGCGCTGACACCCGCAAACGGCAATGTAACGGCTTCCCCGGCCCAGCGGGGCGAGGGCAACACCAACGAGAACGACAAGGTCACCCTGTGCCACCGGACGGCGAGCGAATCCAACCCCTACGTGAGCGTGACGGTCAGCCGAAATGCCCTGGACACCCACAGTGGGCACGGCGATATCATTCCTGCGCCCGCGGGAGGATGCCCAGCGGGGACCGACGCTGGGAATGGCGGTGGAGCGGGCAACGGGAACGCTGGCGGCAACGGCAATGTCTCTGCGCCGCCCGCCGGGACGACTCCCCCGGTCCAGCGGGGCGAGGGCAACACCAACGAGAACGACAAGGTCACCCTGTGCCACCGGACGGCGAGCGAATCCAACCCCTACGTGAGCGTGACGATCAGCCGAAATGCCCTGGACACCCACAGTGGGCACGGTGACATCATTCCTGCGCCTGAGGAAGGCTGCCCCACAGGCGGCAACCCCGGAAACGGCAATGGTGGAACGCCGCCTGCCCAGCCTGGAAACGGGAATGGAAACGGCGCAACGCCACCCGTCCAGCCGGGCACACCACCCGCGACACCGCCCGCGCAGCCTGGAAACGGGAATGGGGGAGGCAATGGTGGAACGCCGCCTGCCCAGCCTGGAAACGGGAATGGAAACGGCGCAACGCCACCCGTCCAGCCGGGTACATCACCCGCGACACCGCCCGCGCAGCCTGGAAACGGGAATGGGGGAGGCAATGGTGGAACGCCGCCTGCCCAGCCTGGAAACGGCAATGGACGGTAGAGGGTCCCTGGGCATCTGAGCTGGGCAATGCAGGGGACCGCGGCTGAAGGCGGAGTGACCTGACGTTTCCCAGCTCAGGCAGAGTGCAGGCGCCACACAAGAAACAGGTGCGTAGGGAAAGCTCGCCCGAAAAGGAGCTTTCCCCGCGCACTTGGCCTGTTTTGGCCAGGACCGCTCTACGCCCCCAGGTCATCAGGAGCGGTGGCCTGCACCCGGCCCACCTGCCCGGTGGTCAGCCTCACTTTGATGCCGTGCGGATGCGTGGGCGATTTGGTGAGCAGGGCCGCCACCACGCCGCGCGTGAGCTTGCCGCTGGGCTGGTCCTGCTTCTGCACGATGTCCACGGTGATTCCGGGGCGAATTTGGGCACGGGTGGGAGGCATGGGGTCAGCTTGCCATGCGCTTCGCTCCACGTCCCTCAACGCCTAACGAACGGGAAACGTGGCGCTTCCCGCATCCTCCTATGCTGACGCCATGCAAGTCCTCTCGCGCGTGGTGGTCATTCTGGGCGTGCTCGTCACGCTTGGGGCGGTGTTTTTGCTGTTTAAGAACGTCATCGACATTAACCAGCTTCACGCGGTCGCCAACGCCAACCGCGGTCAGGACTACCCCAGCCCCACCAACAACGTTCTGTTGATGACGGCCCTGGCCCTGGTGGGCGGCTTTCTGGCCGGGTTGGGTGTGAGGCTGGCCCCTCGGCGCTCTGCGCCTCATTGACCCTCTCACCTCGAGGGAGAGGACCCGGCGAAGCCAGGGGTGCGGGGGCCACCCAGCCAACCCCATCTCCCCCTACCCCGAACGCTCTACACTCCCCCGTGTCCCCCGCTCCCCTGCGCCTGACCTTGGTTCGCCACGCCGCCACCGCCTGGAACGAGGGGGGCCGCTGGCAGGGCCTGACTGACAACCCCATCGGCCCGAATGGCGAAGCCCAGGCCCGCGCCCTGGCTGCCCACCTCACCCCGCCCTACGATCTGGCCTTCAGCAGCGACCTGTCCCGCGCCGTGCAAACCGCCGAACTGGCCCTGCCCGGCCACCCGCTGATTCTGGACCCCCGCCTGCGCGAGTACCACCTCGGTGAGCTGGAAGGGCTGAGCGCCGCCGAGATGCAGGCCCACCCCGGTTTTGCCGCGTGGCAGGCGGACCCGTGGCGTACGCCCGCGCCGGGGGGCAACAGCCTGCACGCCCTGGCTGCTTCTGTCCGCGGCTGGGCCGAGGACTTGCCGGACGGTGCGCGGGTGATCGCCTTCTCGCACTCCATCGCCGTCCGCACCCTGCTGGTGGATCTGTTTGGCCTGCCGCTGGTGCCGCAGCCCAATTACCCCATTCCCTACAGCTTGAGGGTGGGGCATACGGAGAGGGTGGAGTTGGAAAGGGAAGGCCAGGTATGGCGGAAAGCAGAGAGCGGCGGCGGAACGGCTTAATAAGCGAAAAGAAAGCTGCCTGTGAGGAGGGCAGCTTCTTTCGAGGTTGGAGAACTCGCCTCAAACCTCCAGCGCCAGCTTGTCCACATCGTTTAGCAGCGGCGTCCCCGCCGGGTATTCCCCCGTAAAGCAGGCGCCGCACAGCCCCTGCCCGCCGATGGCCTGCCTCAGCCCGCGCTCGCTGATAAAGGCGAGGGTATCCGCGCCGATCAATTCGCGGATTTCCTCCACACTGTGCGTGCTTGCCACCAGTTCCTTGCGGGCGGCGGTGTCGATGCCGTAAAAGCATGGGTGCGTGATGGGTGGGCTGGACACCCGGAAATGCACCTCCGTGGCCCCCGCGTCGCGCAGCAAGTTCACGATCTGACGGCTGGTGGTGCCGCGAACAATGGAGTCATCCACCAGAATGACCCGGCGGCCCCGCACGGCGCTGGTGGGCGAGAGCTTCATCTTGACCTTCAGCTCTCGCGCCTCCTGCGTGGGAGCGATAAAGGTCCGGCCCGCGTAGGGGTTTTTGTACAGGCCGTAGTCAAACGGAATCCCGCTCTGGCGGGCGTACCCGATGGCCGCGCCGATACCGCTGTCCGGCACGGGCACCACGATGTCGGCCTCGACCGGCTTCTCGCGCGCCAACTGCTCGCCCATGCGGATGCGGCTCTCGTGAATGTCCACCCCGTCCAGCGCCCCGTCGCTGCGGGCAAAATAGATCCACTCGAACGAGCAGGGTGTGGGCCGCTTCGGCTCCACCATCAGCGAGTGCATGCCGTCCCGGTCCATCCACACCAGCTCGCCCGGCTGCACGTCGCGCACCAGCCGCGCGCCCACGGCGTACAGCGCACACGGCTCGGAGGCCAGCACCCACGCGCCCACGTGTCCGTCCGCTCCGGGCCGCTGCCCGATCACCAGGGGCCGCACGCCGTGCGGATCGCGGAAGCCCAGCAGTTGCGTGCGGCTCATCAGCACGCAGGCGTAGCCGCCCTTCAGCTCCTTCATGGCGCTGGCGGTGGCCTCCACGAGATCCATGTGCGACTCGCGCGCGATCAGGTTCAGCATAACCTCGCTGTCGTTGGTGGTCTGAAACAGCGCGCCTTCCATCAGCATGCCGTTGCGGACCTCGCGAGCATTCACGAAATTGCCGTTGTGCGCCAGTCCCAGAATGCCCTTGTTTGTGCGGGTGGTCAGCGGCTGCGAGTTGAAGCGCAGATTGGAGCCGGTGGTGGAGTAGCGCAC
Source organism: Deinococcus hopiensis KR-140 (assembly GCF_900176165.1). Taxonomy (NCBI): domain Bacteria; kingdom Thermotogati; phylum Deinococcota; class Deinococci; order Deinococcales; family Deinococcaceae; genus Deinococcus; species Deinococcus hopiensis. Next base: position 323,985 of record NZ_FWWU01000009.1, read on the forward strand.
GTGGCCGATGCTCACGCGGGCATTGGGCAGGCGCAGGCCGTCCAGCCGCCGCTCGTCGAACACCTGCGTGACGAGGCCCAGGTCCTTGTCCACGTGGAAGCGCTCGCCGTCGCTGACGCACATGCCCGCTGCCTCCTGCCCCCGGTGTTGCAGGGCAAACAGGCCCAGGTAGGTCAGCCACGCAAGATCGGCGGGTTCGGGGGAATACAGGCCGAACACGCCGCACTCATCCTGGGGCTTGTCGGTGATGGGGTCAAAGATCATGGGTGGCTCCTGGGGAGGGGTGGCGAGAATGGAGTGGGTCACACGCCCCCTCACCCCCGGCCCCTCTCCCAACAGGGGAGAGGGGCGCAAGGCGGTACGTTCTGCTATGGCGACCCGGAACGGGACGAGAGGGACGCAGCAGGCGCGCGAGTTGCGTCGCCCCCAAACGTCCGAAGAGACGATGTTCTGGCGCGTCTTGCGAAGCCGTTCTCATACCGTCAAGGTCCGCCGCCAGCGACCTGTCGGCCTCTACATCGTTGGTTTCGTCTGTCACGAAGCGAGGCTGGCCATTGAATTGGACGGCAGCCAACACGCCGAGGAAGCCGTCCGAGCCTATGACGCCATTCGGACGTAATTTCTGAAAGCAGCTGGTTGAGAGGCAATCCGCTTTTGGAACAACGCGGTGAGGGCGAAGCTGGAAGGCGCCGTGCAGGCCGTTCAGACTCACCTCCCCCGGCGCTCCAGTCCCCACCATCACCCCAGAATCTCCTTCAGGGGCGTCTCGTAGGCAACTTTGAGCGTATCGAGGTTCACACTTAACTGTACGTTCGCCCCTGTCACAGAAATGGCAACCCTGTCACCCCCGGGCACGCTGTCCCCCAGAACGGTATAGGGGACTTGCAGGCCGTCGAGTACCGCCTGCGCTTGCTGTTCGTGGCCCAGCGGCACGGCCACCACCACGCGGCTGTGTGCCTCCCCGAACAACAGCGCGTCTGGGCGTACACCTTCCGGTGCTTCCAGCATCACCTTCAGGCCCTGCCGCCCGGCAATCGCCATTTCGGCCAGCGCCACGGCGAGGCCACCTTCCGAGCAGTCGTGCGCGGTGTCGGTCAGGCCCGCGCGAATCAAGGCCAGCGTGCCGTTGATCACCCGTTGTTCCAACCCCAGGTCCAGTTCCGGTACCTGTCCGGCTTCCAGCCCATGCACCGTTTCCAGATACTGCGAAGCCCCGATGGTGGTAGCGTGCTGGCCCAGCAGGTAGAGGGTATGCGGCCCGGGCTTCAGGTTCATGGTGGCGCGCTGGGCGATGTCGGGCAGCACCCCCACCATGCCGATGGTTGGGGTGGGGTGGATGGCGACTTTGCGATCGCCCTCAGTGTACTGGTTGTAGAGGCTGACGTTCCCGCCCGTGACCGGCGTATTCAGCGCCCGGCAGGCGTCCGCGATGCCCTGCACCGATTGCTGAAGCTGGTAGTACACGTCGAGGTTATGCGGGTTCCCGAAGTTCAGATTGTCGGTGATCGCCAGTGGCGTCGCCCCCACGCAGGCGAGGTTGCGGGCGGCCTCAGCCACGGCGGCGGCGGCTCCAGCGTAGGGGTCCAGATACACAAAACGTGGGTTGCAGTCGCTCGTCGCGGCCACCCCCATCCCGCTGCCCTTCACGCGCAGCACGGCGGCGTCGGCGGCTCCGGGAACCACCACGGTGTTCGTCATGACCTGATGGTCATAGCGCTCGAAGATGGGCCGCTTGGAGGCAATCGTGGGGTGCGAGAGCAGGTCCACCAGCACCGCGCCCAGGTCACCGGGCACCGGCACGCCGCTCAGGTCACGCTGACGCCGGGCCTGGATGTCCTCCGACTCCACGCCCTCGCGGGTGTATTTGGGGGCCTCGTTCAGCAGGGCCACCGGCAGGTCACACACCACCTCGCCCTTCCAGGTTAGGCGGTAGTTGTTGTGGGCTTCCACCTCGCCAATCGTCACCACGTCCAGTTCCCACTTGGCGAGCAGGTCCAGCAGTTCCTGTTCGCGCCCCGGCACAGGTACCAGAATCATGCGCTCCTGCGACTCGCTCAGGCACAGTTCCATCGGCACCATGCCGCTCTCACGGGTGGGCACGAGGTCGAGGTTCATGGTGATGCCCAGTTCGGCGCGGTACGCCATCTCGCACGTTGAGGACACCAAGCCCGCCGCGCCCATGTCCTGTACGCCCGCCACCACACCCGCCTGGATGGCTTCCAGCGTGGCTTCCAGCAGCAGTTTTTCCATGAAGGGATCGCCCACCTGCACCGCCGGGCGGTCTGCCTGTGAGGCGTCGCTGAGGTCCGCCGACGCAAATACCGCGCCGCCCAACCCGTCGCGCCCGGTCTTGGAGCCGACATACACGATCTGGTTGCCCACTTCGCCCATCGTCCCTTTTGCCAGGTCCTCGTGCCGCAGCAGGCCCAGGGCCATCACGTTGACAAGGGGGTTTTCCTGATAGCTGGGGTGGAAGGTGACCTCGCCGCCCACCGTGGGCACGCCAATCGCGTTGCCATAGTGGGAGATGCCCTCCACCACGCCGTTGAGCAAGAAGCGGGTGCGGGGGCTGTCGGGGTTGCCGAAGCGCAGGGAGTCGAGCACGGCAAAGGGCCGCGCACCCATCGCAAAGATGTCGCGCAGGATGCCGCCCACACCCGTGGCCGCGCCCTGTACGGGTTCCACAGCCGAGGGGTGGTTGTGGCTTTCCATCTTGAAGGCCACGCCCCAGCCTTCCCCGATGTCCACCACACCCGCGTTCTCGCCGGGGCCTTGCAGCACCTGGGGCCCGGTGGTGGGAAAGGCGCGGAACAGGGGCCGCGAGTTCTTGTAGCCGCAGTGCTCGGACCACATCGCGCCGACGATGGCGGCTTCCAGCGCATTCGGCTCGCGCCCAATGGAGGAGACGAGCAGGTCGAATTCTTCGGTGGTCAGGCCGAACGTGGCGGCGCGGTCACGGAGGGATGGGGCAGCGTTGGTGGTCATGCGTTGTCCTTCAGCGAAAGCTTGAGTTGTCCCCGGTGGTAGGCAATGTGCCGAAGCTGCATGCCCAGGCCCGTCAGTCGGGCACGTTCTCCGGTGGGGGCGGCAGGCGCGCGGAGCATGTCGCCCAGCTGGTCGTCTTGCAGTTCTCGGATGTGGGCGACAACCTGGGCACCGATACGGTCCAGTTCAGCCAGTACGGCGGCCTTGCCGTCCGTTTCGCTCACGGGCGGAGTGCCGCGCAGGGCGGTCATCCAGTCGGCGTTTTCCCAGCCGAGGTGCGTATAAGTCGCGCTGAAGTCCTGCAGGGCGAAGAAACGCAGCCATTCGGCGATGTGCAGCGCGTGCCAGGCGGGGCTATGGCCCAGGCGCGGCGCGGCGAACGTCTCTTCCAGTACGCTGCCCAGTCCGGTGCGGAACATGCCCAGCTCCTGCTCAAAGGCTTCCGCCAGGAAAGTCTGGGCGTTCATTTCGCGCCGCCCGTCTTCAGCGACTCAAACAGGCCCAGGCCGTCCCCACTGCCCAGCAGCATCTCCACTGCCCGTTCGGGGTGGGGCATCATGCCCAGCACGTTGCCCCGGCCGTTCACGATTCCGGCGATGTCGTTCAACGAGCCGTTGGGATTGTCCACGTAGCGGAACACCACCCGGCCCTCGCCCTCCAACCGCGCGATGGTTTCGGGGTCCGCGTAGTAGTTGCCCTCACCGTGCGCGATGGGGATTTCGATGACCTGACCCTGCTCGTAAGCGCCCGTATACGCCGTCTTGTTGTTCTCCACCTGCAGGTGAGCAGGGGCGCAGTGGAAGTGCAGGTCACGGTTGCGTGATAAGGCTCCGGGCAGCAGTCCCGATTCAGTCAGCACCTGAAAGCCGTTACACACGCCCAGCACAAAACCGCCACGTTCGGCATGGGCCTTCACCGCAGCCATGATGGGGCTGCGGGCGGCAATCGCGCCGGAACGCAGGTGGTCGCCGTAGGAAAAGCCACCGGGCAGGAACACCAGTTCTGTGCCCTGGGGCAGCCCGGCCTCGGTGTGCCACACGAACTGGGCGTCTGGGTCCAGGATCAACCGCGCCGCGTGCAGGGCGTCGGCGTCACAGTTGGAACCGGGAAACTGGATGACGGCAGTTTTCATGCCTCGGCCAGCTCCCAGCGCGCGTCCTCCATCACGGGATTGCTCAGCACGTTGGTCGTGATGTCGGCCAGCTGCGCCTCCACTTCCGCGCGCTCGCCGCTGAGCGTCAGTTCGATGTACTTGCCCACGCGCACGCCGGACACATTGCTGTGGTCCAGGTGCGACAGCGCCCGCTCCACGGTGCGCCCCTGTGGGTCGAGGATAGAAGGCTTGAGGGTGACGAAGACTTTGGCTTGGTAGGTGGGCATTGTGGCTCCTTCGGAGAGGCAGATGGTCGCGGGGAGGTGCAGAGAGCGAAAAGCGTAAAGGGCAGAGGCGTCCAATAGCCCTCTGCCCCGCGGTCTCAGCCCTGTGCCGGCGTGGTCACGCGCCGCAGCATCTCCGCGTAGGCGTCCTCAACGCCCCCCAGGTCGCGGCGGAAGCGGTCTTTGTCCAGCTTCTCGTTCGTCTCGGCGTCCCAGAAGCGGCAGGTGTCGGGGCTGATTTCGTCGGCCAGAATTACGGTCCCGTCAAGGGTTTTGCCAAATTCCAGCTTGAAGTCGATCAGGCGCGTGCTCCGCGCAGCGAAAAAGGGCACCAGGAAATCGCGGACTTTGAGGCTCAGTTCGCGGATGCGGCTCAGCTCTTCGTTGGTGGCCCAGCCCAGGGCGATGGCCGTGTCGGTGTTGATCAGGGGATCACCCAGCGCGTCGCTCTTGTAGCAGTATTCGACGACAGGGCGGGACAGGGCGGTGCCCTCCTCGATCCCCAGACGCTTGCAAAAGCTCCCGGCCGCCACGTTCCGCACGATCACTTCGACGGGAATGATGGTCACGGCCCGCACGCGCTGCTCGCGCTCCGACAGCTTCTCGATGAAGTGCGTAGGAACTCCGGCCCTCTCCAGCAGGGGAAAGAGGTGCGCCGTAATCGCATTGTTGATCTCGCCCTTCCCGCCGATCTGGGCCTTTTTTACGCCGTTGAAGGCGGTGGCGTCGTCTTTGTATTCCACGATGTATTCGGCGGGGTTTTCGGTGGCGTAGACCTTCTTGGCCTTGCCTTCGTAACGTTGTTCAAGCTTCATAAGACCTCCCGGTTCATCTCCTGATGAACCCGAGTGGAGAAGGAGAAAATGGAGACGGGCAGAAGTGTGAAGGGTCATTCACAAATATGGGCCCGAACGCTGGACCCTGTCTCCACAGGCATGCTCCTTGCGGGAAAAAGTAGGGCGAGCGCCATCCCAGTCAAAGAGGGAAGGCGCTCGTTGGACGCTTTGGTGGTCATGTGGGCCTCCATCGCCGCCTCTCGGGCGGACTTACCGCGCATGGGGCGCGGGGCGTCTCTCAGGACACGGGTGGAAGTGCTGTTTAGAGAAGGGGGTGGGGTGCGGATGTACCCGGTGCCGGATGTACCCGGATCAGGCCGAGGCCGCCGTAACCCACCTTAACATCCCCTAAAGAGGCCTGCGTGAAGTCGTTCAGGCGGCGAGGACATGGCCTGGCCCTGACCCTACGCGCCCCCCACCCTGACGGAGGGTGGCGACGCTGCGGACATGAAGGTTTCCCTGCCCGAATGGTTCTCGCCCGTCGCCGGACACGCGGCCGTGCCCACCACAATCCACGCCGAAAACAGCTCGGCCTGGTGGCACGCGGGGGAATACGTCACGCCCCGGGGACACATCCTGACCGAGCGGGAGGTGCGTCTGGGGCGCAGTTGTCGTCCCAGCCCGAGCTGGAGCGCTTCACCCGCTGAGGCCCTGCGCCGCCTTACCCAGCAAGACCTCCACCGTGATCACATCGCGCTACACGCCGTCCAGACGGGCGCGCCCCAGGTAAACGCACACCTCTCGAAAACTGCGGCGGATGTGCAGGTGACGGCGGGCGACGTTCTCCACAAAAACGCGGCGGCTCAGCGTGTGCAGCCTCGTCCGCTCGGCCGCCAGTCGTCCGCGCAGCGCCGCTTCCCCATGGCCCTTCCCCCGGGCCTCGCGCGCCACATACACGTCACGGTCCCCGATGCCCACGTCTACTCGCGGTGGCTGTAGGGACTGCTCCAGGCAAAGGCCACCACCTTGCCCGCCCCATCCAGGACCACTACGGTGGGGGAACGCCGCGCGGCCACTCTTCAATTTCAAGCACCGGGTGATCACGCGTCTCGAAAGTGACGGTGCGGTCTGCGGTTCCCACTTGTCGGTACGGGTGACGGCGGGAAGGTCTCCGGGAGTGGCAGGCCGCATGTGGGGCATGGCTTAAGGGTCCGCGTCACTGGAATGTCAGAGAAGGCGAGGGCGGTCAGACCTTTGAGCGGTCAGACACCCAGCCCAATAAAAAAGCATTGCCGGGAAGCAACGGCACCCGCAGATCATCCCTTATGGCTGCTGCCTTCCGGCCCTGACCAGGTTCAGGCGTCTACGCTGCGCTGCACCAGCAATGCAAGGGGGACTATAGCACTCCCCGCCATGTCCGTCGAGACGGGCCCACAACGAAAAACCGCCGGTGGTCACGGTGGACTCCGGCGGCTCTCATGGTGCTCGGGATGGGACTTGAACCCACACAGGAAACCTACACGCCCCTCAAACGTGCGCGTCTACCAATTCCGCCACCCGAGCAGGGTGAAGGGCGTGTAGGATGTTACGGGCCGGGGCGAGATTTGTCAAGGCATGGGGGAGAATCCGGCGCTCGGCGTGACCGGCAGGAGGCGCCCCAAGGTGGCGTTTCCGCCCGAAGGAGCCTCCGCTTCTCAGCCCGGCTGCAGAGGGAAAGGTTTAGCAGCGGGAAGCTTAGGGCCAGCCCCCTGAGCAGCGTGCGCGTCGCCTCTGCGCAGAGGCGCAGGGGTGGCAACCCGCATCCGTCTGGCAGTGGAAAGGGGAAGCACAAAAGCCTCGTCTCAGACGAGGCTTTTTCCTTTGGTGCCGAGAACGGGACTTGAACCCGTACGCCTTTTGGGGCGTTCGATTTTAAGTCGAATGCGTCTACCGATTCCGCCATCCCGGCACGGGCTGGAGTATAGCAGGCGCTCTAAGCGACGAAGGAAACGGTGGAGATGGCCTGGGGTCCTGCGCCCGCCGCTTTCAGGGCGTGCACCTCGGCCAGCAGGCGGCGGATAGTGGCGGCGTGGACCTCCGGCGAGTGCCGTCCCTCCGCGAAGTCGTTCAAGGTGTCCACAAAGGTCTTGAGCACCTGCTGCAGCCGTTCTTCTCGCGACATGGCCGAGTGTAGGCTGCTTGCACCTACAGCAATGGCACGCCTATAGGGTGAAATAGATATGAGAAGAGCGTCATCTTCCTTTATTCTGTTGAGAGCCATAACAACCCCCACCACCCTGGGCAGGTGGTGGAGGTGGGCCGAGTCGAACCGGTGTCCAAAAGTCCTCTCGGCGTGCGTCTCTCTTTGATTGTCGGGCCACGGCTCACCTGGGGGCGGGTTCTCCCGGACCTCCTCCACATTTGGTTTCGCCTTCAGCCATAAGGTGTCGCCAGCGCGAGTTATCTGCCCATTGGCGCGCGTAACGCCAATGGCCGGACTTCACGGTTGCTGTCTCACTTGAGCGGCGAGAGCGAGGGTGGTGTTGAGGTCGTCATACGGTCTCCGGATACGTCCCCTCCGACGCGCTGATTCCGCGCCTCTCCGTCACCGTTTTCCTGCTTGCTCCGCTCGGGTTGGCCCCTGGTTTCATCACGGATGAACCGGGATCCTTCCCGGTGACGGGCTTTGCCGTTTTTGAACGAGGCCAGCAGCGCCTGGGCACGCAACATCACCTTCGGTTCCCCTGTCGAAACCGGGTCTCCCCAGTTCGGACCACATTCCGGCACAGAGGCGTGGGCCAAAAGGCGTCACAGAGTATCTTGACCTTCGCCACAATCCTCGCTCACGTTCTACGCTGCCGTTCATGCACTCCCGAATCAGCGAACTCGCCCAGCGTTTTCCCCATCCGGCAATCTGGCGCCGGATGGGGACCTGCTGCTTGCCGCGCGGAAGGGAGCGTATTCGGGAGCATGTGCCCGGGGCGCGCTTGCTCCCCACCCGGATTTGCGGGCGGCCTGGGCCGGCTACAGGGTGGAGGGCATTGATTCCCCACGATGGGGAAACGCACGGTCCCTAACCTTCCCGCCGAAACCGTCCATTGAGGTTTCGCCACTGCTTTAGGCCGTAGGCGTGCAGGGGGTGGGTCCAGCGGCCCTGTACGGTGCCCTCGTGCAGGGCCGCGAGGAGGTCCGCTGGCGTGCGGATCAGGCGAAAGGGCGTTTCCACCCACGCCTCCCCGATGTCGCGCATCGTATGCGCGTCGCTGCCCGCGCAGGTGGGGAGGTGACGCTCTGCGGCCCAGGTGGCGGCCACCCGGTTCCAGCGCTGACGCGAGAGGCGGGAATTGAAGGTCTCAACAATGTCGATCTGCTCGGCGATGCGGCGGGTGGCCTCCGGCTTCAGCCGGTAGCGTTTGAGGGGATCGAAGCCGTGCTGCAGCATGACCAGGCCGCCCTGGGCCTTGATCTGGACCACAGTTTCCTCAGGCGAGAGGTCGGGGGCGATGCGCTCTTGCAGAAAGAGGCCGATCAGCTCGCCCTCGCGGGTGGTGATTTCCTCGCCGGGAATGATGCTCAGGCGGTCACTGAGCCCCAGGTCCGCCACGATGCGGGTGAGTTCGGGCCCGCCACGATGCTGGTCGTGGTCGGTCACGGCGATCACCCGGGTGTTCGTCCGCAGCATCCAGGCGGGAATGTCTCGGAGGCGGGTGTGACAGTCGTGGCTGACTTCGGTGTGGGTGTGCAGGTCCATCCGCATAACCTGCACGCCTTCCCGGAACATGAGGTTGTTGGGCAGGGGCACGGCTTCAGCCCTCCTGCTGGCCCTGGGCGGGAAGCAGCACGCGCAGGGCACCAGCCCAGACTTCAATCTGTACCTTGCCGGAAACGCCGGGTTGGGGCGGCCGGACCTCGCCGTCCACGTGGAACGCCTGCCCCACGTAGGGAATGCCTGCGCGGGTCACGGTATCGTTTTGCACGCTGGGCAGGGCGTCAAACTCGCCCCGCGCGAGGGCCGAGAGGTACGCGAGGATTCCGTCGCGTTCTTCCGCATCTACCCGGACCAGGTTCAGCTGGCCGTCGCAGGGGCTGGCGTTCGGCGCGAGGCGCAGTCGGGGGCCGGTCGCGTGGGTGTTCATCACCTCCAGCACGGCGTGGTGGCGCAGGGGCTGCGCCTGGCCATCAATCGTGAGGGCGAGGGCGGGGGGGGCCAGGTCCCGCAGGGTGGACACCAGTGCGCCCGCTGCCCGCAGCGGGCTCTTGCCTTCTTCCGGGTCGTACTCGGCCAGCACGTCCGCGAACGCGCCGCAGCCGCAGGCCTCCAGAAAGAGGTCCTCGCCCCAGGGCGCTGTGACGCGGCCCAGGTCGAGGGGCGCTGTCTTCCCCCCGGCGTAGGCCGCTATCACCTCCAGCGGATCACCGGTAATTCCGAGGGTCCGCGCGATGTTGTTGGCCGTGCCCATCGGGATCAGGCCCAGGCACACCCCGCTGCGCCCGGCGAGATGCAGGGCCGTTGCCCGGATCGTTCCGTCGCCGCCCGCCACGAAGACGGCGCCGGACACGTCTTGCAGCGCGGCTTCGATGTCCGCTTCGTCGTCAGTGGCGCGGTAGACCGGGTGGTAGCCCAGGGCGTGCAGCCCCTCGACCAGCATGTCGGGGCTAAAGCGCTCGCTGCCGCCCGCCCGGCCGTTAAAGATCAGTGTGGCGTTTCTGGGCGCCGCGTTCTCCGCGGACGGTGCTTCCTGCGCGTAGGCCGCCTGCAAGTCGAGGGTCATGGCTCCAGGGTAGCCCAGGAGTTCCGCACACCGCTTCCCCCGGTGTGTGGAGGGCGTTTCAAGACGGAGGCGGGAGGGTGAAGTCAAATCTGGCCCAGGTCCAGTTTATCCGCGCCTGTTGGGGAGGGGGAAGCGGTGTTCCCCGGGCTTTGCCAGACCCCGTCTCCTGCGGAGCTTTGCAAGTTCCGCCAATGGAGAGGGTCAGAACAGCGCACGCCTGCTTCCCATTCTCAGTCGGCGGCCAGTTCCTCCTCGTCCGGGACGTGTGCGTGGTGACTCCAGTGCAGCAGGGCGCTGACGAAGGTGGGCATCAGCGCGCCGCGCTCGCTGCTCAGCACGCTGTAGGCAGGACGGGCGGCCCGCTGCCCGAGTTCCGCGCCGGGTACAGCCTCCACCAGCCCCGGATCGAGGTCCAGCACCTGCGCCACCTGCCGGGCGAAGTCGGCCCAGCTCACAGCTCCGTCGTTGGCGAGGTGCCACACCCCCGATTCGCCGTCGATCAGCAGTTCCAGCACTCCCCGGGTCAGGTCCGGCACATAGGTGGGCGATACCACCTGATCGGCCGCCACGCGCACCCGGCGGTCCGCCAGCAGTTCACGGCGGACGAAGGCGGCGAAATTGTGCGGATCCCAGGGACCGAAAAAGGCGCTCGTGCGGATCACCAGGGCCTCCGGCATCCGCGAGAGCACCTCGCGCTCGGCGGCGAGTTTGCTGCGGCCGTAGGCGTTCAGCGGGTGAGGTGCGTCGGACTCCACGTAGGGGCGGCCCAGCGTGCCGTCAAATACCAGGTCCGACGAAAAGGTCACCAGCCGGACACCCGTTTCCGCGCAGGCTTGCGCCAACAGTCGCGGTCCGTCCATGTTCTCGTGCCCGTTGCGGGGATCGTCCTCGGCCTCGTCCACCCGCACGTACCCGGCGGTGTTCACGACGGCCCAGGGGTCATGCTGCTCCAGCGCCCGGGCCACCGCCCCCGGATCGGTGATATCGAGTTCCTGCCGCGACAGCAGGCGGTAGGGCAGGCCACGCAACTCGCAGGCGTGGGCCATCGCCATGCCCAGCGTGCCGGTCTTGCCGGTGATCAGCAGCGGTCTGCCAACTGGCGTCTCGGCCTGCACTGGGCCGTAGGGCGTGAACAGCAGCCGCTCCGAGCGCCGCCACCAGCCAGGCCCGGCCAGGACAGGGTGTGAGGGCGTCTGCCCGGTCGCCAGTTCGCGCGCCAGCGTCGCCAGCGCGGTGGGCCGCGGTGTGACGGGCTGCCCAGGGTGGATCTGCGCCTGGGGGGCCCGCACGTCCCACAGGCCGCTCTCGTAGTGACCCTGGCGGCGGGTCAGTAGGCTGTTCCACTCGTAGGCCCCGAAGGCCGCCCAGGTGGTAATGGCGCGCACGTCTGCGCCTTCTTTCCGCACCCGCTCGGCTCCGCGCCAGGTTTCCAGCAGCCAGCGCAGCTGCTCCTCGCGGGTGCAGCCCAGGTGGACTTCCGTGATGGCCATGGGCAGGCCGTAGCGGGCGTGGGCCTCACGCAGCCGCGTTTCGGCCCCGCCGATAAAGTCGCCGCGCGCCCGCACCGCCTCTACGTCGGCGTAGCGCTGGCGTCCGTTGCCCCCATGGGTGTGGGGCGGGTAGCGGTGGACGTGCCCGTCCAGAAAGCGCTCGCTCGTCACGTACACGTTCAGGCCCAAGAGGTCCGGGGGACAGGGATTCTCGGCGAACCACCCCACCTCTTCTTCCGTGGCCCCGGCCCACAGCAGGTAACTCCAGACCGGGTGGGTGTGGTCCACCCGTCCCAGCAGCAGGTCGTAGGTCAGCCAGCGGCGCTCGTTCTCAAAGTCGGCCTGGTGCTGCAACTCCGGCGTGGCCGATACGCGCCCCAGGTCCTCGGTCTGGATGAGGCGGGCAGCTGGGTTCACCGCGCGAATCTCACGCATGGCGAGAACCGTGGCCTGCAGCTGGTGCATCAGTGCCTTCCAGAAGCTGCGCTCGTCACGGGCGTGCGGATACCAGTGGCCGTACAGCGCGGAAAAGCGGGCGGTGGTGAGCGGTTCGTTGATCGGGGTGTAGGCCGTGAGGTGAGGGTAGCGCTCGGCCACGGCGCGGGCGTAGGCTGCCACGCCTGCCGGAAAGCCGGGGTCCAGCAGGTGCGTGGAGAAGGGCCCGCTGCCGTGGTGAACGAGGCCCAGGATCGGCTCGACGCCGAGCTCTTCCAGCCGCTTGAGACGCGTCTCCGCCCAGGACCATTGGGCCTGCTCCAGGCCGTCCGGGGCGGTGCGTTCCCACAGCAGGGGAAACCGCAGGGCGGTGATCCCCAGGGATGCCAGGCGGTCCAGATCGTCCAGACGTTCGTGAAAGCCGCCCAGCACCAGCTGGTCCATCGTCTCGTCGCCCACCCGGCTGACGGTGGGCTCCACCCCCGCCCACAGTTCCAGTCGGTCTGATGCGGCCCTACTCTGTTCCGGTCTGCTCATGTCACCTCCGCGGCGGCTCTTCGTTCGAGCTGTCGTGCCCTTATGGCCCACCGCCAAACGGAGGGCAAAGCACACGGGCACGCCGCCCCCGGCCAGGACGCGGCCAGCGGCGGAATCTCGTGCATTCTGAGGGGCCTCCCGGCCGAAAGGGCCCAGAAAGAGGGACGGGAAACTTAATGTTTGTTGGGGGCTGCCATGAGAGGAAGCGGGTGGGCACCTATGAAAAGGGTCACGATCAGCCGCTGCCTGGGGAGAAGCACCGCGGCGCGCTGTGCCTGCAGGCTCCGCGAGAGCCGGTGACCGTTCCGCAAATACAGCTGTGGAAAGGTGCAGCCTGCATCCCGTCCCGACACCCATGAGGCGGCGGTAGAGCGCTCCACGCGGCGTTGTGTTGAGGTCACCGCCGGTCAGCCGGCACAGCGGGCCCACCTGCCATACCCGCGTCCGGTTGGTGCGGTGCAGGGCGGCACCGTCACCCCCGCAAGGGGCCTTCCGTCCCGCGCACCGCTGCCTCCAGGACCGTAGGGGAATGGGGCATGCTCTCGGCTCTCCAGCCCCGGGAGGCGCGAGAGGGTCATCACCGCAGGGCGGCGAGGAGGACGGCGCGGTCCCCGGCGGAGATAAGGTTGGTCTTATGCGGCAGCACGCACGTGCAGCAGACCTGCGCCGAAGGCTGCCAGCAGCGTTGCGGCCAGGGCCTCCGCAAGGCCGCGCCGCCGTCACAGCGTACGGCCCGGGACCAGTGGCGCGGGAAGAAGCCACATCACGGCGGGCAGGTACGTGAGCAGCAGCAGCAGCGGTAGGATGGTGCGTTCGCCCACTCCGGGACCCAGCGGCCCAGCGACCATACGGCCGCCACGAGGGCCAGCTGTCTCCAGGCCACCCTCAAGCGAAACGTGAAGGGGAACCTTCCGGGGGCAGGAAACGTCGCCCATCGGAAGGAGGCGTGGGTCGTAGCCTCTGCTTGCGCTTCCCCCATCCTTGCGAATCCTGGAGGTATCTGCTGGGTCCCCGGCACCCTGTTGCGTTGCGGCGGTTCATCTCGGCACAAGGGCCTTCACGGCCTTCAGAACGCATAGCGCACCGGGCATTCCGGTAACTCGCGGGCGAGGAGTTCCGTGAAGCGGGCCACCGCCTTGCCCTTGAAACCGTAACGGTAGCGCAGATTCTGGCCGCCGTACTGCGAACGCTTGGCTTCCTGCCACTCGGGCCGCCACAGCAGACGCTCAGCGCGTGGGTGCCAGCCCAGATTGACCTCGTGCAGGGCCTCGTTGTGGGTCAGAAAGATCACCTCGGCGGCCAGCTGGCGGCGGGCGCGTTCGGGCACGGCGTCGCGGACCTCGCGCAGCAGTTCCGTGTAGTCCGCCGTCCAGCCCTCGTAGATCACCACGGGCGAGAAATTGAGGTGAACCTCGTACCCCGCCTCCACAAAGTCCCCGATGGCGGCGATGCGCTCCCGCATGGGCGAGGTCCGTACGTCCAGGACCCGCGCCACCCGCTGCGGCATCAGCGAGAAGCGAACGCGCGTTTTGCCCGCCGGGTCGTAGCCCAGCAGGTCGCGGTTGACGTACTTGGTGGCGAAAGACGCCTTGGCGTTCGGCAACTCGCGGTAGAGGGCCACCAGGTCGCGCACATTGCCCGAAAGCAGTGCGTCCACGCTGAGGTCGCTGTTCTCCCCGATGTCGTACACCCACCGTTCCGGATCCACTTGGTTGGGTTCGGGCTTGGGGCCCAGCTTTTCGGCGTGGCGACGCAGGGCCCGCAGCGCGTCCCCGGTATTCACGAAGGTGGTGATCGGATTGGCGAAGCCCTTGTGCCGTGGCACGTAGCAGTACGCGCAGGCCAGCGCGCAGCCGTTGGCGAGCCCTGGGGCGATCCAGTCTGCGCTGCGTCCGTTCTCACGCAGGGCGAAGGTCTTGCGCACGCCCAGCACCAGCACCTGCCGCTTGATCCGTACCCACTCCTTGACCAGTCCCGCGTTGCCGTGCAGCCCGGGGATGTTCTGGTGTGAGCGCACCTCGGTGCGCTGGGCATCTGGAAAGCGCGCCAGAATTTCCTGCCCGCGTGCATACGCCTCCACCCCGGGTTCGAGGTAGATGTGCCGGATGTCGAGCAGAGGCGGGGACATGCCCGCAGTCAAGCGCAGGGCGGGGAGGGTGTCTGTGACTTTTGCGCCCTGCTTTCCCTTCCGTTGCCCGCTGTGTCAGCGCCAGCCCGCGCAGCGCACGTCCTGAGCGAAGTGCTTCTTGCTGAGTTTGGCGTAGGTGCCGTTCTCCTGCAGCTTGGTGAAGGCCTGGTTGATGGCTGCCTGCAGAGCGCTGTCGCGGCGCGCGGTGCCGGGAATCGTCACCTGCAGGTACTGGTTCCACAGCAGCGGGCTGACCTGGAGCTTGCTGGCACCCACGCGGTTGTACATCTTCAGGGCATCGAAGCGGTCGAGCACCAGCGCATCGATGGAACCCGACAGAAAGGCGAGCAGCGCCTGGTCTGGGGTAGCGAACACGTGAACCTTCTTCTCGAAGGGCAGGTTCCGGACATAGTAGAAGTAGGGGCTGTTCGTCGCCACGGCCACGCTCTTGCCCTTGATGTCCTCCTCGAACTCAGGGCCACCGGGACGACTGAGCAGCACGCCGCCCGTGCAGGTGAAGGGGGCCGTGCGGCCCACATCGGTGAGTTGGAGGGGCAGCTTAACGTCGAAAATAGCGTCGAGTTTGCCATCACGCATGTTCTTGATCAGCAGGTCCGCGTTCTCCACCTTCTGCCAAGTGACCCCCTTGACCTTGATCTCCCGGGCCAGCATATCCATCAGCTCGACCGCAAAGCCGGCCACCTTGCCGTTTTGCTGCTCGATCAAGCCGGGGGTATCGGTGGAAAAACCGATCCTGAACCTGCCACTGCTCTGAATTTTCTGCAGGTCGCCCGCCTGCGCCTGCGCTGAGGGGAACGCCGCCCCCAGAAGGGTGGTCAGCAGGAGGAGGGAGCGGCGGGACACACGGGGAATAGACATGATCAACCTCTTCTGAAGAGAAGAACTGGCCCCTGGGCCGCACTCTGTCAGGGTGAAACGTTTGCCAGGACGAGAACGGGGCAAACGGGATTGGGGAATGTTTCTGGCTTAAATAATAGAAACACCCTCTGTCTGATTTATGACAGTCCACTTCTGGACCAAGCGGACCACGCAGAAGATACGTAAAGCGGCGTAAACCACAATAGGAAAGACACCCAGTTTTCTCGACTGGGTGTCCTGAAGGCGGAGCCTGACGCGGCCTGGTTCTACCGGTACTCGGTGGCCCTTTCCCGAGCCTCTTCCCGCTGGGCGAGCTCCTGCCGCTGCACCTGTGAGGTGGCGTCGGCCAGGGCTTCTTTGAGCTCTTGCAGCCCCATATTCTGCAGAGCGCTGACCGCAATGCCGCCGGTACGCTCCACCTCGCGCGCCAGGGCCTCGGGGTCCGCCGCGTCGGCCTTGTTCAGCGCCACGACGGTGGGCATGTTGCGAAAGCCCAGATCCTCCAGAATGCGGTTGACGGCGTCGAGGCGGGTGTCCGCGCCGGGAGTGGCCGCGTCCACCACGTGCAGCAGCACGTCGGCGTCCCCGATTTCCTCCAGCGTGGCGCGGAAGGCGCGCGACAGGTCCTTGGGCAGGTCACGGATAAAGCCCACCGTGTCGGTCAGCACCACCGGGCCGATGCCCTCCAGGTACCCCTGACGGCTGGTGGGGCGCAGGGTGGCGAACAGCTTGTTCTCGGCCAGCACCCGGCGCGGTTCCTCCGCCGCGTGCGTAAAGGCGTTGAGCAGGGTGGACTTGCCGGCGTTGGTGTATCCGACGATGGAGATGACGGGCACGTCGTTGCGGGAGCGGCCCTTGCGGCGTTCCTCGCGCCGGACCGCGACACCTTCAAGCTGCTTTTCCAGAAAGGAAATGCGGTCGTTGATGCGGCGGCGGTCCAGCTCCAGCTTCGTTTCGCCCGGCCCGCGCGTGCCGATTGCACCGCCCGCCGCGCTGCCCGCCGAGCCGCCGATGCGCGAGAGTTGTGCGCCCGCGCCCAGCAGCCGGGGCTTCATGTAACGCAGCTGCGCGAGTTCCACCTGCAGCCGCGACTCGACGCCCTGCGCGTGCAGCGCGAAGATGTCGAGGATGAGCTGGGTTCGGTCCAGCACCTGTAGGCCCGTGGCAGCCTCGATCTCGCGCGCCTGGGCCGGGCCGAGTTCCTGCCCGAAAATGAGGAGGTCGGCGTCGAGGTGGTACGCCTTGCTCGTCAGTTCTTCGAGTTTGCCGGCGCCGATCAGGGTACCGGGCTTGAGGTGACGGCGGAAGATCAGCTCCTGGTAGACGACTTCCGCGCCTGCCGTGCGGGCGAGTTCCGAGAGTTCCGAGAGCCGCTCCTCGGCGTCGAATTCCCCCTGGTCAATCTGGACCAGCAGGGCACGCTGGCGGTCTTTTTTCGCTTCACGGGTGCGGGCGGCGCGGGCGATTTCTTCCTCAAGCGCCGAAACCTGTGCGCCGAGGTCGAACTCGTCGATCTGGAAAGACGGCGCGGGATCGAGCAGGCGCCAGTCTTCTTCCTCGCCCACCGTGCCGGGCGGGGTCAGGTGCGCGGTGTGGACCAGACCGGGCTGTCCCTGGTCCCGCACTTCTATGGCCGAGACCGCGTCCAGCCGCCTCAGGAACAGCGTGGAGAGGTCACCCTTGCTCAGCGCTCCGCCCCGCGGGTGGGTGTGCAGCAGGTGGAAGCCCGAGAGGCGGTTTTCGCCGAGGCGCAGGTCCGGCAGTTCCGCGCCCTTCGCGTCGGCCACGGACACGCTGATCACGCGCCCCCGGCGGTCAATCAGCACGCTGACCTCACGTCGAATGTCATGTGAAAGCTCGGCGAGGTTGCGCGCGAGTTCGGGCGAGCCTACCCGTCCCGGCTCGATACGGCGGCGGTACAGGTTGCTCAGGGATTTGAGTTGGGCCGGGCGCAGGCCCGAGGTGTTGCCATGCACTTTATCTATGGTGGGTCACTTCCTTACGTGGAAAGGGGCAGGGCTCGAGATGCACTCCGCGCCACCCGGACAGCGTCCGCGCGGCGGGGTGGAGGCACGTTCCGGCATCACCCCAGGGTACGGCGGGGGAGCAGCGGAGAACGTGTGCCTTTACTTGAGGTTCTTCAGCATCGTGTCGCCATTTTGCCACACGGGCGGATGAGGAACATTGGCCGTGTGGCGTACGTAGCTGCCGGGTGATGCCCTGGCCATCCTCGCAAGCGAGGCGAGCAGGCGAAAGTGGTGGGTGGTGGAACGCCTCCCGCTGCCGTTTTCGGGAAGAGTGGAATTGAAACGGACCCGCCGCTTGGAGGGTGCGCTACCCTGTGGACGGACCGACCTGTGCTGTCGGTCCGTTTCGCCGCAGCGTGACGGCGGCGAGGCAGAGGAGGACCACATGAAGACGACCGCTGAGAAGCCCGCACAGCAGGGCTTTGACCGCCGCTACGACGTTCAGGGCCTGGACGCCATCGACGTCGCCGTGCTCGACACCTTCGCGTATGTGCGCGAAGATGACCTCGCCGCCTACCCCGGTGAGCCGATGGAGATCGAGATCACCACGGACGAGTTCAGCCCGGTGTGCCCCTGGAGCGGCCTGCCGGACTTCGGGCAACTGCATATCCGCTACCTGCCGCGCGACCGTTGCGTGGAACTCAAGAGCCTGAAGTACTACCTGACGAGCTACCGCTTCGTGGGCATCTACCACGAGCACGCCACCCGCCGCCTGCTCGCGGACCTGGTGAAGTTGCTCGATCCACTGAAGATGGAGGTTCGCTGCGACTACGGCATGCGGGGCGGACTGAACACCGTCTGCACCGTGCGTTACGCCGCGCCCGCTCCGGACGCTGTGCAGGAGGGCTGATGCAGGCCTCTTCGCAGACGGCCCTGAACCGCTCCGGCGGCGTTCAGGCGGCGGTCCTGACCGCCGCCTACCTGGCTGCCATCGTGAGTGCGAACCTCGTCATCGCCGCGTTCGGGCCCGGCCTCGCGCCGCTCGTCGCCTTCCTGTTCATCGGGCTGAACCTCGCCGCACGTGACCGCCTGCACGACCTGTGGGGCGCGGCGGTGGGGCGCAACATGCTGGCCCTGATCGCCGCCGGTGGGGTCCTCTCGTACCTGTTGAACGCGGGGGCCGCGCGGGTGGCCCTGGCGAGCGTGGCGGCGTTTGCCCTCAGCGAGACGGCCGACGCGCTGCTGTACCACGCCCGCCGCCACCGGCCCTATTTGGAGCGCAGCAACACCTCCAACGTGCTGGGCGCGGCCGTCGACAGCGTGATCTTTCCCGTACTGGCCTTCGGCGGCTTTCCCCTGGCGATCATCGCGCTGCAGTTCGTCGCCAAGACGGCGGGCGGCCTGGTTTGGAGCCTCGCGCTGCACGCGCTGCGCCGCCGCTCGGCCTGATCGGTAGCGAAAAAGCGCCGCCCCCAACTGAAGTGGTGGGGGCGGCGCTCTGCTGGCGAAGAGGGTGGGATTCGAACCCACGGTAGCCTTGCGACTACTTCGGTTTTCGAGACCGACCCATTCAACCACTCTGGCACCTCTCCGCGCGTGGTTGCTTGACGGCCTGGGGCCGGTGGGCGACAAAGAATATAGCACACCCCAGGGAGAAAAGGAGGGCGGGGGCGCTTCCGGGACTGCCGCTCCCCGGCCCATTGCACTACAGTGGGCCGCGTGACCGTTCCGCGCCCCGGCCCGCCGTCCGATTCTCCCGAGCGCAGCTCCCCCCTGACGCTCGATATGGACTTTCCGGCGGTGGACTCGGGCCCTCCGCCTGCCGGGCGCAGGTCATTGCGGGCCAACACCCTGATCGTGATGGCCGGGACGCTGGGCTCGCGGCTCTCGGGGATCGTGCGCCAGCAGATCATCAACCTGTTCGGCAACACGCTGCTCGAAGCCTTTCTGGTGGCGGTGCGCATTCCCAGCCTGCTGCGCGAACTGCTGGCGGAAGGCGCGCTCGTCAACTCCTTTATTCCGGTGTACAAGTCGTTGCCCGTGGCAGAGCGTCACAGCCTGGCCTCGGCCTTCAGCGGGGTTTTGATCGCCGTCAACCTGTTGTTGATGGCGCTGGGCATCCTGGCCGCGCCGTGGCTGGTGGACCTGCTGCTCGCCGGGCACTCCAACGTGGACCGGGGCCTGGCCGTGTACATGACGCAGCTCGTCATGCCCTTTCTGATGCTGATCAGCCTGTCCTCGGTGGCGATGGGGCTTCTGAACGCCGACGAGCATTTCCGGGAAAGCAGCTTCGCGCCCGTCGCCTTCAATATCGCCTCCATCGCCGCGCTGCTGTTGCTGCCCGACACGGCCACCTGGCTCGGCTTCGGCTGGCTGGTGGGCGGGGTGGCGCAACTGCTGGTGCAACTGCCCGCGTTGCGGCGGTTCGGTTTGCTGCCCACGCCCGCCTTGGTGCGGCACCCGGCGCTGGGGCGCGTGCTGCGGCAGATGGCGCCCTTCACGCTGACGGCAGGGGCGCGGCAGATTCTGAACGTGTATGTGCAGCGCCTCTTGACCAACGCGCAGATGTTTCCCCAGGGCACCCAGGGCGGCTACAGCAACGCTGAAGCCCTCTTTACGATGGTCAATGGGCTCTTTGTCGTCTCGCCCGCGCTGGCGCTGTTTCCGCGCTTCTCGCAGTACGCGGCGGAGGAAAACTGGCCGGAGTTCCGCACGCTGACCGGGCAGGCCATCCGCACCACCACCTTTCTCGCCGCGCCCATGAGTGCGCTGCTGGTGGCCCTTGCCCCCTACGCCGTCAGCATGATGAATCTGCGCGCCAACTACGACGTACCGCGCTTCCACGCCGGTGCGCAGATCCTCACTGGCTGGGCCCTGGCCCTCGTCCCCTGGGCGGTCGTGACCATCCTGCTGCGGACCTTCTATGCCCGCGAGCGCACCCGGATTGCCGTCATGGTCAGCGCTGTCGGCTTCGTCCTGGAGGTGCTGCTCTACCGCCTGCTGGTGCCCTGGCTGGGCCTGATCGGCTTCGGGCTGAGCACCACCGTCAGCGGTCTCCTGATGGCGATAACGCTCGCCTGGCTGTACCAGCTCAAGCTGGGTTTTCCCACGCGGACGGTGGGCACCCATCTGGCGAAGGTCCTGCCACTCGCGGTGCTAGCGGGATTGGTGGCGTGGTTCGTCTCCCGCCCGCTGCCCACGCCCGGTTTTATCGTGCCCGGTGTGCTGGGCCTCGCCGTGGCCGGGGGAGCGGGTTTGAGCGTGTACCTCGTGGGCGCGGCGGTGTTGCGGATGCCCGAGATGGGAGGCGTGCTGCGGCGGCTGCGGCGGTAGACAAGGGAGCGTTACGCGTGGGGAAAGCACTCGCCCATCGGATCGCTCCTTTTCCGGCTCCCCCAAACCGCTCCCCCTCTGCTTCGCCGCTTTGCCAGTCCTCCCAGACAGCGCAGGGACAAAAACTGTGCAATCTGAAGCCGTATGGCCCATCTCGCGTCCGCTTCCCCTGCGGTCCACACTCCACTGAAATGGAGGAGGCGCGTCCCGCAAAAGGCCAGCGGTCCGAATGGCATCCTCTGGTCCAGAAGAGCCGACTGCCGAGAAGGGCAGCGGTAGAAAACGCCGGGAGGGCAGAGGCGGGGATCCGGTGCAGCTTGGCGTTCTGGTAAACCAGAACGGCCCAGGGCCGAACCGACCAGGTTGGCCAGGCCGTGACCCGCACCGAGGAGAACAGCCCCCTCTGGATGGACACCAGCCACAGCAAGACCGAGAGAACCACGGTGCCAATGCTGTGCCTGCTGAATCCGTGCAGGAAGGAGCGCGGCGTCTTCGCCTGCCCAGCGGGGAGGCAGGCTCTACCGCCTCACTCCAATCACCGCATACGCCAGCAGCGCCAGCCGTTCGCGCAGCAGGTAGCGTCGGTCCGGCCTCGCACTCAGGGGGCTGGGATTGGCCGTGGCAGTCAGGCCCAGGGCGTGGGCGAGGCTCAGGGCGCGCGGCGCGTGGGCCTCATCGGTCACCAGGGTCAGCGGCGTGCCGGGGGGGAGCATCACGCGGGCGCCGCGCAGGTTCTCGATGGTGGTGCGGCTGCGGGTCTCGGCGAGCAGGTTCTGCCGGGGGACGCCCCGCAGCCGCAGGTACTCCACCCCCACCTCGCCCTCGCTGTGGGGATCATCGGGGCGGCGGCCTCCCGTGACCACCACCGTTTCCACACCGCCCGCCCGGTACAGCGCGAGGGCGTGATCGAGTCGCCGCCGAAAGGCCGGACTGGGGTGTCCGGCGTACTGGGCAGCGCCCAGCACCACCAGGGTGGGGTAGGGATGAACGGCCCGGGGGGCGCGCGGCGCGGGCAGCAGCACCAGGCCCAGGGCCAGCGCGGCCAGGATCACCAGGGGCAGCGTGACGGTGGACCCCCGAACGGTGCATCTGCGGGCGCGCATCGGCGAGCAGGGTAGCATGGAACAGGAGAGGAAAGCTGTCCTGGACGCCGTTGGGGCCCACGGTCCAACGCCAGCTTTGCCTGGGAAAGTTGGAACGTGGTGAGCAACCCGACGAACCGCGGCGTGCAGATGCCTTAACCTGACGCTTCCTGATCCCGCAGGTATTGCCCACCTTGAGGTGAACCTCATGGGGCCGGCAGGGGAAAGCGGCCATGCTACGCTCACCGTCACTTCCCACCGGGCGAGAACCACCGGAGCGTATACCTATGTCCAAGACCCTCGTGATCGTCGAGTCGCCCGCCAAGGCCAAAACCATCGAGAAATACCTCGGAAAGGGGTACGCGGTGGAGTCCTCCATTGGGCATATCCGCGACCTGCCGAGGAGCGCCGCCGACATCCCCGAGAAGTACAAGGGCAAGGCCTGGGCCAGGTTGGGCCTGGACATCGAGGACGGCTTCAAGCCGCTCTACGTGGTGTCTCCGGAGAAGCGTCAGCACGTCGCCCGTCTCAAGAAGCTCGCGGCCGACGCCGACGAGATCATCCTCGCCACCGACGACGACCGCGAGGGCGAGAGCATCGCCTGGCACCTGTACCAGGAGCTCAAGCCCAAGGTGCCCGTCAAGCGCATGGTCTTTCACGAGATCACCAAGGACGCCATCCAGCAGGCCATTACCCACCCGCGTGAGATCGACACCAACCTCGTGGAAGCGCAGGAGGCCCGCCGGGCACTCGACCGCCTGTACGGCTACGAGGTCAGCCCGGTGCTGTGGAAGAAGGTGGCCCCCAAGCTCAGCGCGGGCCGCGTCCAATCGGTGGCCACCCGGATGCTCGTGGAGCGCGAGCGCGAGCGGATGCGTTTTGTCAGCGCGACGTGGTGGGACCTGCTGGCCACAGCCCAGACAGCGGGGCAGGTCACCTTCCCCGCCCGCCTCACCGATGTGGCGGGGCAGCGCCTGGCGACCGGCAAGGACTTCGACCCGCTGACCGGCAAGATCAAGGGGGGCACCGAGGTCCGCCTCCTGACCGAAGCCGAGGCGCGCTCACTCGCCGAGGGGCTGACTGGAGAGCCGCTCACCGTTACCTCGGCCGAGGAAAAACCCTTCACGCAGCGTCCCTACGCGCCCTTCATCACCTCCACCCTTCAGCAGGAGGGCAGCCGCAAACTGGGCTTTGCCGCCACCCGAACCATGCGCGCGGCGCAGCGGTTGTACGAGCAGGGCTACATCACCTATATGCGCACCGACTCCACCAACCTCTCGCAAGAGGCGATCAATGCGGCCCGGACGCAGGTGAAGGCGATGTACGGCGGGGACTACCTCAGCCCGCAGCCGCGCGTGTACGCGAAGAAGGCCAAAAATGCCCAGGAAGCCCACGAGGCGATTCGCCCGGCTGGATCGAGCTTCCGCACGCCTGACTCCCTGCGCGGCGAACTGAGCGGCGACGAGTGGCGACTCTATGACCTGATCTGGAAGCGTACCGTGGCCTGTCAGATGGCCGACGCGCGGGGCCGCAGCCTGCGCGTCCGCCTGGCAGGACAGGCCAAGACGGGCGGGACAGTGGGCTTGAGCGCGTCTGGGCGAACCATCGATTTCCCGGGCTTCCTGCGTGCCTACGTAGAGGGCAGCGACGATCCGGCTGCGGCTCTGGAAGACCGCGAGACGCCCCTGCCTCCCCTGAAGGAAGGCGAGCGGGTCACGGCAGAGGCTGTCAAACCCGAGGGCCACGAGACGCAACCGCCCGCCCGCTACACGGAGGCTTCGCTGGTGCAGGCGCTGGAGGGGGCGGGCATTGGGCGGCCCTCCACCTACGCCTCCATCCTGGGGACCATTCAGGACCGGGGCTACGCGATCAAGAAGGGGCAGGCGCTGGTCCCCACCTGGACGGCCTTCGCCACTTCCGCCCTGCTGGAGCACCACTTCGGGCGGCTGGTGGACTACGACTTCACCGCCCGGATGGAAGAAGACCTTGACGACATCGCGGGGGGACGGGCGCAGAGGGTGCCCTACCTTCGCCGCTTCTACCTCGGCGAGGACGGCGAGGGCATGGCCCTGCGGCCCCTGATCGACTCCAAGATGGGCGAGATCGACGCGCGCGGCATTGCCACCATCTACGTCCCCAAGCTGGACGGCACTGGCATCGAGGTGCGGGTGGGCCGCTACGGGCCGTACATGCAGCGCGGTGAGGACAAGGCCAACTTGCCCGAAGACCTCGTGCCCGACGAGCTGACCAGCGAGAAAGCCAATGAAATCATGAGCCGCCCCACGGGGGACCGCGTGATTGGTGTGGACGAGTCCACCGGTCATCCAGTCGTGGCCCGCGCTGGGCGGTACGGCCCCTACGTGACCCTGGGTGACGGCAACCCACCCATTCGCTCCGCCAGCCTGTTTCCGGGCGACGAGCTGAACACGCTGACGCTGGAGCGGGCGATGCGCCTGCTGAGTCTGCCCCGGCTCGTGGGCGTGTCCGAGGGCGAGGAAGTCTGGGCGCAGAACGGCAAGTTTGGTCCCTACCTCAAGCGCGGGAACGACTCGCGCAGCCTCTCCACGCACGAGCAACTGTTTACGGTGACGCTTCCCGAGGCCGAGGCGCTGTTCATGCAGCCCCGTTTCCGGGCGAAGGGGGCCGCCGCCCCACCCCTGAAATCATTCGAGTACGAGGGGCGAGCGCCGATTGTGCTGAAGTCGGGCCGTTTCGGACCTTACCTGACGGACGGCGAGCGCAACGCCACGCTGCGCAAGGGCGAGGAAGAAGGCAACCTGAGCGCCGAGCGTGCCCTCGAAATTCTGGAGGAGCGCGGCAAGGTGCCCCAGAAGAAGCCCGGGCAGAAGTCCGGCCGTAAAGCGGCGGCGGGAACAGCCAAGGCGGGGAGCAAGGCCCCCACAAAGAAGGCAGCGGGACGCACGACCACCGGAACCGCGACGAAAAAAGCCGCTCCTTCCAAGAAAGTTCCGGTCAAGAAGGCGGTGGGTCAGGCCCCAGCGGTGGCCAAGACAGCCCTGACCTGGGCGGACCTCAAGCCCCACCTCGGCGTGCTGAGCGACCAGGAGCGCGCCCTCGTCACCGCCACCCGGGATCAGGGCCGCAAGGTGGAGGACGTGGCCCCGGGCCTCGGTCTGGACGTGAAAAAGGCCAAGGGGATGGCGCTCCAGGCAAACAAGAAGCTCAACCAGGCGGCGCGCGGCGGGTAAGGAGGTGCTGCCCCGCGTGCCCCGGCCTGAGCCGCCGCAAGCCCTGCACCTCGTCCGGCTGGCGCTGGGCACACCGGGAGAATGGGTGATCCTGCCGGGCGGCGGCCTGCGGGTGTTGGCGCTGGCCGGGAAGGTGGGCGGCCTCCCCGGTTCCGGTTGGCTCGTCTGCCTGAGCGGTGAGGCGATCGTGGACCTGCCCCAGCGGGACTTTGTGCGCCTGCGTCCGGGCGAAGGGTACGCCGTCAGCGCCGGGCAGCCGTGGGAGGCGCTGCCGGTGAAGGCGGGGACAGTGGTACTGCTGGTGGGATGGGGGGGGGCAAGCTGAGGCGGTTGCCTTCCTCCTGGGTCCTCCGAAGGGCGACGCGGCGGGAGGACCAAACACACAGGGCCAAACCGGAGCAAGATGCCCCACCACGGTGAAGCGTCTGGCCGGGACGCATGCTGCCCCCACGGGTGCTAGCGTGAATCCATGACGGCGAGCGCCCAACCGACGGGAACCGAACTGCTCCAGAAGGCCGCTTCCGGCGAGCGCCTGAACGCTGCCGAGATCGAGGCCCTGTACCACCTGCCCCTCCCCGACGTGGCGGCGGTGGCCCACGGCCTGCGGCTGCAGCGCTCCAATCCCGACGTGGTGACGTTCCTGATTGACCGCAACATCAACTACACCAACGTCTGCAACGTGGGCTGCAACTTCTGCGCCTTTTACCGTACGAGGCGGCAAGCCGACAGTTACACCCACGACTACGCCACCATCAGCGCCAAGATCACGGAGCTGGAGGCGGTGGGCGGCACCCGCATCCTGATGCAGGGCGGCGTGAACCCCGAACTGCCGCTGAACTACTACACCGGCCTGCTGCGCCACATCAAGGCGCACCACCCCTCCATCCGCATTGACGCGTTCTCCCCCGAAGAAGTGCTGTTCATGGAAAAGGCCTTTGGGCTGGCCCTTGATCCCCTGCTCGATACGCTGATTGAGGCGGGGTTGGACGGCTTACCGGGTGCGGGCGGCGAGATTCTGGAAGACGACGTTCGGAAAAAGGCCGCTCCGGCCCGCATCCGCTCCGCCGACTGGTTTCGCATTCTGGACGCGGCGCAGCGCAAGGGGCTGTACACCATTTCCACGATGGTGATCGGCTTTGGCGAGAGCTATGCCCAGCGCACCCGCCACCTCCTGCAAATCCGCGAGCAGCAGGACCGGGCGGGGCAGCTGTACGGTGGCAACGGCTTTTCGGGCTTCGCCATGTGGACCCTGCAAACCGAGCACACCCGCCTGCACGGCAAGGCTCCCGGCGCAACGGCCCACGAGTATTTGCAGCAACTCGCCATCGCCCGCATCGCCTTGGACAACGTGCCCAACATCCAGGCGTCGTGGCCGGGGCAGGGGTTCAAGGTGGCGCAGGCATCGCTGTACTACGGGGCGAATGACCTGGGCTCCACGATGATGGAGGAGAACGTGGTGAGCGCAGCGGGCGGGCACGGGCGGCACAAGACCACCGTGCGCGAACTGATTCGCAGCGCCGTGGACGCGGGGTTTACCCCCGCCATCCGCAACAGCCGCTTTCAGATCATCGAGTGGCCGGACGTGGACGCGCACCTGAACCGCACCGAGGCCAACCCGGAAGCCGAGCGGGCGGTGGGAGCGGCAGGCTAAAAGACTCCGCTGCGTGGCAAAGAGGGCCGGACGCTGCACGCTCCGGCCCCTTCTGGTCTGTCCCCCTTACGCCGCGCCGTCGAAGTGCGCCTGACGTTCCAGGTCTGCTACGGCCTGCTCATAGAGTCGCTGGGGCACGTTCGATACGGCGGCCAGAAACGTCGCGGCGTCTTCCAATGTCGCGTGGACACTCTCATGGTGCCAGCCCGGGCCCTCGGCCACCAGCCACACCTGACCGCTGCCGAGAAGAAACCGGACGCGGCCCTCTCCGGTTCGGGTGTCGCTGAAGTGGCGGGTCACGTTCATGGACCCAGCATAGACAATGGGAGCCGCCGGGCCATCCGCCAAAATGATGATCGGCCTGGAGGTCACGCGCGGCAGAATCGAGGAGACGAGCTCCGAACCGATCACCATCCTGCAGCCCATCATCCCTGACGGGCGCTCCACCGTGCTGGAAGAGCGCCCGACGCCCGAACAGGTGGTCTTTGCCGGAAAGATGCCCGCCCTCGAGGCCGACGCCCAGGGGGTGCCCATGTGCGTCCTCGGCGGGGACGAGGTGGTGGGTTGTTTCCGGCTCGATTCCACGCCCAGTGGGACTACGGACCGGGTGGCGTAGGCCTACGCGCTTTTTTTATCATTGGCGGTGGACGGGCCCCCGGGAACGGCGGCCCTTCTGAATGGGTCAACATCGCCCGGACGCGCGGCGGGTTTAAAGGTTGGCTTTACGTTGGACGGCGGGACCGTACCTGGGCGGCTCTGCCGGACCCCAGGACCCGATGGGATTGAAGTTGCGAGGTGGGCGCAGCCTTTAGGAAGGGCGCGCCACCCGGACCGGGACAGGCACGTAGGCCGGTTCGAGGACGGGCCCAGGCAGAGGGGGAGCCTCGCCGAGCAGGCGCTCTTCCAGCAGGGTGTCGCGACGCACCTGACGGGCAGCGAAAAAGGTCAGCACAGCCAGGGCAAGGGCGGCGATCAGAAAGAGCAGGACCATGGGGGCCTCCTTCCCCGTAGCCTACGCGCCGGGGTCTTGCCGCTGTCTTTCAGCGCCTTGAGGAAACCTGCCGGAAAACGGGGTTTCCCGAGACGCTCAACTTCTTCGCGAACAGTGTCCCCCGGCGGCGCGGACGGGCAGGCGGGTCAGGCGAACGCGCAGGGTGACGTGCGGGTTCCTCGTCTCTTCTGGGTGTGTCTGGGCATGCGCCCGGGGAGATCCCACACCGAAAAGCGGCGCACCTGATGCCAGCGCCGTCACGATGTGCAGTTCGCGCTGCGCGCCCGACCTCCGGTTGCATCCCCAGCAGCCGCGTGGCCCGGCCAACAGCCCGCGTTCTGCCGCGCCTGCCACCGTTGCCCCGACAGCGGCGCATCAGGAGCGCGCGCCGGCCCAATACCCACCACCTCCACGCCCAGCAGGGGTGGCACGGAACCAAAATGATTCCTGTATATGGCTAGCTGGCTGATGAGGATACAGACCGCGTCTAAGACGACTTGAATAGATATGATTCTCATAAGCGAATGAGCGAGAATCATTATTATTCCGTATGATACGGCTTCCGGATCATCCGTTCCGTCCCCTCTGCTGCGCAGCTTGCAGGTCCGCTCCGCTTGGCTCCGGTGATTCCACGCCTCTCCGTCACCGTCTTTCCTGCTCGCTCCGCTCGGCCCCTTATTGCATCACCGATGAAGCCGGAATCCTGATGGGACGTGCGGGAGGCGTGCTTGCGGCGTTCGCCAGCAGTGAGTCGGGGAGAAGGCGCGGGGTTATTGCCGTTTTGCAAGATGAAGCGCCCCGCAGTCTCCCCTCATATGCCTGCCTGTGTTCCCCGGCACACTCGCAGGCGTGGCCTACCGTATTGCCGGTCAGAAGGTGCTCGCCATTGTCCTCGCGGGGGGCAAGGGCAGCCGCCTTGCTCCGCTGACCACCGAGCGTGCCAAACCCGCCGTGCCGTTTCTGGGGACGTACCGGCTGATTGACTTCACCCTGTCCAACCTCGTCAATAGCGGGGTGCAAGACGTGTGGGTGATTGAGCAGTACCTGCCGCACGGGCTGAACGATCACCTCTCGGGCGGACGGCCCTGGGACCTGGACCGCACACGCGGCGGCCTGTTGGTGATGCCGCCCTTTTCCAGTCCTGACAACGAGGAGGGCGAGTTTGCCCACGGCAACGCCGAGGCCCTCGCGCAGCACGCGGGCCTGATTCGTGAATTCGGCGCAGAGGTGGTGCTGGTGCTGAGCGCGGATCACATCTACAAGTTCGACCACGCGGCAGCCATTCACGCCCATGTGGAACGGGGCGCGAGCGTCACGATGGTGACAACGGAAGTAGGGGAAGCCGAGGCCACGCGCTTCGGCAATGTGCGCGTGGACGGGGAAGGCCGCGTGAGCGAGTTCGCCTACAAGCCTGATGAGGCGCTGGGCCGCACCGTGACCGCAGAGATCTTCGTCTACAGCGCGGGCGTCCTGCTTTCCACGCTTGAACAGCTGGCGCAGCAGGGCGGACTGGGCGACTACGGCGAGCAACTTCTCCCGGCCCTGGTGGCGCGTGGCGACGCCTACGTGCACCCCCTGGGCGGCTATTGGAAGGACGTGGGCACGCTGGAGGCGTACCTGACCGCCCACCGCGATTTTCTGGAGGGCCGGGGCTTCGCGCTGAACACGCCCGACTGGCCCTTCATCACGTCGTCCGTCTCGCGCCCGCCCACGCGGGTGGAGGCCAGCGCACGGCTGGACACCGCCTTCGTCTGCGGAGGAGCGGTGATTGCGGGCGAGGTGCGGCGTAGCGTGGTGGGTCCCGGCGCGGTGGTGGAGGTGGGGGCCGCCGTCGTGGACAGCGTGATTCAACCGGGAGCCGTCGTGAGGGCCGGAGCACGGGTGCAAAACGCCATCGTGGATACAGACGCGGTGGTGGAGGCGAGCGCGGAAGTGGGGGCCTCGGAAGGCCCGCCCGCCGTGGTGGGGGCCAGGGCGACGGTGGGGGCTCAGGCCCGGGTGGAGGGCGGCCTGCTCGTGCCTCCTCGCCAGACAGTGCGGGCAGGCGAGGAAGGGCAGACGGTGCAGGCCCCGGAAACGGACGATAAAGCAGGAAAGTAACCGCACCTTTTGGCCCACCGTCGCCCCGTACACTGGTGGGCTGATGACGGCCTCTGCCCGCCTCCCCCACACCCTGCCACCCCATCGGCTCAGCGTCGCGCCCATGATGGACTGGACGGACCGGCACTGCCGCGCCTTTCACCGCACGTTGAGCCGCCGGACCCTGCTGTATACCGAAATGGTCACGACAGGCGCGCTGCTTCATGGGGACCGCGAGCGGCACTTGGGCTTTTCGGCGGTGGAGCACCCGGTCGCCCTGCAACTCGGCGGGAGTGACCCGGCGGCACTCGCCGAGTGCGCCCGAATTGCGCAGGACTGGGGCTACGACGAAGTGAACCTGAACTGCGGCTGTCCCAGTGACCGGGTGCAGAGTGGTGCGTTCGGGGCCTGTCTCATGGGCACGCCGGATGTGGTGGCCCGCGCGGTGGAGGCGATGCGAGGGGCAACGCATCTCCCCGTCACCGTGAAGCACCGCATCGGCATCGACGATCTGGACAGCTACGAACACCTCTCCCACTTTGTACGGACGGTGGAAGCGGCAGGCTGCGAAACGTTGATCGTGCATGCCCGTAAGGCGTGGCTCTCGGGCCTCTCCCCGAAAGAAAATCGCGAGATTCCACCTCTCCGCTACGAGGTGGTGCGGCAACTGAAGGCGGACTTCCCGCACCTGACCCTCGTTCTGAATGGCGGCGTGCTGTCACTCGAAGACGCGCAGGAACACCTGACCTGGGCCGACGGCGTGATGATCGGGCGAGCAGCCTACAGCGGTCCTTACATCCTGGCGACGGCAGACCGCGACGTGTTCGGTGAGGACGTGACGCCGCCCACCCGCCGTGAAGCCATCGAGGCATATCTGCCCTACGTGGCGGCGAGGCTGGAGGAGGGCCAGCCCCTGAACCGCATGATGAAACACACGCTGGGCCTCTTTGCCGGGCAGCCCGGCGCGCGCCACTGGAAGCGGACGGTCAGCGAGCAGGGCCACCGACCCGGCGCCGGGCTGGAAGTGGTGCGGGAAGCGTTGGCGGGGGTACCGGAAAGTGTCCTGGACGCGGGGCCGGGGGGGGGAGAGAAGCGGCCGGCACCGGATGGACCTTCGCAGGGGTCGCAACTCTAGTTATCCCATCACGTATTTTATATGTCACTTTTAAGATTTGAATTTTAAGAAGAGCGCTGCAGGGCCTGTTTTCTAGAGCGGCGTATTCTTTTGGTGCTCTTTCCACCTGTCCCATTTGAAATGGACTCCAAGATGCGGGTTTCTTGTCCTTAGGCCGGTGAGATGCTTTTACATCACCTCGTGAGAAGGCAGGAGGTGGTGGATGGTAGAGACAGAACACAGTCGGACAAATCTTCCTGGAGGAGCGTGCTGGAGACTTCTGTCAGCCAGGAAGAATAACGTCTGGCCATATTTTTAGGCAACTGTATTTGGCTATTTTAAGAAGGCATATTTAACATCATCGCCTGTGATAAGTTTATGTGGATAACTTAAAACCGATTAAGAACTCTTTAAAGAATCTCATGCCCCTCCTGAGTGAAATAAGCCATTGAATCTTATGAGATTATAAAAATATCATTGATAGAACAAGAGGGAGCTGGGGTATTCTTCTGTGTCATTTTTCTTGACGGCTTATATATCTTGCCTCTTCCGTTATGTACCGCCTGGAAAAATCTAAAACAATAGAACCACAGAGACAAAAAAACTTCCTCAAGGATAGAGGAGGCGTGATGTCATATTCCTGTCTGAACCTAAAAAGATTTCGAAACTTGTTATTATTTGACGAGTTTAAAGCTTGAAATTCATCTTTTCCCTAAGCTCATTGGTCATGGCCATGTGGATGACGTGCTGGGGCTGACTTTCGCTCCTCACATCCACATCGCTACCCTCACACTCTTTCCCGCACTCTTTTCTCAGTGGACTGGGGGTACGTTGATCTTCTGAGAGGCGACATCGATGACATTTGACTTCAGGTCTGCTTCCCCGCCCTGCGGAGCACCACGCCCGCCACGACGGTGCCGGCGAGGCTGAACAGCGCTCCCATGTAAAAGGCCGCTCCGGGCTCGTGAACAGGTGCATCCGCGCGGGTGAAATAGGCGAAGACGGCGGTGGCGGCCAGCGGTCCGAAGATCCCCACCAGGCTGTTGATGCTGGTCAGGGCTCCCTGAATGCGTCCCTGCTCGGTGGAGTCCACGGTGCGGCTGATCAGCCCCTGGATGGCGGGTCCGGCAATCCCTGCCAGGGAGCCGAACACGATGGAGGCGTACAGCACCGTGCCTGAGCGGGCCGCGCCCAGCAGCACGTACTGCACGGTACCCAGAATCAGTCCGGTCAGGATGGCTCCGCGTTCCCCCAGCGCTTTCATGGCGACGCCCACCAGCCCGCCCTGCACGACGGCGGAGAGCACGCCTACCACCGCCAGTGCCACCCCGTTTTGCGCCGGGGACCAGCCCAGCACCTTCTGCGTGAACAGCACCCAGGTATTGAAGATGACCTGTTGCGCCAGCCCAATCAGGAGAAATGCTGCCGCCAGGTTCCGCACCAGTGGGTAGCGCCCCAGGTCTCGCAGCGGCAGCAGCGGATTGAGGACGCTGCTGCCCACCGCCGCGCCCCGTTTCTCCAGTGGCAGCGATTCGGGCAGCACGAACAGGCCGTACAGGGCGTTGAGCAGGGCCAGCCCGGAAGCCGCCAGAAAAGGCAGCCGCAAGTCGATGTTTCCCAGCACGCCGCCCAGCACAGGCCCGAGGATAAAGCCCACCCCGAACGTGGCCCCCAGCATCCCGAAGCTTTTGGCCCGGCCCTCGGGCGGCGTCACGTCCGCGAGGTAGGCGTTCGCCACCGTGATGCTCGCGCCCGTCATTCCCGCGATGAGGCGGCCCACAAACAGCCACCACAGGTTCGGCGCGAAAAACTGCAAGAGGTAGTCCAGCCCCATTCCCGTGAGGCTGGCAAGCAGCACCGGACGGCGACCATAGCGGTCCGACAGCGCCCCCAGAATCGGCGCGAACACGAACTGCATCAGCGCATAGATGGCGGTAAAGACGCCGACGAGCTGTGCCCCCTGCGCCGCTGACGGGGCCAGCTTCGTGATGAGCAGCGGAAACACTGGAATGATTAGCCCCACCCCCATCACGTCCAGCAGCACGGTCAGCAGGATGAAGGTCAGGGCGGCGGGCCGCCTGTGGGGGGAGGGCGCGGTCATCTGCGGGCAGTGTAAGCGGGCCACGCCGTCAGGGACTGTTCCCATTTGTGCTGTACGGCAAGGGACGCGCTCCCGCCCAGCCGGAGCCGAGAGGGCTTTGCAAAAGCTTGGGGTGACGGGAACAGCCCGCAGCGAGGGGCCCGCTTACCGCGTAAAATCCAGCTCTCCCTCCAGCCCCCGAATCCACGCTGCGATGATGTCGATACACGCCTGCACGTCACGGGCGTCCACCATCTCGCTGGGCGAGTGCATGTAGCGGTTGGGAATGCTGACCACGGCCGTAGGCACGCCGCCGCGCGTTAGCGTCAGGCCGTCGGCATCGGTGCCTGTGTAGCGTCCGCTGGCGCTGAGGGTGTAGGGAATTCCTCCCGCCTGCGCCGCTGCCGTTATTTGACGCAAAATCACCGGGCTTTGCATCGGACCCACGCTCAGGTTCGCACCTGAGCCGAAGGGCACAACGCCGTACTTCTTCTCGCTCACGCCGGGCTGTTTTGTCTCGTGGGTCACGTCTACGGCGACGCCCGACACCGGATTGAGCGTGTGGCCGCTGACCTGTGCCCCGAACACGCCAATTTCCTCCTGGCTGGTGCCCACGGCGACGACGCGGTGCTTGAGCTCGGCACCTTGCAGGGCCCGCAACGCCTCAAGCACGATAAACGCCCCCACCCGGTTGTCCAGCGCGCGGCTGACGATCTTGTCGCCGACGCGAATGGGGCCCTGCTCGATCACCGCATATGTCCCCACCGGCACCTGGGCCTGCACTTCTTCCTTGCTCAGGCCCAGGTCAATCCACAGGTCCTCGATCTTGCTGGCCTTGGTGCGCTCCTCGGCTTCCATCACGTGAATGGCCTTTTTGCCAATCACGCCAATGAGATCACCACCAGGGGCAAGGACGCGGATGCGCTGACCCACGAGCACCTGCGGGTCCCAGCCGCCCACGGGGAGCACGGCGAGAAAGCCCTCGTCCCCGACGTGAGAAACGATCAGGCCGATCTCGTCGAGGTGACCCATCAGGGCAATGGCAGGGGCATCTTCAGGGCCGAGTTCGGCGTACACGTTGCCGTAGTGGTCCTCAGAGACGCGGGCAAAGGAAGCGGCTTCGCGCTTCCATACGTCAGCGGGGCGACGTTCAAGGCCGCTGGGGCCTGCCTCGCGCAGAAGGGCGAACAGGAAGTCCTCGTTGAGAGAGGCCGTTTTGGCGGGGTCAGGTTGGGTCATGGCGGAAAGTCTACGCGGCTATCCTGCTGCCATGAACCGTTTCGCCCCTCTTCCAACTCCCGACGTTCGCGTGGAGGTGGACGCGTCCCACCTGTCCGGCCACTCGGTCCCCGGACGGCAGGTGTTCGCTTACGTCATCCGCATCGAGAACCGCAGCGATCAGACCTGGCAACTGCTTGCGCGGCACTGGCACATCGTAGACGCTGGGGGCCGCGAGACGGTGGTGGACGGCGAGGGCGTGGTGGGCGAGCAGCCCGTCATCCCGCCGGGCGGAAGTTTCATGTATGACTCCTTCGTTACGGTGGAAGACACGCCGGGGCGGATGGTCGGACACTACGTGATGCAAGACGCCTGGGGCGCCCGGACCGAGGTGCCCATTCCGCCATTCATGCTGGAAGTCCCGGGCGAACGAACACTGAATTGAAAAGTAAAGTTCAGATAAAGATGGGAGGCTGTTGTGCTCCTTTCTCGCCCTCTTCCTTGCAGACAGGAGAAGAAAGGAGAGTGCGGCCTCTCAAGCGGCAGGTGGCGCCGCAAGGAGAGGCCTGCCTGGAGGTTTCTCCCTGCTCCGGTGTGAGAAATTCCCCAATTTCCTCACAGCTCCATCACAGGCTGGGCTTCAAGCTGAGGCGATCCAAATTCACCTGCGTTGCCCCGGAGGAAATGTGAAGAAGTCGCCGTCTCTGGCCCTGCCCCTGAGCGCCCTGCTGCTGCTCAGCGCCTGCTCCACCTCACCCACTCCCGCGGCCCAGGCACCTGTGCCTGCCGTCTCGGCCACCGCAAGCCCCTCCGAGTGCGCGACCTTCGCGGCGAACGACATCGTGATCACGCGGATTGACTTCAACACGGACCGCGACTTCATCGACATCGCCAAGACCTTCGAGCCTGTGGGTGGCGGCAAGGCGCAGCGTTACGTGCTGGTGGACGTGAGCAAGGACGACTTTGAGCGGCTGAGGGTGACGGCCCTGACGCGCGGCTGGAAAGTGCAGATCGACGAGACCGAGACGGCAAAACAAAACGCCGCGCTGCGTCAGGTGAACGCGGGCGGCGTGACGTCCCAGAGCATCAGCGGCTACGCGTGCTACCGCACGGTGGAGGAGACCTACGCCTCGGCGCAAAGCCTCGTGACCCAGTACCCCAATCTGGCGAGCTGGAGCCCTATCGGTCAAAGCTGGCTCAAGACGCAGGGGCGCGGCGGCTACGACATGAACGTGCTGCGCCTGACCAACAGGAACACGGGCGGCACCAAGCCCAAGATGGTGGTCACGGCGGCCATCCACGGGCGCGAATACACCACCGCCGAGCTCGTGACGCGCTTCGGGGAATACCTGCTTGCCAACTACGGCAAGGACGCCGACGTGACCTGGATGCTCGATACCCAGGAAGTCGATCTGATCCTGCAGACCAACCCCGACGGGCGCAAAAAGGCCGAAGCGGGCGCGCTGTGGCGCAAGAACGTGAACCCTTACGGCTGCTCGACGGCCAGCAAGCAGGGCACGGACCTCAACCGCAATTTCTCGTTTGCCTGGGGCGGCGGCGGCGCGAGCACAGATCCTTGCAACGAGACCTTTCGGGGTGTCTCCGGCGGCTCCGAGCCCGAGGTGCAGACCGTCCAGAACTTCCTCAAGGCCACCTTCGCAGACCAGCGTGGGCCGGGCCGCACGGACGCTGCGCCCGCAGGCACGCCCGGGATCTATCTTGATATCCACAGCTACTCGGACCTCGTGCTGTGGCCTTGGGGGGATACCAGTACCGTCGCGCCCAACGGCACGGCCCTGCAGTCGCTGGGACGCAAGCTGGCGTACTTCAACGGCTATACGCCTGAGCAGGCCGTGGGCCTGTACCCCACCAGCGGTACCACCGACGACTTCGCCTACGGTGAACTGGGCGTGGCCGCCTACACCATCGAGCTGGGCAGCGCCTTTTTCGAGTCGTGCTCCAGCTTCACGAGCGACGTGCTGCCGAAAAACCAGGCCGCCCTGCTGTACGCGCTGCGCACGGCCCGCGCGCCCTACCAACTGGGCAGTGGCCCGGACGCGCTGAACGTCTCGGCCCCTGCCAGCGTGGCGACGGGCGCGAGCTTTACCCTGACCGGCACCATCGACAGCACCCGCTTCAACAACTCCAACGGCAGCGAGCCCTCGCGCCCGGTGTCGGGCGCCGAGTATTTCGTAGACACCGCGCCCTGGGCAGGTGGCACCGCGCAGGCCATGACTGCCAGCGACGGGGCGTTCGGGGGCACCCAGGAGGGCGTGCGCGCCACCGTGGGTACCTCGGCCCTCGGTGCGGGCCGCCACACCATCTACGTGCGCGGCAAGAACAGTAGCGGCACGTATGGCCCAGTCTCGGCCCTGTTCGTGACGGTGGGCGGCACCACGCCGACCACGACGACGTACACGGGCAGCCTGGGCTCCGGAGCGAGCGCGTACCAGCCGAACGCGTCCGGCTTCTCCTACGCGGGCGGTACGCTGAAGGGCAGCCTGACGGGACCGGGCACCGCCGACTTCGACCTGTACCTCCAGAAGCTGAGTGGCAGCACCTGGAGCAATGTGGCCGCCAGTGAGGGCAGTACGAGCACGGAGAGCGTCTCCTACGCGGCGGCGAGCGGGACGTACCGCTGGAACGTGCTGGCCTACTCGGGGAGCGGGGCGTATACGCTGACGGAAACGCGTTAAAGCTGGTAGAGGGGTGGGGCGAGGGAGGCCGTAAGGAGCGCTTCCTCGCTCCGCTTCATTTGGGATGGAGGGGCAAGGGGGGGCTTGATGCGGTTTACTCCTCCCCTCAGGGGGACGGCAAGCGCCGCTCGCCCTCTGCTTTCAGCGCTCTGCGGCGCAGCCCTTACGCCTGCGGCATCTCCGCCTCCACCACCGTGCCGTGGCCAGGTGCGCTCAGCACGCGGTACTGGCCGCCCCGGCTTTCCACGCGCTCGCGCATCTGCATCAGGCCGAGGCCGCCCGCGCTGCTCACGCGTCCGGTGGTCTGGGCAAGGTCGAAGCCCTGGCCGTCGTCCTGTACGCGCAGGGTGACGTGGGTGCCGCCGTGGAGGGTCACCGTTACCTCACGGGCACGGGCGTGCTTGGCGACGTTGTTCAGGCTTTCTTGCAGGATGCGGAACACCACCGCCTCGTCTCCGGGAGCGAGGTGAATGTCGCCCGTCACGTTCAGCACGGTGCGGAGGTTGTTCTGCTCGCCGAAGTCCTCCACGTAGCGCCTCACGGTTTCCAGCAGGCCGTAGCGTTCGAGGTCGATGGGGCGCAGCGCGAAGATCGAGCGCCGCACCTCGCGGATCTGCTCGCGCAGCAGGGCGGTGGCGGCCTTGACCTCGGCCTCGGCCTTCTCTGGCTCGGCGTGCAGTTGCCGGGCCACGATGTCGAGCTTCAGGGCGCAGAAGGCCAGCGACTGGGCCACACCGTCGTGAATCTCGCGGGCGATGCGGGCGCGTTCGTCGCTGATGGCGAGTTCTTCCGAGTACAGGTAAGCGCGGGCGTTGCGGACCGCCAGTGTGGCCTGCCCGGCAAGCAGGGCCAGCAGCGGAAGCCGCGCGTCCTCGAAAGTGTCGGGGCGGGTGTCGCCCAGCACGAGCACCCCCACCAGCCCCTCCTCGTCACGCATGGGAAAGCCCAGCGCGCTCGCGGCTTCCGGGCCCGCCTCTGCGGGAAAGGCTTCGGCAGCCTCCTCCCGGGTCGCCACCAGGGGTGTTCCCGCCTGCGCCACCCGCGCGGCGAAGGCCGGGGCCAGGGTGCCGCTGCCGCTGATTTCACCCCCCAGGTCTCCGGCGTATTCCAGCCGCAGGGTGCCGTCCTGATCACTCAGGTACGCGGCCCGCGCGCTCGCCCGCACGCGCTCGGCCATGTTGCGGGTGATGCGGCCCAGCAACCGGCGCATGTTGCGCTCGGCGCGGATGGACTGGTCCACCGAGTACAGCGTCATCAGGTCCAGGGTCCGCTGCCGCGCCGCCTCCACGCCGGTCGCGACCTCGGCGGCGAGGGCCTGGGCGAGGGCGGCGGTTTCGGGGGTGGGCGGCGTGTCGAAGTGCAGGGCGAGCGCGCCGCCGCCCGGAATGGGCACGCGCAGGGGAAAGCGCCCGGCGTCCGCCTCGGCGGCCTGCGTTACCTCGCCCGAAGCGGACGCGCTCAGGCCGCCGGGGACGGTCAGGGTGGCCTGCACCGCGCCCGTCGCCCGCACCGCGCCCCGCGCCGCCACCTCCACCACCGCGCCCATATCGGGAGCCTCGGTCAGGTCGCGCATGAGTTCCTGCACGGCGCTGAGGCGTGCGTGTGAGGCGCTGAGCTGGGCGTAGGTCAGGCGCAGTTCGTGCTCGGTGCGCTCGCGGGCGCGGGTGCCTTCCGCGATCCACTCCACGCTGAAAAAGGTCACGGCGGGGCCGACGAGGCCGTAAAACAGCAGGTGCGCCCACTGCTCTCCGGTGGCCGTTCCCAGCTGCCCGATGGCAAATTCCACCACCGCCACCACGAGCACGATCAGGGGCGGCAAGACGTTACGCACCAGCCGCACCCGGTCCGACAGCGGAACCCCGCTCGGTTCGGGCGGTGGTGGTGAGGGCAGGGCGGCGGGCGGGTCCATCATGGGCCACAGTCTAGGGAGGGGTGGGGAAAAGCGCCGTGACGTTCGGCCCCCTCAGCGCGCGGCCTGCACTGGAGCATGACCGCACGCATCTGGCGGAGCACCACGTCCGCGGAACATGCGGAGGACGACCTGCGGCTGATGTGGGCGGTGGCCCTCCCGGACGACCGAGCCGCACCAGGCAACCGGGGTGCCTTTGCCCTGTACCGTTTGGAGGGCGACACGGCCCACTTCCTCACGCTGACCCACTGGGAGTTGCTGGAGGCCATCGGTGCCTTTGCCGCAGGCAGCGTAGAGGCCGCTACTACGGTTTCGACGGCGGGTATCCGGTCATTCGTGGGCCCGTCGTTGAGCTTTTCAAGCCGTTTTCGGAGTAGAGGGAGGTCGCATGCGGCAATCCACCGAACTTGCCCGTCGCCGTGAACTGTTGCGCCGCCTGGAAGGCACCTGGACCGGAGAAGAAACCCTGGCCCCCTCGCCCTGGGCCGCCACCGGAACGGCAACGGGTCACATGATCTTCGCCCCTGCCCTCGGCGGCGTCATCCTGACGCAGCAGTATGCCAGGAACGTCCGGGACAGACCGGCTTCGCCCTTCAAGGCGTCCTGACCGTGGACCCGGAAGGCGGAGACGTGCTGCCACCTTCGATACCTTCGGCGTTCTCCCGCTGGACCCAGCGCGCGGCGTTTGGGCAGTGAAAGGTGGGGCGGGCGATACCCTGCGGCTGAGCAAACGTATCCCACGCGGGGAGGACCGGCACACCTTCGTCTGCTCCGGGGACCGCCTGCCGAACAGGGTGGAGAATTGGCCGCCAGGTCAGGCAGAGTTCACGCCCTTCCTCAAAGCCACCTATTTCCGCCGGCCCTAGCGCATCTGTCTGAATGGCGCCCCATTCTCCCCATGCGCATGCAGGTTTGCTCGCCGGGCCGGTCAAAAAGAAGTCCGCACTTTGACGCATGCGCTAAGTCTTTGGCCCCGCTCTCCTGGAGGGACCCTAGAGCGGTGAAGGGGCCCCCAGCCCTCAGTCCTCGGCCGTCTCCCTCTCCGTCCCTACCGGAAGGGCCTCTGCCCCCCGCCTCGCCCCGTCCTCCACCTTCCACTTCACCTGACGCAGAAAGCCCCGAAACAGGCGACTTTCCGCGCTGCTCATCAGCGAGCGGTCCAGCATCGCGCGCCACAGTCGCAGCGTATGGCGCGCGCGCACAGCGTCTGTGTAGCCGATGAGGTGCATGGTGTCGTGCAGGTGGCCGTACATCGCCTCCATCTCCTCGCGGGTGGCGGTTTTGCGAGTAGGATCGGGCACGTCGTCCTGCGCTTGCAAGAACTCGTAACACACCAGCAGCACGGCCTGCGCGAGATTGAGGCTGGCGTAGTCGCCGGTGGGGACCCGCACCGTTACCTGGCACTGTTCCAGATCGCTGTTCACCAGCCCCGTCTCCTCCGGCCCGAACACGAGGGCGGGCGCAGCGGCGGCGCGCACGAGGGGCCGTACCTGCGCCGGATGCCGGGGCGCGGGCAGGTCCGCGCGGAGGCGTGCCGAGGTGCCCACGCTGAGGTCCCGGTCCGCCAGTGCCTCGCGCAGGGTGGGATAGATGCGCGCTCCGCGCAGCAGGTCCGCCGCGTGGACGGCCATCGCCACCGCACTGCTGTCGAGATAATCGCAACGCGGCGCGACGATACGCAGGTCCCGCGCGTCCATGTTGAGCATCGCGCGGGCCGCCGAGCCGATGTTGCCCGGCGTTTTCGGAGAGACGAGGACGACGGCGAGGTTCACGCCCCGATGCTAGCGCGGGAGGCGGCAGAAGGCGGATCGCTGACCGCTACTCCAACAGCCACCGCGCCGCCGCCTCCACGTGCAGCCGCGTCGTATCGAACACGGGCACGGTGGTGTCCTCCCTTCCGACGAGCAGCATGATCTCTGTGCAGCCCAGGATGATGCCCTCGGCCCCCCGCTCCACCAGATCGGCCATAATTCGGCGGTAGGTGTCCCGCGAGCCGTTCAGCACGGCGTTCTGACACAGCTCTCCGAAGATGACGCGGTGGACCTCGGAGCGGTCCTCGGCCTCCGGCACCAGCACTTCCAGGCCGTAGCGCTCCAGCCGCTCCCGGTAGAAGGGCTGCTCCATGGTGAAGGCAGTGGCGAGCAGGCCGACACGCTTCAGGCCCGCCGCCTGTATGGCCGCCCCCGTGGCGTCGGCGATGTGCAGCAGCGGAATCCCTACAGCGGCCTGAATCTGGTCTGCCACCTTGTGCATGGTGTTTGTGGCGACGATCACGGCTCCGGCCCCGGTCTGTTCCAGCCCGCGGGCCGCATTCGCCAGCAGCGTGGCCGCGTCGTCCCACCGGTCCTCGCGCTGCATCCGGGCCACCTCGGCAAAGTCGACGCTGTGCAGCAGCAGGGGCGCGGAGTGCAGCCCACCGCGCCGAGCGGCGACTTCCTCGTTCAGCAGGCGGTAATACTCCGCCGTACTCGTCCAGCTCATGCCGCCCAGCACGCCCAAGGTCTTCATGGGGGCCATCGTATCCGGCCCGGTGGGAGCGCGTCCCGGCAGGGCGATCAGGGCGCGGCGTAGATCGGATTCTCGATCTCCACGCCCAGCCCGAGCGCGAGGTCCGCGGCCAGTTCCTCCGGTGTATCGCCCCATCCCTCCACGCTGACATGTTCCAGGGCGCGCCCACGCACCCGGGCGCAAACGCCCAGCAGCAGGGCAGCGCGCAGGCCAGAAGTCCGCAGGTCCGGGCGCACCCCCGGCGCATCGATTCGCGCGTAACCGTCTTCCACCGCTGCGCGGCAGATTCCGGCGGCCTGTCCCTGCGCGTCCAGGGCGAGCAGGCTGAGTTCCCCGTCGAAGCCCCCAGCGCCTTCTGCCGCCGCTTCGGGCGTGACCGCGTGGTGCCCGATCCGGTCCTCGTAGGTGGCGAGGGCGTCCAGACGCAGGGCGGGGTCCAGCACCTCGGTGAGGGGCAGAAGCTGGAACCCTGCGGGAAGGGGAACTGTACCGGTGGGCGTCGGCCCCGCGAGCAGGCGGTAGGCCGCCACCTCCCGGAAGCCCGCCGCTTCCAGCGCTCGCGTTGGAAAGAGGGTGCCGTCCGCGAAGGCGTAGGCGCGCCCTGCCGCCCCGCGCGCGGTCTGGGCGAGTGCCGCCGCCGCTTCCAGATATTCGGGTCCCGGCAGCGCCCCACCCACCAGCTCCGAACCGTGTGCCGGGCTGGGGCGCAGGCCCACCGCTCCCTGCACTTCACCGTCCTCGTCATGGGCGGTCCACGCTCCGGTCAGGGTCCCGGCCATCCACGCCACAGCTTCCTCCGGCGCGCCATACAACGCGGCGAGGAGGGGCGGCAGATCGGCAGGCCGGGTGGGGAAGACGGTCACGGGCATGGGGAGGAGGGTAGAGCATCCGCAGGAGGGCCAAAGCGAAAACCCTACCCGGAGGGGAGGGGCGATGCCCGGACCTGAACCGGGGACCTGACGATGAGGTGTACGGAGGCCCATGTCGGCCTCTCCTGCCTCAATTCGGGTATTCCCGTCTCCTTTTTTCTGAAACACTGTTTTTCAGCCTCAAGCAAGGCGGCATGGTCCGGGACCAGTCGGACCATGCCGCCTTTCCCGTGGGGGTTGGGCACGCGTTGGGCACGTTTGAACTTCTGGCCCGCCCAGAGGCTGCCCGAGTTCTGCAAGCGCCAGAGCAGTACTGCTTTTCTTTCCCGTTTCGGACATCGCGACTCAACCAAGTGCTGCAGGCCACGCAGTGGGCCGGGTCATCGGGGTTGCCAATGATTTGAGAAACCTGCCTCGTGCGCGCGGCCGCAGGGAGCAGCCTCAACCAGCCCGGCTTCCTGCCCTCGGGATGCCGAACTTGGGAGAGTTCGTGCTGGCTTGCGCGGCCCTGTCTGCCTGCGGCTGCGGTCCTGAACGGCAACTGCCCCACAGGAAGGGGGTTGGCGGAAAATTTTAAGTTTCCATTCTGAACCTGTCGCTTCATCGCCCTTGCGCCTGCTCTTGCGCTCTCCCCGCGCCCCTGAACAATCTCCTGTGGGCACCTTTACGCCCCGGTGCTTTGAAGGGATTGCGAAAGACCTGGTCTTCTACAGTGAAGTGTGACGAGGCCAGTGTGGGAGACGCCAGAGAGCGGCGCGGACGGTCCCTTCAAGCAGCTGTTTGCCGGGATGCCGATTGCCAGCGCCATTGCCCGTGCCGAAGATGGGTGTCTCCTGGACGCAAATAATGCCTGGCTTACCCTCCTTGGCTTTTCCAGGGATGAAGCCGTCGGCACGCCGACACCCCGCCTGAACTTATGGGTGAACCCAGCGGACCGGGAGCGCGTGGGTCATCTGCTCAAAGCAAATGGACGGGTGCAGGACCTCGAAGTCCCAGTTCGCTGCCGGGATGGAAATACCGTCGAAGTGCTTCTGTCCATTGAAGCCATGTCGTTCGCCGGTGAAGCGAGCTTGCTGTTCATGATGGTGAATATCACCACCCGCAAACGGATCGAGCGGGAGTTAAAGGAAACGCGGGAGTTGTTTGAAGCGCTGTTCAAGGAGTCCCCAGACGCGATCTTGCTCATGGATCCACACGCGACGGACGTGAATTGGAAGATCGTTGCCTGCAACGAGGCGGCGTGCACCATGAACGGCTTTGTGGCTGGAGAGTTGGTTGGGCAGTCCGTGCGGGTGTTGGACGCGGTGAACGTCATCGCGCCAACAGAGGCAGAACTTCAGGAGCAGCAGCGTTTCCTGGAACAACTCCGCCAGAGCGGCCACGTGCATTTTGAGAATGTGCACCGCCGTAAGGACGGGAGCGTCTACCCCGTCGAGATCAGCACCACCGTGGTGTACGTGGGTGGGCGGGAGCTGGTGCTGGGGATTGATCGAGACGTCACCGAGCGCAAACGGACGGAGGAAGTGGTCGCGCAAAGTGAGGTGCGTTTCCGCTCGCTGGTGCAGAACAGCACCGACGTCATCAGCGTCCTGAACCGTGGCGGATACTTCATGTATGCCAGTCCATCCATGACGAGGTTTCTCGGGTACAAGCCTGAAGAGCTTCATGGCCGTACATCGCTTGAATTGATGCACCCGGAGGAGCACGGGGCAATCCTGCAGACGTTCTCGGAAGTGCTCCAGGGTGGTCCGGGCGCTACGCGGCAACTTACCAGCCGCTTTCAGCATGCGCTCACCGGGGAATGGCGGTGGGTGGAGTGGGTCGCGTCAAATTACGTGGATGATCCAAATGTTCGGGGTGTGGTCTTCAACTCCCGTGACGTGACGGAGCGTAAGCTCGCTGATGCGGAACTTGACGAAAGCAGACGGACCCTCCAGGCGTTGTTCGACCACTCCCCAGACGGCATCATGCTGATTGATTTTACGGAGGAGGAGATGCCTGTGTTGCGCTGCAATGAGGTTGCGGCGAAGATGAACGGCTACCTTCCTCACGAGTTGGTGGGGCGAAGCGTATACGCCCTTCTGCCGAATGGAGACGCGCTGCTGGCCAACCCAGCGGCGAACAACGATTTTCGAGAACGCGTGCGTGCTGAGCGCATCATGCGATTTGAGACGGAACACAGGCGCAAGGACGGAACTCCATATCCCCTGGAGGTTCACTTGAC
This sequence comes from Deinococcus hopiensis KR-140, assembly GCF_900176165.1. Taxonomy (NCBI): domain Bacteria; kingdom Thermotogati; phylum Deinococcota; class Deinococci; order Deinococcales; family Deinococcaceae; genus Deinococcus; species Deinococcus hopiensis. The sequence goes on from NZ_FWWU01000009.1 coordinate 368,273, forward strand.
GCTTCTGACCATTGGGGGGCGGGAGGTACTTCTCAGTCTGGAGCGGGACATCACGGACCGCCGCACAGCGGAACAGACGTTGAAAGCCAGCCAGGAACGTCTGATGCTCAGCGAGAAACTTGCTGGTCTGGGACGGCTTACCGCCGGTCTTGCGCATGAGATTAACACGCCATTGGCAGCCACCATGAATTACCTGCGTGAAGCAGAACACCTCACGCGGGAGTACCTGGATTCGATTGGCAATCCTCAAGTCACTGACGACGACCATCGTGAGATCGGACGTGAGTTACAGTCATCTGTAACTGAAGCGGGCAAAACAGTGTCGCGGATCGGCGAGTTTATCCGCTCCATACGAGGACATACGCGGGATACGGTAACGGGGATGCAGGAGTTTGATGCGGTTAAACTCGCTTCAGAGACCCTCCTGATGATTGCCCATCAGGCCAGGAATGCCAAAATTGATCTTCTGCTGGAACAGACCAAGGAAGCAGTTATGCTCCACGGAGAGCCTTCGCGTTTCACACAGGTGGTAACAAACCTCGTCGTAAATGGCATCCATGCGTGCGAGGATAGTGGGAAACCGAAAGGGAGCGTCACTGTCAGCTTCAGTGTAAAAGACGGCAGGCATGTAATGAGCGTACAAGATAGCGGAACAGGTATTCCTCCGGAAGTGTTGCCACGCATCTTCGACCCTATGTTCACCACTAAAGAAGTCGGGAAAGGCACAGGATTGGGCCTTCCTATTATTAGAGACATTGTCACAGGTCACTTCCACGGAGAAATCGCTGTGGAAACACACTTGAGCGAGGGCACGATATTTACGGTGATCTTCTAATATGGTGATACGGTAATTTGGTAATTGGGGCAACTTTTGATTTGAAAAACAGGAAACAACCTATCTCTCCTTCGTTTATGACCAATCCGTAAGAAATGCTCCCTCATTCCAAGTTATTCACCTAAGATCTATTTTTGGTATTGATTTGTCATTCAACATAAATCAAGCTCACTATAACTAACCCCGGTCCCTTATTCGAAAGGGTAAGCGGACTGCTTACTTACGAGTAGCATCATTCCTTGAATAGACACTTCAAGTGAGTTCTGTACGCCGTTTAGGGCTTGAGGCTGGGGTAGCCGAGTAGGACGGAGACGAGGAAAAATGGAGACGGTATGTGCAGATACCGTCACCATCATAGTTTAGGTCGTCGTGCGGTGATTCGTCAGCTCCACCGTTGGGCGAAGCGGCACTTCAGCGATCTGAAGCGATTTAAGCATCAGAAGCTGACGGATGCCCTGCTCGTGGCCCTCTTGCTCGCTCGCTTCGTGTTCAAGCAGCCGTATCGCTCGATCTGGTGGAACATGTTGAGGGAAGACCGCGTCGGTCTTCCCTCCTACACCCAGGCGTACATGCGAAGCGTGCGTCTGCTGGAACGCCTCGAAGCCTTGGTCAGCCCCGCCAAACGCTGTGCAGAAGTGATCATTGACTCCATGCCGCTCCCGGTGTGTCGCTCGAAACGAGGCAAGCGGTGCAAGTTCCCGGGAGCGAAATGGGGGTTTGGGACCCAGGGCGACGTGTACGGGTACAAGCTGCATGCCTGGGTGACACCCGCAGGGGAGATCGTCCAGTACCTCCTCAAACCCGCCAATCTTCACGACACCACCGTCAGCTATGAGTTGAACCGGAGGTGGCCTGAGTTCGGCGGGCCAAAGATCATTGGGGACAAGGGCTATTGCTGCCTGGGCTACCTGTTCCCACCCAAGAAAAACACCCGCTATGACAACGGGTGGCGGCAAGACCGCCACCCAAAGCTCCGCAAACGCATTGAAACCGTCTTTTCACAATTGGTCGAAGCTCAAATTCGCTCCGTTCAGACCAAAACACTTCCCTCTCTCCGGCTCCGCGTCGTCCTGGCCGTCCTCGCCCATAACCTCGCTCAGCCCTAAACGGCGTTCTGTGTCATTCGTAGAAGACGTAAAGCGGGGTAGATTCGCAGATGCTCACGTAAAGGTAGCCCTCCTGTTGAGGAGTTGTCTCTATTTCACCCATCCGGCCTGACGTACCAGGGGGGCATTTTGTACCATGCGGGCGTAAGCGCTCAGAGCCTTCCAGGGCGGATCGAGGAAGCCCAGAAGGAACTCGAAGCCCTTCGCACGGATGAAGCCCAGAGCGCCCAGCTTCCGGGGAGAAGACGGGAGAGCCAAACGTCATGCGAGGCAGCAAGTCCTGCGACTTTGTCAGCATGGCCGCCCCGGAAGGCCAGCGTGCAGCCTTTTAGACGATGCTGGAGGAGCAGCGCAGCGAGACTTCCAGACCCAGAGGCGTCTGCGCGATCTGGAGCAGCCGTAAAGGCCACTTGGAACGGACCGAACAGGCCCCCTCTCGGACCGGGCTGAAGCGTGCAGAACGACACGCCGTGTTGCTGGCCCTGGTCGACAGGGTGACAGGCAGGTTTGAACGGCTGATACGGAACCAAAGTGATTCCTGTATATGGCTAGATGCGGGATGAGGACGCAGACTACATCCATGAGGACTTGAATAGGTATGACTTTCATAACCATATGAGTGAGAATCATTACTGTTCCGTATGATCGGCCTTCGAGAAGGGTAGAAGGCCCCGGGGCGAGCTTTATCGAGAACGCCCAGGTGCCTGGCGTGCCGATCGTGCGGCAAGGGCACGACCAGACCAAAGGCGGGGAGGTACCGTGAGCTGCCTCGAAGAGCGTGACGTGGATACAGACGCTCTGCGGCTCACCCCCTGTGGGGAGGACTGGGCACAGGAGACGCGTCTGGAGCACACCGACGGCCTGCCGCTCCACAGGGGGACGCTGTCCTGTTCGGCGACCTTTGAGGAGCGTGTGGGCTCCCTGGTGGCTGTCCTCTCGGCGAGTGCGGTTGTTGCCCACCTCGAAGCCAACAGCCCGAAAGTGCTGGCCCACAGGAAGCAGAGGGAAGGGGCCACCTGAGCGGAAAGCGACTTATCGCCCCTCTGTGAAAGGAATATGGCTCACTCCAACGCTCAGGCCCGTATGGCCCAGCGCAAGGCACGCACCCTGAAGGACGTTGCTGGGAGGCCCTAGGAGCCGCCCGTGACCTCCTGGGAGACGAAGACACGGAAACGCGAAGGCCATTTACACCCTTTCCCAGACGGTGAGCAGCTCGCGGGTATACGAAGTCGGAGAGCTCGAGGCCGGTCTGGAAGCCTTGGAGGCAGCTCAAGAAGCCAGCAGGGGCCGCATGATCGCGGCGCGGGGCATGCCAGGCAAGCAGACATCCCTCTGCGGAAGGAGGTGCTGGCCGGACTGCTGAAGAAAGCGTGGGGGCAGGTGTCAAACACCTCCAGCGCGGCCCGTGTGACGGCGTGGCGGCTGATCGGGGAACGCTGTGGCAACCGGAGAAGGACGCGCGCCCTCAGAGCGGGTTGGAGTGAAGCGCGGTGTGGAGAAGCGGCTGCCAGAAGTCGAAGCCCGGCAGGCATGGCCGCCGGAGCGGGTAGACTCTATTGATCACGGCATAAATTGATATGAATCCCAGTCGAACGATTTGTGTGTTGGCCAGTTTCCTCATGACCCGGGGTGTGGAGAGCCGAGGCGAACTTACGCCGGCATCAATGGAGGAGAAGCGCTCATGGGTGAGGTTCGCGGGTCGCTGGCCTGCCGATCTGAGAGCCAGCGTGGAGGAAGCTGGAGCGTGGGCGAGGTGCTCGAGCGCTATTGAAAACTGTGTGCACCGGCTGACGATCTGCCCGCCTTTGCCCTGAAAGCGTACCGGCCGGCCTTCAAGAGGCAGCCCTGAGCACGGTGCATAGACTTGCAGCGCCGAAGCAATCGGCACACTGTGCGGCGGGCAAAGGCCGCCCGGATAGCGGCTCAGGAGGACAGGGCATACCGGACGGGCGAACTCCTGCCAAGTCAAGCTCTGGATGCCTTGCTGAAGTGGATCGAGGGAGCAGAGCGCGACGTGGAAAACGTCATACGCATGATGGGCACTGGAGCGGTGAGCGCCCGCCCGCTGGAACACCCCGCCAGGGAGGCAGTGTGCTCCTGGAAGGATGCCTTTGAGGTGGCTTCTGAAGAAGGCGTCTCGCCTTCGCCTCCGGCGGGGACAGTGGAGTACCTGGAAGCGGAAGCAAGAGCCCGGGAACGTGCCCTGACGGAAGAGGCGAGCGGTGCGAAAGACCTGAGGGCGGCGGCCCGGTGGCGCGCGGCGCGGTTCTGGTTCTTCTCAACGGGGGCCCGAGTGATGGGAGAACATCCGTGAGGGCGCCGAAGTCTGAGGCAAGCCGTTGTACATCTTCATCTAGCGGGGGTTCTCCCCCCGCTCAGCAGAGAAAGCTGGTCACAAGTGTGAAAAATCTCATAGAATGACGCGAGTAGTTTCCCCGTGGAGTAAACGGCTCAGCCGGCTTGTCGGCTGTCCATGACGCTGTCACGCCACATGACCTTTCACCCAGCTTCCCCAGACCACCGACTGTCTCAAGGTCGGAGGTGTCCCGCTGGAGTCGCAGTGGGTTAGAAGGGTAGCGAGTATCAAAGTGCAACTGCGGAAGTCAAGCACAGGCGGAATGGCTGGGGTCTCAGGCATTGCGCCAGGAGGCTCCTATGCAAAAATTTTCTGCTTATGCCGCTTAGCGCGTATTCCTCCTCCCCCTTGTCTTCGTCGTCGGCTGTGGGCAGACATACACAAGCACGCCCCCGACTATTGCTACCGGGGGCGTCAGCAGCCTGGAGATGAATTCAGGCCACAGTGATCCCGCTGCAAGCAGTCTCCAATTGCGCGGACAGTTAAACAGCCGCATGACTGGCAGCGTTCAGTTGCGGGTGGTGAACAATGGCGCAGTCCGCTGGGAGACGATCGGCAGTGTAAACGGAGGAAGCTTTGTCACTGTCATCACCCCCGAGCAGGCCAGACGCAACTCCACCTATTATGACTACGCCCGCACGGAACTATTGCGTTACCGTCAGGCCGACTGCAAGTTCAACACCTTGGCGACCTCGTCCTTACCTTCCGGTGGGTATTGGGTGCAGTATCTGTACGTAAATGGACAGGAAGGCTTCTATCGCCAAAAACAGGAGCGTCTTGCTGGGGACGTCTACCGAACTCGCAACTCCGTCTACATCTATGCCGAGGGCACTGCCGATCTGACGGGTAGCGCCGACTGCAACGTCACGACGAGCAGTGGCTCCGTACGCCAGGTTTTCCAGGCGGATGTTCACCTGCGTCCTGGCTGGAACATGATCACCACCGAGAGCGACCGCCTCCCTGACAACCACCTGGAGATCAGCGTGCGGATGGGCGACGATCCTGAGGTGCATTGGAGCGGTAGCCAAGACCAACAATAAGCGGCACGCGACGCGGTTCTGTGCCGGTTTGCAATGGCGGGAGCGACGGGGGGCCAGCCGTGGGCATCTCGGAAGCAGGGCCGCTTCTGAAGGCCCGTACCACGGACGACGTGCTGTGCTTGACGGCCCTGAATGCCGCACGCCGTGTCCGGCTCCTGGCTGTGAACCTGCTGCTGGAGGCAAAGCGGCGCGTGGTGCTGAACACCTGCGGCAGCCTGGTGATGCTGCCGGGGGGCTTCCTCGATGGGTGTCCAGTCCAGAAGCGCGCGCCTTGAGCGCTTCCACGGCGTACGGGAAGCCGTAGGAGTAAGAGCAGAGGACTTGTCCTACTTGGAGTGAGGGGAGAATTGTTCTACATGCCTACTTATAAAGACTCCGGTTCATCAGTGATGAAATGGCAGGCCAACCCCAGCGGAGCGAGCGGGAAAAACGGTGACGGAGAAGTGTGGAAGCACCGCAGCGGACGGAACGGGTGATCCCGCAAACCGTAGCAGAGGGCGCGTAGACTTCATTTTTTAGATGATGTTAAACGGATATGCCGATCAATGGATGCCGGGTGATTTCTCTTGGTAGAGGTACCTTTGGCGCACGTGAGCCACGCCCTGGCCCTAAACTTCTCCTCACCCATCAGAGACCCAGAATCAGCCACCTAAAAAGCCCGTTGGGCACCGCAGGTGAATTGGGAGGGATTGGGTCTGAATAGAGAAACAAAAAAACTCCGTACCAGACGGAGTTTACTTTGGTGGCGATGCCCGGACTTGAACCGGGGACCTAACGATTATGAGTCGTTCGCTCTAACCAGCTGAGCTACATCGCCTTGCGGTTGCCCAAAGGGGCTTCCTTTGAGAGCAATGCCCCGCACAGTGGCGGGGCCTCTCTTTGGTGGAGCTGAGGGGATTCGAACCCCTGACCTTCTGAATGCCATTCAGACGCGCTCCCAACTGCGCCACAGCCCCGAAGGCCCAATTAGGTTAGCAACGCTTCCCGCTCTTGTCAACGCCCCGCGCCCACACGTTCGGCGGCGAGCTGCACATAGCCCTCAATGAGGTGGACCACCACGGGGTTATGGGTGTGAACGCCGTGTGCGTCGCCCACCCCGCCCTCCTCCATGAAGTGGGCGATCACGGCGGCCTCACCGTCGCGGGCGAGCAGGAAGGCGCGCTGTCCGTCGGCGGCCACCGAGGGGAGCGACACCAGTGAGGCGCGGTGCAGGGCCACGCCCCGGGGTGTCAGGCGCTCCAGCCGCTCAGCGAGGGCGGGTTCGCCCGCCATGTACACGCTGCGGCGGGCATTCAGCGTCAGGTCCTCGCACAGACTGCGGATGGCGGCCTCACCGTAGAGGTGGTACACCGCTTCGGGTGCCGGGTCCGGGGCCAGGCGAGAGAGGTCCCGGTCCAGCGCCCCCAGACGGTCGTCGAACGAGCGGCGGGCCCGGGCAAGGTATTCGCGGGCGCTGAGTGGCGCGTATTCCAGCGGGTTTTGCCCCACCCGTGCGGCCAGCCCCCGGCCTTCGAGACGTTCGAGCGTCTCGTAGATCTTGGGACGGGGAATACCCGCCTGACGCGCCACACGCGCGGGAACGGCCCGGCCCAGCGCGAGCAGGGCGGTATAGGCGCGCGCCTCGTACTCGGTCAGGCCCAGCGCTTGCAGGTGAATCACGGCGCTCATCTGCCCTCAGCATACGGGAAAGCGGGAGAATGTAGGGTGGGCACAGCAGGACCGTCTGCCCTTGAGGAACAGGAGGTACGGTCCTCGGAACAGCACGAGCCTCTGGATCTGATCAGCAGGCTCTAATGTTTGTAAAACAAACTGCTTTATAATTCGTTGTGTAGAGGCTGTCTCTCTGTTGTTCTCTCCTGTGCGCCGTTCGGCGTTAGAAAAGAGGTTCTATGCGTTTTGTGAAACTCCTGCTTCCCCTGGTCCTTACGGCCGCTGGCACCGTGCACGCCGCTGTCCCCACGTTGACAAACGGCACGCTCAAGGTTGCGATGGAAGGCACCTACCCGCCCTTTACCTTTAAGGACGACGCCGGAATCCTCACGGGGTTTGACGTGGACGTGGCCAAGGCCGTGGCCGCCAAGCTGGGCCTCAAGCCCGAATTTGTGCTGACCGAGTGGAGCGGCATCCTGGCTGGTCTGCAGGCGAACAAGTACGACGTGATCGTCAACCAGGTGGGCATCACTGCCGAGCGCCAGAAGACCATCGGCCTGAGCCAGCCCTACGCCTACAGCAGCCCCCAGATCATCGTCCGCAAGAGTGGCAGTTTCGCGCCCAAGACCCTGGTGGACCTGAAGGGCAAGCGGGTGGGTGTAGGCCTGGGCAGCAACTTCGAGCAGCAGCTGCGCGCCGCCTCTGGCATCAATGTGGTGACCTATCCTGGCGCGCCCGAGTACCTGGCAGACCTTGCTGCCGGACGCCTGGACGCCGCCTACAACGACCGCCTGCTGGTGGGCTACCTGATTACCAAGAACAAGCTTCCCATTCGCGGCGCAGGCGTGATCGGCCAGCCTGAACCCGTCGGCATTGCCTTCAAGAAAACGAACACGGCCCTGGGAACGGCCATCAACCGCGCCCTGCTGCAGATCAAGGCCGACGGCACCTACGCCAAGATCAGCCGCAAGTGGTTTGGTGAGGACGTCAGCAAGCCGTGAAGTCCAGCCCGGCTTGCTTGACCGGGAGCTGGATTCAGGCACAATCAGGCCCAGGGGCAGGGGAGCGGGAACGCTGACCCTGCCCACCCTTGTTCCGCTCATGCCTGCCGCAAAGGACCTTTTCACATGAACGCCGAGCAGCTGCAACTCATCGCCCAGAGCGCGTGGCAGGCCCTGCCCACCCTGCTCGCCGCCGCACCCATCACCCTGGGGTACGCGTTGGCATCGATGGTGCTGGGTTTGCCGCTTGCGCTGCTGGTGGCCCTGCTGCGGCTCTCGCCGGTGACTCCCCTGCGATTTCTCAGCAGCCTGTATGTCTCGTTTATTCGGGGCACGCCGCTGCTGGTGCAGATTTTCGTCATTTATTACGGCCTGCCCTCGTTCGGGGTCACGCTCAGCCCGCTGTTGGGCGGCGTGCTGGCCCTGACGCTCAACGCAGCGGCCTACCTGTCCGAAACCATGCGGGCCTCCATCCTCAGTGTGCCGCGTGGGCAGCGGGAGGCCGCGCTCAGCTTGGGCCTGACGCCCCGGCAGACCATGCGGCTGGTGGTGCTGCCCCAGGCGGCGCGGGTGGCGCTGCCCAGCCTGAGCAATACCCTGATCGGGCTGGTCAAGGACACCTCGCTCGTCTCGGTGATCACGGTGGTGGAACTGCTGCGAAGTGCCCAACTGGTCATCGCCCGCACCTTCGAGCCCTTTGGGCCCTACCTGGCCGCCGCCCTGATCTACTGGCTGATCAGCAGCGTGCTGGAACTCGCGCAGCGCCGCCTGGAAGCGCGGTTGTCGCGGCAGGGGTAGGCAACAAAAATCACGTCCCTCAGCTTTGACTGAGGGACGTGAAGGTGGTGGGCGGTATAGGATTTGAACCTACGACCCTTCGCGTGTGAAGCGAATGCTCTACCACTGAGCTAACCGCCCATCTGTGATGGTGGGCCCTGCCGGATTTGAACCGGCAACCAATCGGTTATGAGCCGACTGCTCTGACCGTTGAGCTAAGAGCCCGGGCCGATGAGCGAGGGGAAGTGTACCAGCGGTGCGGGAGGTTGTCAACGAGGCCAGGGGCGCAGCCACCGGAAGCGGCCTGCTCCTGCCTACAAAGCGATGACGCCCCGGCACCCGCAGCAGGGTAGAGTGCAGCCATGCGGGTCGTTCACGTCGGTTCGGAAGTGTTTCCATTCTCGCGCTCGGGGGGCCTGGGCGACGTGTTGGCGGCACTTCCCGCCGTTCAGGCGCGGCAGGGAGCCGACGTGGCTGTGGTGTCACCCTGGTACGCCTCCCTGGTGGGCGCGCCGCAGGTGGTGTGGGAGGGCGATGTGCCGGACGCGGGCCCGGTCACGGTGGGCGAACTGCGTGAGGGCGGCGTGCGCTTCCTGTTCGTGGGCCTGCGTGCTTTCGAGCGCCCCGGCTTGTACCACGACGATGACGTGGAGCGGTTCTGCGCCTTCGGACGGGCGGTGCTGCCTGTGCTGGACGCGCTGGAAATCACCCCCGACGTGCTGCACGGCCACGACTGGCAGGCTGGGCTGGTGGTGGCACACGCGAATCTGCGCGGCTGGCGCACGGCCTACACCATCCACAACCTCCAGTACCAGGGCCGCTGGACCCTGCACGAGGCGTGGGGATGGACGGGCCTCCCCGACTGGGCGATGCAGGCCGAGGGGGTGGAGTTCCACGGCGACCTCAACCTGATGAAGGCGGGCCTGTGGTTTGCCCGCCACGTCACCACCGTCAGCCCGACGTATGCGCTGGAGATTACCACTCCGCGGTACGGTGAGGGGCTCGACGGCCTGCTCGTGTCCCTGGCGCGGCAGGGGCGGCTGAGCGGCATCCTCAACGGACTGGACCAGGCGCGCTGGGACCCCCGCACCGACCCCGAAATTCAGCCGTACAAGAACGCCCTGGGCAAGGCGGTGAATACGGCGGCCCTGCGGGGAGAGTTCGGCCTGGACGCTGCGCCCATCCTCGGTGTGGTGAGCCGCCTGGCCGATCAGAAGGGCATGGACCTGCTGCTGATGGCGCTGCCCGATCTCGTGCGCGAGTGGAACGTGGTGGTCCTGGGTGGCGGCGATCCGCTCCTGACGGCCGCACTGACGGGTTGGGGCCATCATCCCCGCGTCGCCTTCGTGCCCGGACTGAATGAGCCGCTGGCGCACCGGGTGTATGCGGGCGCGGACGCCTTCGCCATGCCCAGCCGCTTCGAGCCGTGCGGACTGTCGCAGATGATCGCCATGCGCTACGGCACCTTGCCGGTCGTGCGCGAGACAGGCGGATTGGTGGACACCGTGCCGCACGAGGTGGGCTTCCGCTTCGCCGACGCGACGCCTGAGGCCCTCACCGCCGCCTGCGCCGAGGCCCGCACCGTGTACAAGAAGCGCGCCGTCTGGAAGTCGCGGGTCAAACGCGGCATGGAGCTTGACTTCAGCTGGGAGAGCCCCGCGCGGCACTACCTGGAGCTGTACGCGCGGCTTTGAGCCCTCTCCTGCCGGGGTAAAACGCCTCTTGCTGCCGTCGGTACTGCGCCTGCGCTCCAGCCTCCGCATTCACGCTCCGGGCTGTTCCGGGAGAAGTTATGGTGGAGGCGGTGTCGCCGCTGGTCCCGGCGCAAAATGAACCGCTCTCGCCCAAGGACGAGGCTGGTGTTGTGGAATTTGCCATGCCCTGCGCCGTTTTGCTGACCCTCACGCCCCAGGAGGCCAGCCTACCGGCCGGATATGGGCGCTTCTCCTTTCCAGAGGGCGAGGAGAGCGCCGCTCACCTGTGTGCCAAGGACGCGCCCCTGTACCTGCGGATGGACTGGCGCTCCGCCAGGAGACGGCGGGCAACACGGTGGCGGCCCGCTGGGAATCACGGTCCCTGGGAGGCCAGTACCTCAGCGTGGTTCTGAAGGTGAGTGCCCCGGACGCCCTGCTCAACGCGCGGCAGACCGAGGACGGCCTGATGCGCGCCTTTCTCGCCAAACCTGGAGTTGGGTTGCCGCCGCGGGGACGCCGGCTTCCGTTACAGCAGAAAGGCCAGCAGCGCCGCATTGAACGCCCCCGGGGCGTCCAGGTTGGAGAGGTGCCCGGCCCCCGGCAGTACGTGAAGCTCGCCGCGCCCCAGGTCCGCAATCTCCCGCACGCGTTCCGGCGGCGTGATGGTGTCCTCCTCGCCCACAAGGGCCAGCAGGGGGACGCGCAGATCCCGCAGCGTCTCACTGTAGTCTCGCCGCGCCGCCATTGCCCGCAGCGCCCCCGCAATGCCCTCGCGCGACGCCGCTTGCATCATGGGCTGGATGCGCGCGAAGGTGCGCGGCAGGTGTTCCTTGCGCGCGGCCTCCACGATAAAGCTGGAGCCTTCGCGCAGCGCGCGGCCGGCCTGTTCGCGCCGGTCTTCGGCTTTTTCGGGGGGATCTGCCCGGGTGGTGGTATCGGCAAGCACCACGCGGGCGAAGCGCTCCGGAGCCTGGGTCAGCAACTCCTGCGCCACGTAGCCGCCCATGCTCAGCCCCACCACGACCGCGGGTTCGGGCGGCAGGGTGCCCAGCAAGTCCCGCGCCGTCTCCGAGAGCGAGACCATACTCCCCAGCGCTCCGCCGAAGCCGGGGAGGTCCGGAACGATCACCCGGAAGCCCTCCACCTCCAGCGCCGCCCTTTGTTCGTCCCACATCGCGGCGGAAAAGGGGTAGGCGTGAAGCAGGAGGGCGGTCCGGGGGCGTTCGGAAGTGGACATGTGCCCAGGCTAGGGGGCCCGGGCGCGGGGAGCCTTGAGCTTCGCTTGCTGCTCGCCTCAGCGGGCCCTGTAGATGGCGAAGGTCTTGGCCGGTAGATTCACGGTCAGGTTGCCGCCGCTGCTCGTGGCGGTGGCGGGCGCGCCCTGTCCGGCCTGGTCATCGAAGGTGCGCGCGGCCAGGTACGTGCGGTCCGCGCTGCTGATGCCGGTGTTCGCGCCGATGTTCAGGGTCACGCTGGCCGAGGAAGGGTTGTTGTTGAACACCACGATGATGCGGCTGGCGGTGGTGCTGTCGCTGTAGCCCCGGTAGAAGGAATAGACGTTCGTGCCGCCATTGGGCCGCCACAGCTCGGCATACGTACCTTTCCAGAGGGCAGCGTTGTTCGTCCGCACCGAGGCCAGCTTCTGCACCAGGTTGTAGGTCAGCCCCGGATTGGGCAGGAAGCCGCTGTAGGTGCCCGCGCGGCCCGTGCTCGTCCATGCCCAGGAGGGCATGTCGCGCCGGTTGTCGGGATCCGCGCCGCCGTACATGCCGATCTCGTCACCGTAGTAGAGCTGGGGAATACCCGGCAGCGTAAACAGCGCGCCCAGCCCGAGGTGGTAGCGGCGGCGAATCTCGTCCTCCGCCACACCGAAGCCGGGTTCGTTGAGGAAGCGGGGCACGTCGTGGTTGTCCAGAATGTTCACGGTCAGCAGCGCGCGGTTCAAGCCCAGTGTGTTCACGTAGTCCTGGGTGCTGGCAGCCACCGCGTCCAGGCCACCGGCCCTGGCAAAGCCGCTTACCAGCGCGTTTCGCAGCGGAAAGTTGAAGGTGGAGTCGAAGCCCGCGTCGTAGAAGGGCTTGAGCTGCGACGCGCTGCCCGTCAAAAAGGCTTCCGCGAGCAGGAAGGTATTTGGCCGCGCGGCGAGGACACCCGGAATCCACGAGCTTTGCCAGTAGCTCAGGGGCACGTGTTTGGCCGTGTCCATGCGGATGGCGTCGATCGCGTAAGTGCCCGTCCAGCTCCTGCTGAGGTTGGTCAGGTAATTCGCCACCGTGCTGTCCTCCTGCCGGAAGTCGGGCAGCCCGGCGAGGGGACAGTTGATGTCGTCGCCCGTGCAGGTGGAGTGGAACCAGCCCGGATTGGTCTGCGCCACGCTCGCGGCGTAGCCCGCGTGGTTTGCGACCATGTCCATCATGTACTTCATTCCGTTGTTGTGCAGGTCCGTGATCAGGCCGGAGAGGTCTGCACCTGTGCCCAGTTTGGGCTCGGTGGCCGTGTCGGCTGGATTCTTGAAGTTTGGCCAGTAGCCGTGATAGCCGCAGGCTGCGTTGCTTGTGCCCCCGTTGACCTCGCCCACCTGGGCGTACACGGGGGTGGTCCATAGGGTGCTCGCGCCCATGCCCTTGATGTAGCCGAGTTGCTGGCGCAGGCCCGCCAGGTCCCCACCGTGAAACTTGGTGGCGCTGGCCTTATTGAAGCAGTTGGGTGCGCCTGCATTGTCGTTGGAAGTAGTTCCATTGTTGAAACGGTCCGGCAGCGTGAGGTAGATGATCTGCCGCCTCCAGGTATCGATGTTCGTTCCGCCAACTGCCTGAGCGTGCACTTCGCCCGTTGACGCTGTGGTGGAGGAGCCTGAAGGCGTGGAAGTGATTCCACAAGAGGCAAGAGCAAGGCTTAAGGCCAGTAGGCCGCCAAAAGTTCGTTTCGACATACGTCTCCCAGATGCGCCTGCACGCACAAGTTGAATTTTGTGAACGTTGCGATCTTAAGGTGCTCTTCGCTGCTTTGTCCAGCGCTGCTCACTGGGGTGGATGGAGAAATGGAGCTTCAGCGCCCTTCATGTGCAGGAAATGGAGATTTTCTCAAGGTCTAATTAGACGTCTAAATAGCGAGGTCCCCGTTTGAGCAGGCACGATATGGTCATGACCGACCCGCGAGATCAGGCGCACCAATCGTCCACGGGAGAGCAGACCCTGACTACCCGCCAGGGCCACCCCGTCACCAACAACCAGAACCTCCGCACTGTGGGGAGCCGCGGCCCCACGACCCTGGAGAACTACCACTTCCTGGAAAAGATCAGCCACTTCGACCGCGAACGTATTCCCGAGCGCGTGGTACACGCGCGGGGAGCCGGGGCGCACGGCGTCTTTGAGGCCTACGGCACGGTGGGCGATGAGCCTGTGGGGAAATACACCCGTGCCAAGCTGTTTCAGGAGAAGGGCAAGCAGACCCCGGTGTTCGTGCGCTTCTCCACGGTGGGCCACGGCGGCCACTCCCCGGAAACGTTGCGTGATCCGCGCGGCTTCGCGGTGAAGTTCTACACCGAGGACGGCAACTGGGACCTGGTGGGGAACAACCTCAAGGTGTTTTTCATCCGCGACGCCATCAAATTTCCCGACCTGATCCACTCGCAAAAGCCTGACCCCATAACCAACCGCCAGAGTGGCGAGCGCATCTTCGACTTCATCTGCAACACGCCGGAAGCCATGCACATGGTCACCCTGCTGTTCTCGCCCTGGGGCATTCCCGCCAACTACCGCCACATGCAGGGCAGCGGCGTGAACACCTACAAGTGGGTCAACGACAGGGGCGAGGGGGTGCTCGTCAAGTACCACTGGGAACCCCTACAGGGCATTCGCAACCTGACCCAGCCTGAGGCAGAAGCCATTCAGGCCAAGAACTTCAACCACGCCACCCAGGACCTGTTCGAGGCCATTGAGCGCGGGGACTATCCCCAGTGGGAACTGTGTGTACAGATCATGGAGGACGGCGAGCACCCCGAACTCGACTTTGATCCGCTGGACGATACCAAGATTTGGCCCAAGGAGCAGTTCCCCTGGCTGCCGGTGGGCCGCATGACGCTCAACCGCAACCCCGAGAACTATTTTGCCGAGGTGGAGCAGTCGGCCTTCGGCACCGGCGTGCTGGTGGACGGGCTGGACTTCAGCGACGACAAGATGCTGCAGGGCCGCACCTTCGCCTACTCGGACACCCAGCGCTACCGGGTGGGGCCCAACTACCTGCAACTGCCCATCAACGCGCCCAGAACGCACGTGGCGACCAACCAGCGCGATGGCCAGATGGCTTACCGGGTGGACGCCGCGCCTGGCCAGAACCCCCACGTGAATTACGAGCCCTCCAGCCTGAATGGACTGAAAGAAGCCCCGAGGACGCACCCCGACCACACCCCCTGGGTGGAGGGCCACCTCGTTCGTCAGACGCTGGAGCGCACGAACGACTTTCAGCAGGCGGGCGAGCAGTACCGCAACTTCGAGGACTGGGAGCGCGAGGACCTGATCGGCAACCTCGTCGCCAACCTCAAGGACGCCGCGCAGGTCATTCAGGACCGGATGATCGACCTGTTCACGCAGTGTGACCCGGACTATGGCCGGCGTGTGGCGGAAGGCCTCGCCCAGGTCCGCCAGAGCGCCGAGGAGAAGAAAGAGCAAGGCGTGCAGCAGGCCGAGGAGCGCAGCCACGAGGCCCAGCCCTACTGACCGTTTCCAGGGGTGAGGCCGCTCCACTCGGGAAGGGAGCGGCCTCACCCACACACGCGGCACACTCAGCAGACCATGACGGACTGCCTGTTTTGCCGTCCTGACCTGGGGCCAGTACTGTCGGGGAGGGCCTGGAACGTTGTTCTCAACCGCAACCAGAACCTCCTGGGAGGGCCGTGACGCCGGTGTTGGCGCGGCACAGGGAGCGGGGAGAGTGGACCTCCCCCGCGAGGAGTGGGAAAATCTGCACCTTCAGCTGAGGCGCCACAGCGGTGCTTGCTCCCGAGCAATTCAACTCCGCCTTCTTGCAAAACCACGACCTGCAGGCTCTTCCGAGGTATGCGTCGGCCCGGAGCTTTGCCGGGCGGGTGTTCGAGGACCTGGATGTCTCCTCACACCAGGCTGCTCTTTCGCCCGTGCGGCTCCTGACGGTGGAGCAGCAGGGCCGGCTCGCCAAGCGCCTGAGGCGCGCCGAAGGAGAATGGGAGCCGCGGGAGGGCTCCCTCAGCCCCGCATGAGGAAGTGCTCGATGATGGCGTGGTGGTCCTCGAAAAACAGCTCGGGCCGGGCCAGGGCCTCGGACAGTGGCATCCAGAACGCCTCGGCGGCGTCGGCAGCCGCGCGCAGCACAGGCAGCTGGCCGATCCCGAGGTCAAAGTGGTAGGCGTGCGTCACCGTGCGCCCGCGCTGGCTGCGGCTGGGGTAGTCGAACACCGCCTGCGTCCGGACCCGGGTGGCGAGGTCCAACGTTTCGCTGAGGCCCGTTTCCTCGGTGGCGCGGCGGGCGGCGCAGGCGAGCAAGGTCTCGTCCGGTTGGAGGAAACCGCCGGGCATGGCGAGGCGTCCGCGTCCGGGCAGCCCCGCACGGCGCACAACCAGCACGTGCCCGCTGCGGGTGACCACGGCGTCCGCCGTCACAAACACGGGCGGAAAGGGTGTGCCTGCCCACGCCGCGCGGTACTCGCGCAGATAGTCGTACTCGGCGCGCAGCTCGGCGTACTCGGACGTGCTGTGAAACGCACCCAGAAAGGCGTGGACGGCGGGCGGCACCATGCCCTGCACGTCGCCCAGTCGGTCTTCGAAAAAAGCCTTGCGGACGTCGGTGGCGTTCAGGGAACTGACCACGTGGGTGGGAATGAACTCCCAGGCGGGAAAGGAGCGCAGGTAGTAGCTGCTCTCGTCCTTCATGTGGCCGATCAGGGCCACGTCGCTGCTGCCCCGCGTGTGCTCGGCCACGCCGCCCTGCACTTCGGACAGCCACAGGCTCTCATTGTAGAAGTAGTCGCGCACATGCACGAACAGCACGCGGCTGCGCGCCACGCCAGCCTCAGCGAGCATCCCCGCGATCACATCCTGACGCTCTTCCGCTGTGAAGGGATTTTTGGTGTTGCGCGCCGCCCGGGCTGAGCCGATCACCACGATCAGCTTCTGCACACTTTGCAGGGCTTCGAGCATCACCAGCAGGTGCGCTCCATGCGGCGGCTCGAAGCGGCCGATATACACCCCAAAGGTCCGCCGCCGGGTACGCGTGGGTGGAGGAGGGGCAAGCGCCAGGTCACGCGGCTGGGTCATTCCTCATGATTCATTCCTGGGTAGATTTGAAGGATGAGAAGATCAGGGTGCCGGTGGGTCCAAGGAAAAGACCTTTGAAGGCGGAGCTCAGGCGTGGAGAGACGGCAGCGTTACGCCCGCAGTTCCCCACCCTCGCGCATCTTCTCGGTCAGTTTGCCGGGCTCCAGCAGGCTGGCCTCCGCTCCGTAGCGCCGCTTGACCGCGCGCTGCACCAGGGCGATGGCAAGGCCAATGCCGATGAGGCCGATGGCCATGCTGGGCAAACGCATGATGGCGTTGACCTGCGCGATTTGCTCGTTGAAGGTATCTGAGCCGAACTTGGCCGTGACCCGCTGGTAGTTCACGATGCTGTTCACCACGCCGCCGATCAGGTCAAGGGCGGCATAGACGACGGTTCCCAACACGAGGGCGCGGTGCACCGTGGGATCGCGCATGGCCTGCTGGGTCGCGGCCCGGTCCTCGGGCTTCTCGCCGATGCTGAAGGCGTCGAGCAGCACGCGCAGCAGGGGCACACTGGTGGCGGCGCTGATCAGAAACAGCAGGCCGGTGAGGTAAGACCGCGCGCTGTCCTTGACCGCATACCAGAAGCCGTCCACGTACCAGAAGGCGAGCGCCCCGCTGAGAATCGCCCCCGCGCCGCCGAACAGGGCCACTGGGCTGAGGTTCCTGTTGACGAGGATGTCCCACAGCACGTATACCACCGGCACAAACGCCGCGAGCAGGTACGCGCGGACGTTTCCTGCGGTGCCGCCTCCCAGCAACTCCGCCACGCTGATGCCGCTGCTCAGCATGTCCTTGCTGAGGATCAGGATGGGAACGGCGAGGGTGAATACGAGGTCCCAGACAGTTTTCGGCACGCGGGCACGGGACTTGGCCGGTGTGGGGGGC
Organism: Deinococcus hopiensis KR-140; assembly: GCF_900176165.1. Classification (NCBI taxonomy): domain Bacteria; kingdom Thermotogati; phylum Deinococcota; class Deinococci; order Deinococcales; family Deinococcaceae; genus Deinococcus; species Deinococcus hopiensis. The sequence continues at coordinate 385,910 of NZ_FWWU01000009.1, forward strand.
GAGGCTTGCGGGGCGGTCATGGAGCGCATTCTCTCACCCCAGGGTGAGGAGCGGGAAGGACACCCTCACTGCGCCTCTATCCGTGGTCGTGCCCGCCCTGGCTCCGCTTGCCGCTGACCTCCTCACGGGCCTCCGCAATGAAGTAGGTGCAGGCCTCGGGGCAGGGAATCGCGCCGGGCACGCGGGTGAAAAAGGTTCGCGGCAACTTTTCCCCGGCCCACAGGCGGGTCTTGAGACAGCGGCTGCACACGTCCTTCGCCACAGCCTCCACCTGCTCGGGCGTGGCGCGGCTGACTTTGGCGTAGATGCCGGTCTGACGGCGGGCGGTGGTGGGCCAGGGCGTGGCCCGCAGGCTGTGGCAGTGGTGGGCGTAGCCTTCCTCCACCACGGCGGGGTAAAGGTTATGCACGCCCTGGGGCAGGTCTGTCACCGACAGCACCGCCCGCCAGCCACGCGGCAGATTGCGGAAGGTGTGGACCGGACGGTGGCGTCCGCCCTCGTCCTGCCTGGTCAGGTCCCGCAGACCCTCTGGAGTGACGACGGTGGTGAGCGCATCGGAGGGGCGGCCCTCGTCAAGCGCGTGCCTGATCTCGTACAGGCTGCCGTGGGGCGTGATCAGCGCCTCGCCCAGGCGCACGCCCTCCTGCGCGAGGGCCATGAAGGCGTGCCAGGCCTCCGCGTGGGTGCGGTCCTCGTCGCCGCCGCGTTCCGACGCGCCTCTCGCCTCCTCGGCGAGGTGCAGCACCACCTCGGCCACGAGGGCGTGGGTGCCCACGGGTCGGGCGTAATACACGGTCTGGGAACCGGAAGGGTGGTCCTCAAACACCGTCACCTCACCCGTCAGGCCCATGTCCTCGGGAATGGTTTCCAACGTGTGCCAGCCTTCGGACGCGAAGAAGGGGACCACCACCACCCTCGGTGAGCGGACCACTTCCGGCCAGGTGCCTACCCTGGGGTCCTCGTCGAGAAAGAGGGCGTGCACTTCGGCAAAGTGGCCCGATTCGCGCAGGCGGTCCGCGTTCTGGTAGATCACGCGGTTGGAGTTCTCGTTGCGGGTGGTGCCGTGGCCCAGCACGATCAGGGCGGTGTCCCCCGGATTCAGGTCTGGCAGCGCCTCATGGGCGCGGGCCAGAATCACCTCCGACATGGAGGGATGCACGCCGTAGGGCAGCGTGTAGCGCACGGTGCGACCTCCCAGCACGCGGGCGATGCCCTCTCCGGGCACGGGGCCCTGATGGCCCAGACCCAGTTCACGGGGAATCACAGTCTCAGTGAAGTAACCCTCGGAGATGAACATGGGAATGACCGTCACATCGGTGCTGCGCGTGGTTTTCAGGACCTGGCGCAGGGAGGGTTCTTCCTTCCAGTAGCCCTCCACCACCTCGTCGTAGAGGCCGCGCTCCCGGATCAGCTCGGCGTAGCGGTAGACGGCTCCCGCCGACTCGCCGTTGAGGTGGGAACCGTGACCGATCAGCACGAGGGAACGCATACGGGAGGCAATCTAGCAGCGCCCGCCGGCCCGGAATGTCCTTCCGCACGCCCTTGTGCCCGCCTTGGCCCCGCGTCCCGGCATAAATCCCGGTAAAGCGTGCCCTCACTCGCGCCGGGGGAGCGCTGCTTAAGGTAAGGCCGTTTCTGCGTTCAGCCCTGGACGGTCCCGCCGTGGGACGGTCAGCTGCTCCATTCCTCAGGAGGTACAAGGATGTTTTTCGATCAGACCGAGCGTCACCAGCAGATGGCCAATATCGACCCCCGCGACGTGAACGGCGACGGCGTTGTCAGCCCGCAGGAAGCCGCCGCCTACGTCCGCGACTACCTGCAAAGCGCCTCGCCCCAGGAGCGCCAGCAGGTGCTGGGCGACTATTTCGGCCAGATGCCCCAAGACCAGCGCCAGCAGATGGGCGACGCCATCGTGAACAGCCCCGCCAACCCGGTCCAGAGCGTGCGCCACGACGATCCCAATGACCTTGCCAACGCTTACACCCAGGTGGCCCAGGCTCCTATGCAAGACGGCCGTAGCCCGCTGGAAGCCGCCTTTGCCCCCGGCGGCGCGCTGGGCAATCCCATGGTAAAGGCCGGGCTGGTGGGCCTGGCCGCCATGATCGGCAGCAAGATGCTCCGGCGGTAAACGGTCGCGTTCGGTAGACCCTCGGCCCCTGTGGCGCGGGGGTCTTTTTAATCGGGGCGTGAAAAATGCGCTGTTGCTACAGGCCACACCCACGTCCCACACCCCCTTGACCCGGTACAATCGCCCGAATGCCCCTGACGTACCTCACGCGCATCGCGCAGACGCCCGCACCCACCTTTGGGGAGGGCGAGCGGGCGTCGCTTGTCGCGCGGCTGTGGCAGGACCTGGGCTACGTGGTGACGCGCGACGAGGTGGGCAACGTCCTGACCCGCCTGACGCCACCAGGTACCGAGGGCCTGCCCGCGCTGCTGCTCGCCGCGCACCTCGACACCGTGTTCGCCCACGGCACCGACGTGACGGTGCGCGAGGACCGGGGCCGCCTTGTGGGGCCGGGGGTGGGTGACAACAGCGCCAGCCTCGCCGTCGTGACCGCTCTGCTGCGGGACCTGCGCGGCGCAGAAGGAATGCTGCGCCGCCCGCTGTGGGTGGCCGCCAACGTGGGCGAGGAGGGCCTGGGAGACCTACGCGGGGCCAAGCACCTCATCGCGCAGCACCGTTCACAACTCGGGGCCTTTATCGCGGTGGACGGATACCTCGGCGTGGCCGTCACGCGGGCGGTGGGCGTGCGGCGCTACCGGGCCGTGTTCCTGGGGCCGGGCGGGCACTCCTGGGGAGACCAGGGGCCCAGCGCCCTGCACGCCCTGGGCGAGGCCATCAGCGCCCTGTACGCCCTGCACCGCCCCACGACGCCGCGCACCACCCTGAACGTGGGGCTGGCCCACGGCGGCACCAGCGTGAACTCCATCGCCGGAAGCGCCGAACTGCTGCTGGACCTGCGCTCGCTGGACCCGGTGGCGCTGGCAGACCTGGACGCGCGGGCGCAAAACGCGCTGCACGTGGCTGCCCGCTCCACCGGCGTGTCGCTGCGGCTGGAGCGGGTGGGAGACCGGCCCGGCGGGGACCTGGGCGCCGAGCCCCTCCTCGCCCTGGCGCGCGAGGCTGCCCGGTTGGGCCGCACCGAGCTGCGCCTCGCGTCCAGCAGCACCGACGCCAACGCCGCCGCGCCCCACCGCCTGCCCGCCATCGCCCTCGGTGTGTACCGCGGCGGCAACGCCCACCGCGAGGACGAGTGGGTGCAGGCGAGCAGTCTGGGACCGGGCCTGCAATTTCTGCGGCAGATGGTGGAGCTGTACCAGCGGCGTCCGGTGGTGTAGGAAAGGCGGGCAAAAGGGACGGGGCAGCCTTTCTCAGCATGTCCCCGCCCCTTTTGTGCCCGGCGCTATCGTCCCAGCGCCCGCGTAAAGCTCCGCTCTGCCCGAGCTTTCATCTCTGCTACGGCGTCCCAGTCGGGAGCTGTTCGGGCGAGGGCCTGGGCCGTGACCGCCTGCGCGCCAAAGGCTGTGGGGTGAGCCGGCGCCCCCGCGTCGTCGCAAAAGCCCTGCACCTTGGGGTCATAGGCCACGCCCGCAAAGGGCACGCCTGCCGCCGCCGCCAGGATCACTGCGTGGAGCCGTACACCGATCACAAAGCCGCTGGACGCGATGGCGTCGAGGGCCACCTGGGGATCGCGGGTGCCAAGCACTTCGTCTGCGCCAAGGCTCCGCGCGGCCCCATCGTCGTGGTCCGGCATGAAACTCAGGGCAGTCACGTGGCGGCCCTGAGAACGGAGGGCTGCGGCCACGGACCTCAGGCCCTCGGTCGCGTCCGTCACGTCGCCGCGTGGGGCCAGGATCACCCGCCTCGGGTCCGGCGTCAGCCCAGGCGTAGGGGAGAGGAGCAGGGCCGGATCGCCGCCAAGTTCGCCCTCCAGCCCCAGGGCGCGCAGCGTCTCCAGGCTGCCCCGGTCCCGCACGATGACCGGCACGCCCCGAAGGGCTGCCGCCACCCGCCGCCCACCTTCCGGCGAGAGGGGACCGATGCTCTGGTTGAAAACCACCACTCGCTTTCGCAGCAGTCGCGCGGCCCGGATCACGCCGAGGTAGTACGTCAGGTTGCGCGCGCTCGTCCGGTCTTGCAGCAACCCACCCCCGCCCGAGAGCACCACCCCGGAGCGGGCCAGCGCGGCGAGCAGGCCCAGCGGTTGCATCCGGGGCGCGCTCTCGCAGCCGTAGGTGCGGGCCGTCTCCTCCGGCGTGTTTGAGAGCAGCAGCGGCTCGGCTCCCCGGGCCTTGAGGGCGCGGCTGATCGCCAGGGCAATCGCCTCGTCGCCCGTGTTGCCGAAGCCGTAGTAACCGCTGACCGTCACCCTCACGCCTGGCCCTCTGACGCTCCGGCCACCGGGCGGCGGGCCCCGTATCCGGCCCAGAAGTTGAGCGCCCACTTCAGTGCAGGGGTCAGGACCAGCCCCACCAGCAGCCCGATCCCGAGGCCCAGAAAGCAGCGCTGGGCGCTGATCAGCAGCGGCGTGTGAAAGTGCGAGAAGGTGTTGAGGATGCTCGCCTGCCCCACCACACCGCCCAGCACCATCATGGTGCTGAAGTAGCCGGGCAGCACGCCGCCCAGCCCGATGATGCCGAGGGGATGCCCGGCAAGTTCCTTGAAGCGCGGGCGGACGATGGTGTCCTGAAGTTGTTGCCGCACACTGGCCTCCGCGTCGCTGACGCCCAGGCCCGTCGCGTTGCCCCGCCGCAGGAAGACCAGCGCGAACACGCCCAGCGCGGCGGCCATCACGCCGATATCGCCCAGCCGCAGCGGCGTGTTGTACAGGTCGCGGGCCGTCTTGCGCACGTCCTGCCGGGGCAGGAAGCTCAGGCCCACGAGAAGGAGCGGCACCAGCAGCGTCAGGCCCACACCCTTGAAAGGCTCCAGCCCCAGCACGCTCTCGCGGTTGGCCCCCAGGGCCGAGACAAACAGCACGCCGATCAGCGACAGGCCCGTTGCCAGGAACCAGTCGGTGACCCGGGAGCGCCGCAGTACCAGTCCCAGCGCGGGAAAGGTGATCGCGGCGATCAGCGCGCCACCCTCGAAGGGGTGAAAGCCGTTGAGGCCAAGCGCGGCCAGTCCCGCCAGCACCGCCACCGCCAGTCCCAGCCGGGGCAGCGGGAAGCTCAGGCCCAGTAACACGAGGGCGGCGAGCGGGCCCAGCAGGCTCAGGACGCGCAGGATGGCACTCGGCTCGAAGGGCGTGACCACCGGCATCCCCACCTTGACCCCGGACTTGGCAAGCAGTTCGGAGGTGCGCTTCAGGAATTCCTTCGTCTCGTACACCGTGGGAAAGGGGCGCAGGTACAGGATGCGCTGGCTGCGCTCGCGTGCGGCGAGGTTGAATTTGCTCGCCACCGCGTCTGGCCCCAGCCGGTTTTGCCACGAGGGGTTGAGTGCGAACATCCGCACCGCGCCGTGCGCCTTCACCAGCGTGTCCAGTTCTCGCTGCACCGAGCCCTCGATCACCGCAGGGAGGCGTCTTCCCAGCGCCGCGTCCACCTTCGCCAGCCGCTCGGGGGTGCGCGCGCCAATCACCTCGTCGCCGTTGAAGGCGATGAAGGGCACGTCGGGCCAGTCGGCGGCAGGCTCACGCAGCGCCTCATCGTCGTAGGGGCGGTAGACCAGCACCAGACCCTGCTTTTTCAGGCCCGCGATCAGCGCCTCGTCGGGCCCCGAGGGCAGGAAGTCGGGGTCTGTGGGCCAGCCCTGCCAGGTCTGTCCCCCGGCGGTGATGTTCTGTACGGGAATGGTGTAGCGCGCGGGCAGGCGGTCCGTGGCCCCAGGCTTGAGCGGGCGCAGGTAGATCCACTGCGGCTTGAACCCGGCTCCGGGATGCTCGGCGGCCAGGTCCGCGCCCCGGCGCTCGTAGATCTCGCCCCGCTGCACGAGGTTGCCGATCACGTCCTCGTACAGTGACACTCCGTTCACGCCCAGCGCCTTGTACTCGTCCAGCAACTGTTGCGGCGTCTTGCCCACCCGCTGCGCCTGCACGCCCATCGCCTGGTAGTCCATGACCAGCGAGACCGTTTTTTGCGCCTGCTCGAACTGCACGCGCTGCCACGCCAGCAGCAGCGCTGGAATCAGCGACAGCAGGATCACGCCCAGCAGGGGCCGCAAGAAGCGCGTGCGGGTGGGCGCGGGAACGGGCGGCGCGGAGGCGGGCAGGAGGGGGCCCGCCCGGTCTTGCAGGAGGGGTGGGCGGGTGGGGTTCGGCTCGGTCACGGAAGACATCCTAAGAGGCAGAGGAGAGGGGCGGGGGGAAGGAGGCCGGCAGGTGCCGCGCCCAGCGTGACGGCCTCCGGGCCCGGAAGTCGTCCCTCCAAAGGAGGAGGCGGGACGGGAGCCAAGGTCAGATCGTGGTGCGGATGCGTGCGGCGAGCATGTCGAGCGCGGGTTCGTTCATGCCGCCGTGGGGAATGATGACGTCCGCATAACGCTTGGTGGGCTCCACGAACGACAGGTGCATGGGCCGCACGTACTCGAGGTACTGGCCGATCACGCTCTCGGATGAGCGCCCGCGCTCCTGCGTGTCGCGCAGCAGGCGGCGGATAAAGCGCACGTCGGCGTCGGCGTCCACAAAGACCTTGAGGTGCATCCGGTCGCGCAGTTCGGCGTCGTACAGGGCAAAGAAACCTTCCAGCACCACCACGGGGGCGGGCAGCACAGTGGTGGTCACGGGTGAGCGGTTGTCCTGCGTGAAGTCGTACTCGGGCATGGCGATTGGCACGCCCGACAGCAGCGCGTCCAGATGCTCGCGCAGCAATTCCCAGTCGAAGGCCGCCGGGTGATCGTAGTTGGTCTTACGCCGCACCTCGGGCGCGATGTCGTCCTGGGCGCGGTAGTAGTTGTCCTGGCTCAGCACCGCCACGCCCCCCGGCCCAACCGTCTCGATCACCCGCCGCGTCACGGTGGTCTTGCCGCTGCCCGAGCCTCCCGCCACGCCGATGACGAAGGGGGAGGTCACGGGCGCCTCCAGGCGCGGCGGTCAGCGGTCAGCAGACCCCCCCAGTTCCCAAACACGCTGCTCACGCTCCCCGCCCCAGGTTGCCGATCAGGTCGATGCGCCGCTCGGCCATGCGCCGGGCGACCAGGTGCGGCGGCTTGCCCAGTTGCTCGGCCACGGCGGTGATGCGCGAGACGGTGGCGTAGACGCGCTCGGCGGCCTGCTCGGGGGTCAGTGAGGAGGCCGCCGCAATCAGTCCCGCCGCATTGATGGCGAAGTCGGGCATATACACGATGCCCGCTTCCTTGACGGCGGCCTCGCCGGTTCTCGAGAGGGGATGGTGCTCGCCCCCCGCGATCAGGCGGCACTGCAGCCGGGGCACCTGGGCCGAGCGGATGGAATGCCCGTACCCGCACGGCGCGAAGACGTCGCAGGGCACGTCGAAGAGGTCCTCGGTGCTCAGCACGCTCAGCCCGCCGAGTTCGTCGGCGAGGTCCTCGGCACGTTCGGAACGGGCGTCGGCCACCGTCAGGCGCGCGCCCTCACGGTGCAGGTGCTCGGCCAGGGTGCGCCCCACCGCGCCGACGCCCAGGATGGCGACGCGTACGCCGCGCAGACTCTCGCTGCCCAGGGCGAAGCGGGCCGCCGCCTTCATGCCCCGGTACACGCCGTAGCCGGTGACGCGGCTGGTGTCGGTGTTCACGCCCAGGGTGGCGGGCGTTTCCTGCGCCACAAAGGCGATGTCGCCCGGCGTTACGCCGATGTCTTCGGTGAGCACCACCCGGGGCGCGAGGGGCCGTACCTGCCGCCCCAGGGCGCGAAACAGCGCTTCGCGCGCGTGGGGATCGTCCACTCCCGCTTCGGGCATCAGCAGCACGCATGCGCCCCCACCGTAGTTCAGCCCGGCCAGCGCCGCCTTGAGGGTCAGGCTCTCGCTGAGGGCGAGCGCGCCGCGCAGAGCTTCCTCCTCCGGCAGCGGGCGCAGCCGCACACCGGCGATGGCGGGTCCCAGCACCGTCGAATGCACCGCCAGGGCCGCCTTGAGGCCGCTGGGGGCGTGGTGGAGCAGCGTGAGGGCCTCATGCCCGCGCGATTGCATCTCCTCGAATATCTGCATCTTCTCCCTGACTCCCTGACCTGGCTATGCCGGGGCGCGGCCTGCCTGCGTGAGGGGCGCGTCCGCACGGTAACTTCCTGAGCCTATCACCGCGCGGCCCGGCGCGCGCGAAATCGGCCCATACCGGCGCAGGCTCCTTTATGCTTGAAAGAAGCCTGTCAGGCCCGAGACGCCACTCTGGCGAAGATGGCACAATACCTGCACTTCGCGACGCAAAACGGCATCACCCCTGGCCTACACGTGGCCCGGGGCGCGCAAAGGGGGAAGTGATATGGAACAGATTGCTCCGCTCGCCAAGATCCTGGCAGAAGCAAACGGCCTCGAATGGCGGAACCTGCGCGGCACCGGCCCGGGCGGCACCATCGTCGAGCAAGACGTGATCGATCACCTCACGCGCATCATGAGCGGCGAGGAAGAGCCGCCGTCCACCCCCGTAGACGCCCCACCGCCCGAATGGACCGGCACCGAGCTGCCCCCCGGCGGCGGCCTGCTCGCGCCTGGTATGCCCTCCATGGACATGCTCAGCAGCGCGGGCGTGGATTCAGACCTGGCCGCGCTTGTCAGTCAGCCCGCGCCCGCCGCCACGACGCCCCCCGTGCCCCCCGCCGCGAGCGCTCCCGACGACGATCTGGAATTCGAGCTGGAAGACGAGCAGGAGCCGGCACCCGTTCAGCCGACGCCACCCGCCATGCCCTCCTTCTCGGCTCGCGTGGAGGAAGCGCCCGCCCAGCCCGCTCCGGTGCAGACGCCTGAAGTGGTGCCCGCCGTGCCGGACCTGCCCACGCCCGCTGCGCCGGTTATGCCGTCCCTCGGCGCGGCCCCCACACCGGCGGCTTCCGCCCCCACGCCGTCTCCGTCCGCACCCCCTGCAGGCGGCGCAAAGGCGGGCCTGGGCAGCTTGCTCTCGCGGTTGTACCAACCTGGCGCCGGCCAGCCGACACCGCCTCCCGCCCAGACCACGCCCTCCGTGCCGATGCCCAGCGCTCCGATGCCCAGCGCTCCTACGCCCAGCGTCCCGGCTCCCGCCGCTGCCGCGCAGAGCCCGGTCACGCCGCCCCTGCCCACGCCTATGCCGGAAGTGGCGGCGGCTGCACCCACCCTCCCTGACGCGCCCCGTGTGGTGGAGGCCGAGGAGGAAGCCATCCCGCTCGCTCCCGCTGCTGAGGCGGTGCCCGCAGCGGTGGAAGAGGTGCGTGCGCCCGAGGTGGCCCCGCCCGCGCCAGTTGCCGAACAGGCCCCCGCGCCTGCTTCCATGCCCGTTCCGGCTGCTCCCGTGCGTGACGCGGTGTGGTTCGGCACGTACCTGCGCCGTGACGCCAACGTCTCCGCCCTGTCGGACCTGCGCCGCCAACTCGTCAGTGCGCTCGGGCAGGACGTACCGCTCGGCCTGCTCGTGGCCCGCGCCGCCCAGCGTCACGCCGACGGTCTGGGCCTGAGCGCGGTGGCTGTGCAGGACCTGAACGCCTCGGTGGCCCGTCCCGTGGAGGGCGGCACGCTGCGCGGAGCACTCTCGTCCTTCACAGGAGAGCAGGAAGGCACTGCAGACCTGCTGGTCATCGACGCGGGCACGCTCGACCTCGACGACCTGCACCTGCCCCATACGGTCACCCTCAGCGTGGGCCGCGTGCAGAACGGCCTCGCTGCCCTGACACTCAACGGTAACGTGGACGCCGCCCAGGGCGCACGCTTCCTGGCAAATGTGGCCGCGACGCTGGAAGAGCCGATCATCCTGGTGCTGTAAGGGCGGTTGGGTTCAGCAACACCAGCAGGAAGCCCCCGCCTAGGCGGGGGCTTCCTGCCTTTGTCTTTTGCTGACTGCGAAGCTCGATTTTGGCCATCGGGAGGGGCAACAGCGTGCTGTTGCCCCTGGCAGACTTGAGCAGGTCAGCTCTGCCGCAGGGGTTCACCCGCAGTGTTGATGCCTTTGCGCCGGCGTTCTCTCGCAGAACCTGGCCGCAGGTCCAACGGCTGATCATCGGCACCCTCCTGGCACCCGGGAGGCGAGCAGTGGCGGCCTTGAACGTCTTGGGTTTGGCCGATGATTCCAGATTCGGCACCTGCCACCGCGTGCTGAACCAGGCACGCTGGTTCAGCCTCCACCCCAGTCGCGTCTTGCTGGGCCTGTGGGTCACCGCCTTTGTTCCCACTGGCCCGCTCGTCCTCGGCTTGGACGGCACGGTCGAGCGTCGCACAGGCGTGAACATCAGCGCCAAGGGTATCTACCGTGATCCTGTTCGCTCCAGCCATGGTCACTTCGTGAAAGCCAGCGGTCTTCGCTGGCTGAGCCTCATGCTGCCGCCTCCTCTTCCATGGGCACAGCGCATCTGGGCCTTGCCGTTTCTGACGGCACGCGTGCCGTCAGAAACGCTCTCACCAGCAACGCAGACATCGGCGCAAAACCTTGCTGGACTGGGCACGGCAGATGCTGCGCCTCGTTCAGCGCTGGTGTCCCGAACGTGAACGGACCGTTGTGGCCGGCAGCGCCCAGACTTTGATTGCCTGGCTTCACCACCTCCGCCAAGGTCAACCCATCACAGGCCTGCACCCGGTTGCGTCTGGGCGCAATTCCCCCAAAGTACAGCGAAGAGCTGATGGCTGGAGAGCTGATGGCTGGCGGCTCCCTGGACAGGCCCACCCCACTCCGCCTCCACATCCGGCTACACTGAGGTACGGTGCTGCGCGCCGTGCTTTTTTTGCTCCAGGTGGATGAAGAGAGGCAAGTCTGAGCGCGCGGTGGGAGACATGAAGGAATTGACTCTGGTTCCTGAACCGGGCAGAAAGGGCGCTGTCCCGGTTCATCCACCGCCGCCCAACCCTTGTGGGTGGCACTCGCTTCGCTCGGCTGGGCCTGTGAGCCCAGCACCAAGGAGAATCATGCCTGGAATTGCAATTATCGGCGCGCAGTGGGGAGACGAGGGCAAGGGCAAGATCACCGATTTCCTCGCCCCGCAGGCGGGGTACGTGGTGCGCTATCAGGGCGGTGCGAACGCTGGGCACACCGTGACGGCGAAGGGACAGACCTTCAAGCTCAACCTGCTGCCCAGTGGCGTTCTGCATCCCGGAACCGTCAGCGTGCTGGGCGACGGCATGGTGATTGACCCCGAGAAATTCCTCGCCGAGCGTCAGAACCTGCTTGACGGTGGGCTGACCCCGGAGCTGCGGATCAGTGACCGCGCTCACCTCGTGCTGCCCCACCACAAGTACGTGGACGGCCGCAAGGACTTCGTGGGCACCACGGGGCGCGGCATCGGCCCGGCTTACGCGGACCGCGCCCGGCGGGTGGGCATCCGCTTCGGGGACCTCGCCGACGAGACCACCCTGCGCGAGCGCGTGGAGCGCCTGCTGGAGGCCAAGCCCAACTCCACCCGCGACGCGGGCTGGACCAGCGTCGCCGACGCCCTCGGCTACCTGCTGCCCATCCGTGACGCCCTGCTGCCCTTTGTGCGCGATACGGGTACCGACCTCCGCCAGGCCATCAAAAACGGGGCCAACGTCTTGTTCGAGGGCGCGCAGGCCACCCTGCTCGACCTGAACTACGGCACCTATCCCTTCGTGACCAGCAGCCACCCCACCGTGGGCGGCATCCTGGTGGGTGCGGGCGTAAACCACAAGGCCGTGGGCAAGGTCTACGGCGTCGCCAAGGCGTTCAACACGCGCGTGGGCCATGGCCCCTTCGCCACGGAGGTTTTCGGTGAGATGGAAACCCGACTGCGCGGTGACGGCTCCAAGCCCTGGGACGAGTTCGGCACCACCACTGGCCGCGCGCGCCGGGTGGGCTGGCTGGACCTGGAGCTGCTGCGCTACGCGGTAGACGTGAACGGCTTCGACGGGCTGGTTATCAACAAGATGGACATTCTGGCCGGTCTGGACACCATCAAGGTGTGCACGGCCTACGGCTCCGAGGGCCAGCCCGTCTACCGCGAGCTGTCCGGCTGGGCCACCACCGATGGGGCCACGAGCCGCGAGACACTGCCGAAAGAAGCCCAGGCTTACCTCGACCTGATTGAGGAGACGGTGAACTGCCCCGTGGTGATCTTCTCGTGTGGCCCTGCCCGCGAGCAGACCTACGGTGAGGTGTCTTGGGGATGAGCTGCCGGTCATCAGCCTCTATACGGATGGCTGACAGCCCACCGCTTTTCCCACAGTCCCTGCTTCTCCCGCCCACTACACTTTTCTCCATTCACTCGCGCCCCTCGGTGCGGGAAGGAGACATAATTTGACCATTCATCCCACCATCAGTGCCGACGACGAGGGGCAGGAGGTGCCGGGACTGCGTGACCTGACGCACGGCTGGCTCGCGGCCGTCGGGGAAGACCCTGAGCGTGAGGGCCTGCTCAAGACGCCCCACCGCGTCGCCAAGGCTTGGGGCTTTCTGACGGCCGGCTACCACAAGAGCCTGCAAGACGCTGCCGGGGACGCCGTGTTTGAGGCTGACGGCAGTGAAATGGTGATCGTCAAGGACATCGAGTTCTACTCCATGTGCGAACACCACATGCTGCCCTTCTACGGCCGCGCCCACATCGCCTACATCCCTGACGGCAAGATCCTGGGCCTGAGCAAGTTCGCGCGCATCGTGGACCTGTACTCGCGCCGCCTGCAGGTGCAGGAGCGCATCACCACCCAGATTGCCGACGCTGTGAGCGAACTGCTCGACCCCAGGGGCGTGGCCGTGCTGATGGAAGGCGTGCACCTGTGCATGGCGATGCGCGGCGTGCAAAAGCAGAACTCGTCTACCACCACCAGCGCGATGCGCGGCCTTTTCAAAAGTGACGCCCGCACCCGCGCCGAGTTTATGAGCGCGGTGCAGGGAACGCTGCGGTCACGGTAGGTAAGCCCAACGCAAAACGAGAGGGAGCCGCATGAAGGGCTCCCTCCCGCTGTTTCTACACGTCATACGGAACTAAAGTGATTTCCACCTTTTGGTGCATGAGAGCCACTCCGCACTGGGTATTCACAGACGAGTTTTACAGCCTCACCACCGACTTTGCCACATACGGGAATCACTTTGGTCTCGTGTCATACCGGTACCGCAGCGCCTCCATCAGTTCCTCTGCCATCTCCACCGTGTCGCCCCGGGGGATTGCCGTCGCCACGCGGACTTCGAGGTGGCCGCGCAGCGCACCCTCTCCGACTCCGGTCAAAGCGCTCTGCACGGCCTTGATCTGGCGCAGCACGTCCACGCCGTAGGCGTCCTCTTGCTCCAGTACTCGCACGATGCCTTCGGGGTGCCCCCACGCAATGCTCAGGCGGTGGATGGCGCGCTCGTGGGCACCTTCCGGTATGCGCAGCTTGGCCTCGGTGTGGCAGAGGGGGGAGCGGTGGGCGCGCCGGTCATTTCACGTCCTCCAACGAGGTGTGGTACCTGTTGATCTCGGCCGTCTGGCCCCGAATGATGGTCGTGACGAGCTTACGCAGTTTGGCGCTCTTCTTCCGGGTAAATCCGGGCTTCGCCATCTCGACCGCGCCCTGGCGATGCGCGATCATCGGGGTCAGAAACCAGCGGTCCCAGGCCCACCTGGGGTGGCCCCCACCTTGCGCCACACCTCCATTTGAGCGGTCCCCCGACGCTGCGCTGTAATCACCCGCTGGACTCCCGCCTTTACCCGGATATCCCCGCCTGCCGCGAACTCCGACTTCGCCATACCCACGGTTTCCCGGTGGTGGGCGATCACGCGCCCAGAAACGCCTGAGCGAAGGCCTGTCCTGGAGGTCCTTCAACCCGCTGGGAGGACGCAGGGAAGAGGGGCGATGTTCCGCGTGCCTGCCCATGTGCTTGTGTCCACCTGTCAGCGGCGCGACTCACCGCTGGTTTGCCACCGCCGCTCCGTACCCTTCCTCGGTCACGGCGGTGATCAGCGCCTGCGTCCCGGCATCGCCCTGCACAGTGGCCTTGCCGCCCTCCAGGTCCACCCGCACGCCCTGCACACCGGGCACGTCGCCCAGGGCCTTCTCAACGGCCTTCACGCAGTGGCCGCAGCTCATTCCGCTGATGTTCAGTTCCGTGGTCATGGGGTTAGGGTAGACCCGGGTGGAGGGGGGGTCAAGGCGAGGAGGGGTGAGGCCCCGGGAAAAGCAGAATTCCGAGCGCCTCACAAGGACTCCGGTTCATCCGTGATGAAGTCATGGGCCAACCCGAGCGGCGCAAGCAGGAAAAGTGGTCACGGAGAGGCGTGGAATCACCGGAGCGGATGATCTGGAATCCGTATCACGCCTCAAACCCTGTTTCCCAGGGCACCCCTACCAGCGCCTCGCGCCCTGCTTCTTCATCCGCTTCTGGGCTTGCCCCAGCAGGAAGTCGAAGGCGCGGTCGCGTTTTCGGGCCTTGGTGTATTTGCCACGTCTCTTGCCCTGGCTACGCCGCATCAGCGTCAGGAGTTCGAGGGCGATGGGCGCATACATCATCACCTTGCCGAGGGTGCCGCCGGACCTGCTGCGGGGAGTCTTCATACCCTGTATTACGACACGACGCGCGGGAAAGTTGCTGAGGGGCGGCTCAAGTTTCCCCCGCGGCCGGCGTGTGTCCAGTCTCACGGAGCGGCGGGTGGGCTCTGCGGCCTACACTGCGTTCATGACACAAACCGTGGACCCGGTGGCAGACCTGCGTGACCAGCTCGTGGCTTGGCGGCGGCACCTGCACATGAACCCCGAAGTCGGCTTCGAGGAGCACGAGACGGCGGCGTACATCGAGGCCGAGTTGCGGCGGATGCGGGGGCTGGAAGTCTCGCGGCCCACAGCCACCAGCGTCCTCGCGGTCTTGAAGGGCGCGCAGCCGGGCCGAACGCTGCTGCTGCGCGCCGACATCGACGCCCTGCCCATCGAGGAGGAGAACACCTTCGAGTTCCGCTCGCAAAAGCCCGGCAAGATGCACGCCTGTGGGCACGATGGGCACACCGCAATTTTGCTGGGCGTGGCGCGGCTGCTCTCGGCGCAGCGTGAGGCCGTACCGGGAGAGGTCCGCATGATCTTCCAGCATGCCGAGGAGATTGGGCCGGGCGGGGCCGAGGAACTCGTGATGAAAACGGACCTCATGAACGGCGTGGACGTCGTGACGGGCCTGCACCTCAACAGCCAGCTGCCCGCTGGGGTGGTCGCCGTCAAGCCGGGTGCCTTTATGGCCGCGCCCGACAGCCTGCACCTCACCATTCGCGGCAAGGGAGGGCACGGCGCGCACCCCGAGCAGACGGTGGACCCCATTGCCGTGGGCGCGCAGGTTGTGACCAACCTCCAGCACGTGGTCAGCCGTCACGTGGCCGCCCTCGACGCGCTGGTGGTGTCCATCACCTACTTCCAGAGCGGCACCACCCACAACGTCATTCCCGACACGGCTGTCCTGCAGGGCACGGTGCGGACCTTTGACCCGGAGCTGCGCCAGCGCGCTCCTCAACTGATCGAGCGTGTGATCAAGGGTGTGTGCGAGGCGCACGGCGCGACGTATGAACTGGGGTATGAGTTTGGCTACCGGCCCGTGATCAACACCGCCTGGGTGGCCGAGCGGCTGAGGGAGATCGCGGTGGAGACGGTGGGCCCCGAGCAGTATCAGGACGCCCAGCCAACGATGGGCGGCGAAGACTTCAGCGCTTACCTCGAAAAGGCTCCAGGCGCGTACTTCAACGTGGGTTCGGGCAGTGATGCGGAGGACAGCCGCTGGCCGCACCACCACCCCCGCTTCACCATTGACGAGGTGAGCCTGGAAACGGGCGTGCGGATGCTGCACGCCGCGGCGCTGCGGCTGACGCAGCCCGGCTGACGGTATGGAAAGGGGAGGTGTCAGGCGATCCAGCCTGGGCGCATCTCCTCTCCATCCTCTCGGAAAAACTGCATGCCGGTGGGCGAGACGATCAGCCACTCCGCGTCGGTGGAGCCGGTATTCACGATCTGGTGGGGTGTATGGGCCGGGACGATCAGCGTGTCCCCCGCGAGAAGTTCGCTCCGTTCTTCCCCGCTGCCCACCGTGACCCGGCCGGAGAGCAGCACGAGCACTTCCTCACGGCTCTGGGTATGGGTGGGGTTGAAGCCGCCGGGAACCTGCCGCTGGCGAATCACCGTAACCTCGCCCGCGCCCAGGCGGGGCGTCGCCAGGGGCGTGACCCGGTTGCCATTGGGGGTATCTACCGTATGTTGCTGCTTGGTACGAAGAATATGCATGGGAGCCTCCTGGCTGGCCTGCAGGCCGAACCACCCAAATGGTAAAGTAACCTGTCCAAATGGTCAAGGAGGTTGACCAAAAATGGAGAATGGACCCGATCCCGCTGCCCTTGAACAGGCCCGGCAGGCCCATGTGGGCCGCCGCCTGCACCGCGCGGCCCGCGCATACAACGTGCTGGCTCTCGAACAACTTCATGCGCGGGGGCATACGGCCCTGAGCCTGGCCCACACCAACCTGCTGCCCCACCTGGGGACGGAGGGCACGCGCATCGTCACGCTGGCCGAGCGGGCCGGGATGACGAAGCAGGCCGCCAGTCAGCTGGTAGGCGAACTGGAAACCTGCGGATACGTGGAACGCCGCCCCGATCCGGCAGACGGACGGGCCACCCGGATTCAGTTCACAGCTTCCGGCTGGCAGTACTTGCTCGACGCCCAGGAGGTCAAGCGGGCCATTGAGGCCGAGTACCGCGCCCGGCTGGGAGAGGATCTGTGGAACAACCTGAACGAGGCCCTGGAGCAGCTGAACGCGATGGACGGCGACGGGAACAGGTAGTGCCCTGGTTCTAGACCAGCATCACGCCCTGGGTCCGCAGCTGGTTGCCCATGTTGCGGAAGGTCTGACGAATCAGGCCCTGAAGGCGGCCGTCCAAGGAGCGTCCCCCAACTTTCGCCACCGGCCCGCTGAGGCTGGCTTCACCGTTCCAGTCCAGTCGGGTGGTGCCGCCGCCGTTGTCCACCACCGTGGCCCCAGCGTTCAGCTCCACATTGCTGCCCAGGCCGCCACCCCGCACCCGCACCCGCACGTGCTGGGCCGAGGCGTCGGGAAAGACCTCCACGCGCAGCTTGAACTTGCCGCGCAGCATCCCGACGCCCACCTGCACGCTCGCCTCGGCGGCTCCCTCGCCCCGCGCGTCCACGTCCTGCACGTGGGGCAGGCAGCGTGCCACCCGCGCCGCGTCGCACACAAAGGCCCACACCACGCCGGGGGGGGCCTGAATCTGTTCCTGTCCTGTCTGATTGAAGTTCATACTGCACCTCCTGAAAGCCGCTCTATTGTGCCGCACCGGTTCCCTGCCGAGGGGGTGCGGTTTTGCATTGAGGTGGCCTTCAGGGCCTTCGTGCAGAGGAACCGACCGGAACCCGTCTCGGGGAGTCCAGTCCAGGCCTGCTCCGGGATATTCGCGTTGGAGGTGCCCGTTTAGTCCCCGGACTGCACGGGGAAAAGACCCGTCAGCGCGGGAAACAGTTCGCGCACCCGTTCCTGCGCGGCGTGCCGGGCGGCCTCTTCCCGCGCGATCAACCGGGCCCGTTCGTAACGCAGCAGCGCCGGCTCAGCATGTAGCAGCGCGAGGACCAACTCGGCGTCCTGCAGACGTCCCAGCGCTTTAAGCACCTCGGTCAGGACGGGCGGCACCTGACCGAGCAGCTCCAGCGTGTAGCGGTAGCGCTTGAGCCGTTTTCGCCAGTCGTGCCACGCCTGGGGCTCGCCGCCGTTCAGCGCGGCCTGGCCCTGTTTCAGCAGGTGTCGCCCGTCCCGCTCGGCGAGGTGGCGGGCCTCTTTCCTCCAGCCGCTTTTCAGGTCGAAGCCGCGGGGCCGCTCGGGCCAGACGGTCTGTGCCAGCAGGCGGGAGCGGCGCTCGGCCCAGGTTTGATCGAAGTAGGCCAGGGTGCTGTCCTCGACCCCCAGTTCCGTCAGCGCCGCGCGCAGGTGTTCGCCCGTCACATCGTGGTCGCGCAGTGGCGCGGCGGCCCGGCGCAGGTCCCGCCACGCGCGGCGCTTGCGCCCCCCCGCGTCCGATACCCGCAGTTCGGCCTGGGCCCGTCGCGAGAGCTTCCTCGCCTCGTGAACCGCCACCTCGTCCCCGGCGCACAGCTCGTCCCAGGTTGCTTTCATTTCCCGTCCTACCCGGCTGCGTTTACTCATCGTTCTGGTCTCCCCAGGAGTGTAATGGTCCGCGCGGCCAGCGGCTCACCAAAGACCGCGTACCGGCGCGCCGCGCCCGGGTTGCCCGGGCCTTCCAGCACCGTGACCTCGGGGCGGCCCTGCACATTCACGGCCAGCAGTGCGAGTCGTCCGGTCTCATAGGTGCCCAGGTCCAGGTACACGTGCCGCCCGAGCCGGGTGGGCGTGCGCACTGGGGTGTGGCCATGGACGCTGTAGGTCACCCCCTCAGGCAGGGGAAAGGGACCGTCGAAGGGCCGCAGCCACAGCGCCGCCGATTCGGGCGAAGGGTATTGCGGGTGGCGCACAGGGGGACTGGCGTGCGAGACGAGCACGCTTGGGCCCTGCGGGGCCTCTGCGTGGATTTCTCCATCGGCCGTCACGTATACCACCCGGCGCAGGGCGTCGAGGTACTCGGCCAGCGCGGGGGGAAACTGCTCCAGCGTCAGTCCCTGCACCTCGCGGCGCACGCTCTCGCCGCCGTTGCCCATCCACCAGCGAAAGCCCTCCAATGCCTGCCGGTAGTGGGCCGGGTTCCCGGTCGCCGAATATTCGCGAAACCACTGCAACCCTTCTTGCGCCATGCGCTCGTGGTTGCCCATCAGCAGGGTGGCGCGGCCCTGACGTTGCAGCGAGAGCAGCAGCTCGGCGCAGCGGACGCTCTCGGGCCCGCGGTCGATGGCGTCGCCCAAGCTCAGCAGGTGCCCCTCGGGCCCGTAGCTGTCCTCAACGTGGGCCACAGCCTCGGCGAGCAGGTCTGCGCGGCCGTGCAGGTCCGGCACCACGATGACGGTTCGCGGCACGCTAACCCTCCCCACCCTCACCGGGCGCGTCCGGGCCAGGAGCATCCGAGAAGGCGAGCAGGGTCTGCTTGCTCCGCTCGCGCAGCAGGCGCGCGCCGCCTGGGTCCGGGGTAAAGGTCACGCCCGCCCCCGTCACCTCCACCCGGTAGGCCGCGCCGTCGCGCACTTCCGGCAGCCATTCGGCTGGAAGCTGATACGTGCGGCCCCGCGCGTCCTCCACGTCGGCCAGGCCCGCGTCCTCGTCCAGTACGTCCACCACCAGCACGTCTCCCGCCCAGGTCATGCGGGCAGTGTAGCCCGCACGCTGCGCAGAAGGCACAAGCGTGAAGGCGAAAGCCCCCCGCTCCCCGTACGGTTTCTCCCGCCTGCAACCTTTGCCGGACGGCCCCCTCACCCGCCTCCGCTACCCTGGGTGTATGAACGGCTCGCCTTCTTCCTCTTTCTCCTCCACGGCCCGGGTGACCCGGCGGCGGGTGTTGCGCGGCCTGCTGGGCGGCGGCCTGGGGGTGGGAGCCCTGGCCGGTGTCGGCGGCGCGCAGGCGTACCGCTTGACCACCGAGCGGGTCAGCGCCACCCTGCCGGGTCTGCGTTCGCCCCTGCGGGTCGCTTTTCTGACGGACCTGCACTACGGGCTCTACGTGTATGCGGGCAGCGTGCGGGCGTGGGTGGACGCCGTGAACGCCGAGCGGCCGGACTTGGTGCTGTTCGGCGGCGATTTTCTGGACCTGCCCTCGGGAGACGACCTGCCGCCGCCCCTGTTCGCCGAGCTGGCCCGGCTGAGCGCTCCGCTGGGCAAGTTCGGCGTGTGGGGCAACCACGATTACGACTCGTTCGGGCAGCAGGCCGTCCGCTGGCGTGGAGCGCAGCGGGATGACTGGCTGGTACGGCAGCAGGAGGCCGCCTCCGCCTTCGCGCAGGCGGGTGTGACCATCCTGCGAAACGAGGGCCGCTCCCTGCGGGAGGACCTGCACCTGGGTGGGGTGGACGACTACTGGCACGGGCAGATCGACGTCGGCGCGGCGCTGAAGGACGCGGGCGGGCGGCCGACGCTGCTCCTGAGCCACAATCCGGACCTGTTGCCGGACCTGCCTCGACCCGTGGGCCTGGTTCTGTGCGGCCATACCCACGGCGGACAGATTCGCCTGCCGCTTGTCGGAGCCATTCACGTGCCCAGCAAATACGGTCAGCGCTACGCGATGGGCTGGGTGCGCGGCGCGCACAACACCCCGGCCTACGTCAGCCGGGGTTTGGGCATGAGCGGCGTCCCCTTTCGCAACCTCTGCACGCCGGAGATCACGCTGCTGACGCTAAAGGGCTGAGACCCAGGGCTCACACCGCCGTGTCCGGGCGCTTCCCTCAACGGTCGCAGCAGCGTTTCCACCAGCAGTGGATCAAAGTGGCCGCCCTCGGCCTGGAGGTGGGCCGGGGTCTCAGCCTGGGTCAGGCACGCTTGTCGGCGCGTGCGCTCGTCAGCGCGTCATACACGTCACACACGGCGAGGATGCGCGCGGAAAGGGGAAGATGCGCACCGGACAGCTCCTGGGGATATCCCGCTCCGTCCCAGTGCCTGTGGTGGGCGGCGGTCACGTCCAGCGCTGCGGACGGCAGGAAAGGCAGCCGTGCGGCAAGGTGCAGGCCCTTGGCGACGTGCTTCTCCATGCGGGCGGCGGGGGTCAGGGGCTAATGCAACGTGGCGTCGGGAATGGCCATCTTCCCCGTGACGTGCAGCTGCGCGCCCCAGTGCAGGGCGCGCAGCTCGGACCCAGTCAGGTCCAGCGCCCGGTCCAGCCGCACTGCCATGGTTGTCACCCGGGGGTGTGGCCGCGCGCCTCTGCGTCCCCCTCCAGCGTCCGTCCCAGGGCACGCAGCCGCCCCTCGTGGGCGTCACGCTCGCATTTCTGGGCGGCGAGCAGGGTCAGCAGGCTGGTCGCTCTCCCCACCAGCCGCCCCTGCGGGTCGTGAACGGGAGCGGCGGTCAGGGCCAACACGCCCAGTTCGGTGCGGCGACGGCCGGGTGTCCTCGAAAAACAGCACCTCGTCTGCCCGCTGCCGCGCCCGGAGCAGCGGGCAGCTCCAGCGGCAGACCGTGGGGCACCGTGAGGGCTGCCCGCACGGAGGCGGTCGCTCAGGCCCTCCTCGACCAGCTGAAAATACCTGGCGCCCACCGCTGCCGTGCGTTCCACCAGGGTTTCCAGCACAGGCGGCATCGCGCCGCCCAGCCTTGCCGCCATCAGCTCCAGGCGGGTGAGTTGAGGCGTCCGGCCGTGGGCATTGGGCAGTGCCTGCCCCGCCTGAATGAGAACAGGCCCTCATTGCGCCGAGCCTGGAGCGTGTGTCAACGTGCGGACTTCTTTTTGACCGAGTCCGGCAAGCGAAATGCCCATGGGGGAGAATGGGGCGCCGTGAGGGCTGCCCTTCTATTCGCAGCGCCGCTCGGACAAAGCTCTTGGGTGAAAAACCTCCCATAGGATTTCCGGACCATCCGTTCCGGCCCGTCCGCTTCGGTGATTCCACACCGCTCCGTCGCCATTTTTCCTGCTCGCTCCGCTCGGCTTTATCAGTGATGAAATAACCGATGGGCCGGAATCCTTATCGGAAAGCTGGCGTAGAAGTGCGGAACCTGAAACCCCCCTTCAGCAACAAGCGGAAGGGAGGGGGGCTGAAAGCGCGGTGAACGGAATTTAGGGCAGCGGAAAGCCTGCCGCGAAGGCGTGTACTTCCGCCTTCACGTCCTCCCCCTTCAGGGCGCGGTCGATCAGGTCCGCGATTCTCGGCATGTCGGCCTCCACCATGCCGCGCGTGGTCACGGCGGGCGTGCCGATCCGGATGCCGCCCCCGTGCAGAATCTTCTCGGTGTCGTAGGGCAGCGTGGATTTGGAGATGGTGATGTGGTTGGCGTCCAGACGCTTGGTGGCCTTGGTGCCGTTCAGGCCCTGGGGCCGCAGGTCCAGCACGAAGAGGTGATTGTCGGTGCCGCCCGACACCACCCGGTAGCCCCGCTCCTGAAAAGCGGCGGCGAGGGCCTGCGCGTTCTTGATGATCTGCGCGGCGTACCCGCGGAACTCGGGCTTCAGCGCCTCACCGAAGGCCACGGCCTTGCCTGCGATGACGTGCTCCAGCGGCCCGCCCTGGTAGCCCGGAAAGACGGTCCGGTCCAGCCGCGCCCCGATCTCAGGGTCGTTCGACAGGATGATGCCGCCGCGCGGCCCACGCAGGGTCTTGTGGGTGGTCGAGGCCACCACATGCGCGTGCGGTAGCGCGTTGGGATGTACGCCCGCTGCGATCAATCCCGCGATGTGCGCGATGTCCGCAAACAGGATGGCCCCCACCTCGTCGGCCACCTGCCGGAAGGCCGCGAAATCGATGGTGCGGCTGTACGCGCTCGCGCCCGCAATGATCATCTTGGGCCTGTGCTCGTGGGCAAGGCGGCGCACCTCCTCCATGTGGATGAGTTCGGTTTCGGGGTTCACCTTATATCCCACGATGGTGTAGCGCAGGCCCGAAAAGTTGACCGGATTGCCGTGCGTCAGGTGTCCGCCGTGCGAGAGGTCCATACCCAGCACCACGTCGCCGGGCTCCAGGAGCGCGTTGTACACGGCCAGGTTGGCACTGGAGCCCGAGTGGGGCTGCACGTTGGCCCACTCGGCCCCGAACAGCTCTTTGACGCGCTCAATGGCGAGTTGCTCGACCCGGTCCACCACCTCGCAGCCGCCGTACCAGCGCTTGCCGGGGTAGCCTTCGGCGTACTTGTTCGTCAGCACGCTGCCCTGGGCTGCGCGCACCGCCGCCGAGGTGAAGTTTTCAGAGGCAATCAGTTCCAACCCCACGCGCTGGCGCTCGGCCTCCTGGGCAATCAGGTCAAAGATTTCGGGGTCATGGGCCGCCACGTCGGGGGCAGCGATGGGCTTCTCGGCGGCGCTCGTCATGGGGGTACGGTAACATCCGGGCGAGTGTGGGGCGGGGAGGTTGTCTCCGCAAAGGGGACGGGCGGAGGGCGAACGGTCTACGGCTCAGCCGTTTTGCGCTGGGCGCTCGCGCTCCACTGCTCCCGCCGTCCGGAGGACAAACGCCCGCACCTGGGCGGGGAGTGCAGGGTCTACAGCGTTGTCGGTGCGCGACTGCCCGGAACCCGTGACGAGGCTCCGCCACCATATGGGGGAACGTTCGCTCGGCCCAGGCCACCGCTTCCGCCTTGCTGCCCTGCCGCCCCATGCAGGGTCGGGAGCGCCCGGCACACCGTTTCGATGACGTGGGCGCTGTGGAAGCCGGGGCTGTGCCCTGCTGGCGTCCTCCGGAGTGCGGGCGAAGGCTTTCCAGTCGTTCAGGCGGTTCGTCACGTCGGCGCGCCTCTCTGCCGGGGGAGCCGGAGCGAAGAGGGTATGGGGAGGTGGTCCAGCGCGCGCGTCTCCACGCTCGCAAAGGGCCCAGCGTTCCAGCCGCCAGTTTCTCGCAGTGCAGCACCCATCCAGGGCTTTGCTCGGACCACGTGAGGGCGTGGGACGACGTTTCTGGGCCCTCACGTGGGTGGCGGAAGAGGAGCAGTGAGGTGATTTCTGCGCGTAGGGATTGCCCAGCCGGTCCAGTTCCCGGCGCAGCTCGGCCATGGGCCCGAACTCCCGCTCCGTCAGGGGTTCACAATCGCCCAGGGCCATGGAGCAGTGCACGGAACTGCCGATCCGTCTCCCAGCATGTGTCGCTGCCGCTCCACCAGGGTGTTCAGCAGGACCCCTTGGCGGATGCGGGCCACATACGGGCAGTCTACGTGTCCAGCCGCCGCCGCACCTCCCGCAACTCCTCTCCACCCGCCAGCACGAGCACGCTGTCGCCCGCCAGCAACTCGGTGGCCCCCTTGGGAATCAGGAACTCGCCCGCGCGGTGGATCAGGATCACCAGCGCTTCGGGAGGCAGGTGCAGGTCCACGATGCGCGCGCCGTCGGCGTCGCTGCCGGGACGGACTTCCACCTCCACCATTTCGTTCTTGTTGTGGCCGGTGGGCGTGTAGGTGATGGGGGAGGCCGTGCGGGTGGGCAGCTGCTCGCGAACGTTCAGCGTGCGGGCCACCAGCGTCAGCGTGGTGCCCTGAAGCAGCACGCTGGTCAGCACGATAAAGAAGACCACGTTAAAGAGGGTCTGCGCCTGGGGCACGTCCGCCAACAGTGGAAAGGTGGCCAGCACGATGGGTACCGCGCCCCGCAGTCCCACCCAGGCCACCATGCTCTTCTCGTTCAGGGGCATCCGCGCCCGCATGAGGCTGAGGTACACGCTCAGGGGCCGCGCCAGAAACACCAGCACCAGCGCGCAGGCGATGGCCAGCCCGGCACTGGGCAGCAGCTCGTGCGGGTTTACCAGCAGTCCCAGCGTGAGGAACATCGCCACCTGCATCAACCACGACAGCCCGTCGTGAAAGGCGATCAAACTGCGTTTGTGGATAAAGTCGGCGTTGCCCAGGATCACGCCCGCGATGTAGATTGCCAGAAAGCCGCTGCCCCCCGCCACCGCCGCCGCGCTGAAGATGGTCAGCGCCAGCGCGAGGCTGAGGACCGAGTACAGCCCCTCGAACTGCAGTTGCAGTCGGTTGAGGGTCCACAGCGCCGCCCGCCCGAGCGCCGCGCCGAACAGCGCGCCCAGCAGCATCTGCCGCAAGAACAGCGGCACGATCTCCCATACACCCATGTCCGGGTGCGCGATCAGTTCCAGAATCCCGATCGTCAGGAAGACGGCCATCGGATCGTTGCCGCCCGACTCGAACTCCAGCAGCGGCGTAATGTCGCCCTTGAGCCCCAGTGCCCGCTCGCGCAACACCGAGAAGACCGCCGAGGCGTCCGTGCTGCTTACCACTGCGCCCAGCAGCCAGGCCACCGGCCAGGCCCAGCCGAAGACCACATGCACGAACACAGCCATTACGCCGGCGGTCACGAGGACGCCCAGTGTGGCGAGGCTCAGCCCACGCTTCACCACCGGGCGCGTCTGGCCCCAGTGGGTCTCCAATCCACCCTGAAACAGGATGAAACACAGCGCCACGGTGCCCAGCACCTGCGCAAGCCGGTAGTCGCTGAACTCGATGCCCAGCCCGTCGGACCCGGCGAACATGCCCACGCCCAGAAACAGCAGCAGCCCCGGAATGCCCAGCCGCCCGCCCAGCCGGCTGACCACCAGGCTGACAAGCAGCAGGACTCCGGCGGCCAGCAGGTACAACTCGGCATGATGTCCTTCCACGCCCGCATGGTGTCACGGGGGGAGGGCGAACGGTCAAACCGTCTGACCGTCAAACAGCAAGAGGCTGCAGTTTCTCCGTGTGGTTGGGCGGTTTGACCGTTCACCCTTTGAACCAAAGAAGCCCCTTCTTTGCTCCGGCGTCCTTGCACCGCGGGGAAACTGGCCGAGTGAATTTCGATGAGCAGGCCCGAGGATAGGGGCCCACCTCGTTTGGAGGCCTGCTTCAGACGGCCGCACTACCGTTAAAGGTCGCCCGCCAGCCACCGCACCACGTTCTTGCCCAGATTGGCATTGCTGAGGTTGCCCCAGTTCTTGTACTGGCTGGTGGTGCCGTCGCTGAACGTGCCGTCGCTGAAGGTGCTCGTATCGCCCCAGGCGGCCACCCGGCCCGCGCCCACCGTGTTCACGCCCAGGTAGGTCTTGCCATTCGCGCCCATCACGCCCGTCCCCGAGCGCACGTCGATGCTGGTGCCCACATACACCCCCGCGCTCACCACGTCGTCGCCCGTGCCCGCACTTCCAATGACGACCGGGTGGGCGCTGCCTGTCGGCGTGGCGGTATACACCGGGTCACTGAAGCTGGAGCCGAAGGAGTGGTTCAGGCCGAACAGGGTGCCGCTGTCCAGGCTCCGCTGGTACGCGCTGCTCACGCTGGTGGGCGTGGAGCTGTCCCAGCCCCCGAACACTTCTGGACTGTCCCAGCCGTCGCTGTCACGGTCGGAGTCGCGGTGGTCGCTGACCATAAACAGCCCGCCGCCATTTTGCACAAACGACTGGATCGCCGCCCGCTCACTGTCCGAGAAGGGATTTTGCGGCTCGGCGATGACGACGACTTTCGCGCCGCCGAGTGCCGCGGAGGTGATGCCCGTGCCGGTCACCGCCTTTACGGTGTAGCCCAGGCCGCGCAGCGCATCCGCATAGTCGCTGTATGCGCCGTCGATGCGCCAGTCGGCATTTCCCGCGTCCTCACGCTTGGTCAGGTCAAACAGCACGGTCTTGCCCGTCGGCGTGCTCCCGCTCCCCGGGGCACCGTTGGGCGTGCCTGGGGTCGCCGCCTGCACCCGGAAGTCGGCGCTGTTGGCGTTCGTGTCCTGACCGTCCGGTACGCGGGCCAGGGCCGAACCCGCGCCCGTCGTCGGGGCGGGAGTCCCCTCGCCGCGTCCGCCCGAAGGGGTGCCGTAGGCCGCCGCGTCGATCACCGTGCCCGACTTAAGCAGGCGCAAGCTGCCGCTGCCGTTGTTGAGGTCTGCACCCGCGTTGACCAGGGTCCGGTTCAGCACGGTGCTGTCCTGCGCCACCACGTAGTACCCACTGGCCGGAATGGCGCCCGAAAGCGTGATGGTGCGGTACGCCGTGCCCGCCGTGTCATAGGCGGTCAGGGTGTAGCCGCTGAGAGCCAGTCCCGCGGGGCCCCGCAGTTCAATAAACATTCCGGCGTCGGTGCTCGGCGCGTCGTAGTACAGCTCATTCAGGACGGGTTCGCCTGCTGCCGCCTGGGCCGTCAGCCTGGTGGGCTGCCCGCTGGAAGGCACAGCGCCACATGACGCGAGGGTCAGGGAGAGTGTGAGCAGCACCGGGAGTCGGAGGGAGGACGCCATGCCCCTACCCTGCCAGCCGAGGTGTGATGGGCAGGTGATGGTGAGGGGCAGCGCCGGGGTCACCCTCGCCCGGCTCCGCCATCCCGCCGCCTTGACCCCCGCGCCCCCGCCCGTTACCCTGACCGCATGACTCCCCGGGCCGGTCTACTTTCGCCGTTTAACGGCTTTTGGGGCACGCCCGCCTGAGCCCAGCTCAAGAGTTCAGGCCGAGCGCGATACCCCGCCATGACGAGTGGCGGGGGTTTTCTTTTTCCCTTCCCGTTTCGTTTCAGGAGCACCCATGAGAGAAGAAGCTCTGCAAGCCATCCAGTCCGCACCGGACCTCGAAACCCTTCAGGCCGTCAAGACCCGCTATGTGGGCAAAAGCGGCCTCGTCACCAAAGAGCTCGGCACGCTTGGCAAGTTGCCCCCCGAGGAGCGCAAGCGCCGGGGTGCAGAGATCAACGCCGTTCGCCAGGCCATCGATGCGGCCCTGCAAGGGCGCGAGGCGGTACTCAAGCGGGCGGCGCTGGACGCCAAACTCGCCAGTGAGGCCGTCGATGTGACGCTGCCCGGCCTCCCACTGCCCTCGGGCGGCCTGCATCCCATCAACCGGGTGTACGAGGACCTGATCGGGATTTACGAGCGGATGGGCTACGTGGTCGTGGAGGGGCCTGAAGTCGAGGACGAGCACCACAACTTCGAGGCGCTGAACGTGCCGTGGTATCACCCCGCCCGGGACCTGCAAGACACCTTCTGGCTGGAAGATGGCCGGTTGCTGCGGACGCATACCTCCCCGATGCAAATCCGCTATATGGTGGACCACGAGCCGCCCATGAAGGTGGTGGTGCGCGGCAAGGTCTACCGCTACGAGGCCACAGACGCCACCCACGAGGCGATGTTTCACCAGCTCGAAGGGCTGGTGGTGGGCGACGGGGTCAGCATGGCGGACCTCAAGGGCACCATCGCGGAGATGGCGCGCGGGCTGTACGGTCCCTCCGCGAAAGTCCGCTTTCAGCCCAGCTACTACCCCTTCGTGGAGCCGGGGGCCGACTTCGCCGTGTGGTGGGACAATCCCCGGGGCGAGAGCAAGTGGCTGGAGCTGGGGGGGTGCGGCATGATCCACCCCAACGTCTTTAAAGCCGTGGACGACCTGCGCGAGGTGCAGGGTAAGCCGCGCGTGTACGGGGGCAAGGCGGGCTTTGCCTTCGGCCTGGGACCCGAGCGCATCGCCATGCTGAAGTACGGCATTCCCGACATCCGCTACTTCTACGCCAACGACCCGAGGGTGCTGGGCCAGTTCCGGGGGGAGTTGGGGTGAGTGGGGAGGGGCTTATCTCCCCCTTCCTCCTGATTTAAGCCCTTTCACCGTCAAGTCCAGAAGCTGAAGCGCTTTCCTCCCTCTCCTCGTGGGACTCATAGAGCCGCGCGGCGGAGAGGGCCGGGGTGAGGGGCGTACATTCCAACGTCTTGCTCATCCGAGGTTCCCCCATGAAACTCCCCTACTCCTGGCTCAAAGAACTCATCCCCCAACTCCCCCCCGTCTCCCAACTCGAACCCATCCTCGCCAGCCTCGGCCTGCCGCTGGAAGGCGTGGAGGAAGTGCCCGCTCCCGCTGAGGGCGTGCTGCTCGCCACCGTTAGGGCTGCCGAGGCCATGCCCGGCACGCAGCTCACGAAATTGACGCTGGATGTAGGCCCGCACGGTGAAAGGACCATCGCCAGCGGGGCGTCCAACGCTGTCGGTCTGCTTCCTGGCACGGTGGTGGCGTTGGTCGCGCCAGGCACCAGGCTGGGCGACGTGGAATACGGCGTGCGGGCCCTGCAAGGGGTGGAGTCCTGGGGCATGGCCGCCAGCGCCAAGGAACTCGGCATCGGTGAGAGCAGCGCGGGGCTGATGCTGTTCCCGGTGGGGACCGCGCAGCCCGGAACTCCGATGAAGGACCTGTGGGCTGCAGACAGCGTGCTGGACGTGGAGGTCACGCCCAACCGTGCCGACGTGCTGAGCGCCCTGGGCCTCGCGCGGGACCTCGCGGCCTTCTTGAAGCTGGACCTCGAGCCACCGCCTGCCGGACCCACTTCGAGCGGTGAGGGAGAAATTCGCGTGGCGCTGCCGCCCAAGGGCATCGTCATCGAGCGTGACCCCTCGCGCAAGGTGCGGACCGGGTGTGACCACTTCGTCGCCCGGACGGTGGGCGGGCTCCAGAACGGCCCCGCGCCCCTGTGGATGCAGCGCCGGATCACCCTGGCGGGGATGCGGCCCATCAACCTGATCGTGGACACCAGCAACTACGTGATGCTGGAACTCGGTCAGCCCACCGCGCTGTACGACCGCCGCACCGTGCGGGGCGACAAGATCGTGGTGTCGTTCGGCCTGCGGCAGGGCGAGGTGGTGCGCGACCTGCTGGGCAACGCGCACGCCGTCGGCCCCGAGGACCTCCTGATCCGCGATGGGCGCGAGGTGGCGATCCCCAGCGTGGCCGAGGCATTCGCGTCGATGGGCGAGGCGCAACCCGGCGACGACACCCTGGGCATCGCGGGCATCGTGGGCGGGGATCACGGGCACGTCCAGGCGGACACGCGGGACGTGGTCATCGAGTCCGCCCACTTTGATCCCGTCCTGCTGCGCCGTACGAGCACCCGCCTCGGCCTCAAGACCGACGCCGTGTACCGCTACGAGCGCGGCGTGGATCCCCTGCTTGCCCCCCGTGCGGCGGACCGGCTGGTGGGCCTCCTCGCACAGCATGGCGGCGGCCAACCCCACCCCGGAGCCACGGTGGTGGGCGAGCCCGAGGTGCCCGGCGTCCTGGAGGCCACCGGCGAGCAGATTCGCGCCCTGCTGGGCATGGATGTGGCAACGGAAGAGATGGCGGACATCCTCACCCGCCTGGGCTGCCAGGTAAAGCGGGCGGAGGACCGCCTCACCGTGACGCCGCCCTCCTGGCGGGTGGATATGGCGGTCTGGCAGGACCTCGCCGAGGAAGTGGCCCGCCTGCACGGCTACGCCCACCTTCCCGAGACGCTGCCCACCCTGCGCGTCCACGAGAGCAACATCGGGGCCGAAAAAGAGAGTGTGGCCCGCGCGAATCTGCGCCGCGCCCTGACCGGCCTGGGCTTCCAGGAAGTCGTGACCTACACCTTCACCAGCGACGAGGAGGCCGAGAAGACGCGCACCGAGCGCCCCGGCGTGCGGCTGCAAAACCCGCTGACCTCGGACAGGACAGGGCTGCGGACGGCCCTCTATCCCAGCCTGCTCAAGGCGGCGGCGGCCCACCCAAAGGGTGAACGCGTGCTGATTTTCGAGGTCGGGCGCATCTTCCCGGCGGCCGGGGAGACCGAGCGGCTGGGCTTACTGATGCGCGGTCCCCTCGCGCCGAACACACACGCCCCGGGTGTGGCCGGGTCCTTCGGGGTGTTCAAGGGCCTGCTGGAATCGCTGGCGGCCGGCCTGGGCGCCAGCCTGGAGGTGCGGCAGGTACGCGGCGAGTCGGTGCCTCCAGCCCTCCACCCCGGTGTCGCGGGCGAGGTGGTGTGGAATGGGCAGTCTGCCGGCTGGTTGGGAGCCCTCCACCCCGAAATCGCCCAGATGGTGGGCCTGAAGGGCGAGACGTTGCTGCTGGAAGCGGCGCTGCCCCTGCCCGGCCGTGACTGGGCCTTCCGCGATCCCAGCCGTGCCCCCGCCGCATGGCGTGACCTGGCCGTTATCGCGCCCCAGACCGTGAGCTACGGCGAGGTGGCCGCCCTGCTCAAGCGGGAGGCGGGCGAGTTGCTCGAAAGCGTGGAACCCTTCGATGTGTACGTCGGCACGCCCATTCCCGAGGGCCAGCGCAGCCTCGCGGTTCGACTGGTCTTCCGGGGGCAGCGCACCCTGACCGACGCCGAAGTCGATCCCGTGATGGAGCGCCTGATCGCCGCCGTCCGCGCCCAGGGCTGGAGCATCCGCGAGAAGTGATTGCCAGCAGAAGGGGCCAGCCGCAACTGCGTGGCTGGCCCCTTCCGCTGGCGGTTGGCCCCCCCTACGGCCTCACCCGGTCCTGCGCAATCGTGGGTGCCGTCGTCAGCGCCTCCACGCCCAGCGCCAGGAGCGGGTCTTGACCCCGCGTCAGGGCGCGGATATCGTCTTCGGTCTGGGCGCGCAGACGATCGGGCGTCACGCGCACCGGGTAGGGCTGGCCGTCGGGCTTGGCGTAGTTCAGGATCGTGAGTTGCAGCGCGGCGTCCTCACCCACGGGGAAAACGCGGGTGGCCGTGTTGCCCACACCTGCCGTCGCCTGTCCGATGATGGGGCCGCGTCCGGCATACTGGATCTCATACGCGAAGAATTCCGAGCAAGACGCGCTGCCCTCGTCCACCAGCACGTCCACGGGACCCGTCCACAGCTGTGGATTGCGGACGCCCCCGGCGTTGTGGCCGTCTTCCATCCGCGCGCCCCGGCTGACCAGCGTGCGGCTGTTGCCCTCGGGCCCGCGCGCCATCCGGGTAAAGGTGGGCACAAAGGCGCTGACCGAGCTGTCGCACTCGCTGAGGCTGCCGCCCGTGTTGCCGCGCAGATCCACGATGAGGCCCTGCGTCCCACGCCGCCGCGCCTCGCCCACCAGGTCATGCACGCGCTGGGCCACGCCGCCGCCCGCCAGGAAGGTAGGAATGCGCAGCACGGCCACGTTGTTCGCCGCGCCGGTAAAGCTCAGCCGGGGCAGGTCCCGGGTGCTGCTCTCGCGAGAAGCCAGGGTCAGGGTCAGGGGCTGGCCCTGCCGCTCCACGCTCAGCGTGATGCTGCGCCCATCCAGACGGGCGGCACGCAGGGCGTCATAGGTGTAGGGCTTGTCGTCCAGCCGCACCAGCAAGTCGCCGCGCTGCAATCCCGCCTCCTCGGCGGAACTTTGCGGCACCACTTCCAGCACCACCCGGTTCTCGCCGTCCAGGCGCGCGAGCTTCACGCCAAACTGCCGGCGGTTGCCGCCCGTGGCGCTCGCCATAAAGTCCTGGAAGTCCTCGGGCGTCTGGAAAAAGCTGTGCTCGTCGCCCAGGGCGTTCACCTCGGCTTCCAGCACCGGGTAGGCCTTGTCAACAGGACAGGGAGCGGAGACGGCCTCACACGCGGCGTCCAGTTTGGCCTGGTACTCGCGCGTCAGGGCTGTGCGGTCCACCTTTGACAGGCCACCGTATTCGCCCTGCAGCAGTTCATTGACCTCGTTGAAGGCCGCCTGGGCAGGTGAGGGGTCTGAAGAGCTTTGCGCGAGCGTTGCGGGCGCAAACGGCCCGGAGGAGAGGAGAAAGGAAACGGCCAGAAATACCGACGGGCGCAAGGCCGAGGCGCGGCGCGGATTCGCGTTCATGTGTGCGCCTATTGTGCGCCCCGCGGGTGGCCGGGACTCCGCGTCAAGTTGCAATCCGGAGGTGCAGGCACTGGCGCGTCTGACCACCGAAAGACCCCGCTCCAACGGCCAGACGGTAGAAGGTCAGGCAGTTTGACCTTCCCACTAGAGGATGCGTTGCCCCAACAGGCTCGCCGCCATGCCCACCATCACCTCGGCGGTCTGGTTGCGGGTGTCGAGCACGGGGTTGACCTCCACGATGTCGAGGCTGGTCACGCGGCCCGATTCGGAGAGCAGTTCCATCAGCAGGTGGCCCTCGCGGTACGTCAGTCCGCCGGCCACGGGGGTGCCCACGCCGGGCGCGACGGTGGGATCAAGGGCATCCGCGTCGAAGGAGACGTGCAGGCGCGTTACGTCACTGAGCCGCTCCAGGGCTTCCTCGGTGATGCGGGTGATGCCGAGCTGGTCCACGTCCTTCATGGTGTAGGCCTTGATGCCGGCGTCGCGCAGCAACTCGCGCTCGCGGGCGTCCACGCTGCGGATGCCGATCATCACCACGTCTTCCGGGCGCAGCGTCCAACCGCCGCCCAGGCCCATGAGGTGCGCGTCACCTCGGCCCGTGAGGTGCGCCACGGGCATTCCGTGGATGTTGCCGCTGGGGCTGGTTTCAGGCGTGTTGTAATCGGTGTGGGCGTCCACCCAGATCAGGCCGGTGCGCTGGGCCGCGCCGCCGCGTAGGGCGTTGCCCGTCACTGTGCCCATGCTCACCGAGTGGTCCCCACCCAGCGTGATGGGGAATACGTCCTCGGGGAGGTGCTGTAGCCGTTCGGAGGCGGCGCGGCAGGCGTCCAGAATGGGCTCCAGAAACACCAGTCCTGCCGAAGCGTGCTTGTCCAGCGTTTCGGGCAGGGCCACGTCCACGTCGCCCAGATCGCGGACCGTATGGCCCAGTTCGCGTAAGGTTCGCGCCAGGTGTGCGTTTCTCAGCGCTGACGCGCCCATGTCCACGCCCCGGCGACCCGCGCCGAGATCCATCGGAATGCCCAAAATATTGACGTTCATCCCGTCCAGCGTAGGGCCAGAACGAGGATATGCCTCAGCCCTGCAAGAATATGTCGTTCCACACAGGATGAGGAGCGTCTGGAGCGCCGCTCTGTGAATATTGATGTAAGCCAGTTGTCTTAAGGCTGCCTGGCCGAGTGGCACACGAAGCGCTGACATGGGCGCGGCATACTTCGCCCTGGCTCAGCGGGAAACCGCAGGGCTGGAGGGAGACGCCCACCTCCACACCAACGGGCGCGCGAGCGGGCCGGAAGTAGGCTGCCGGTGGGTTCGATTCCTGCCACCCGCACCCCAAAGCAGACGAGGGAGCCCCCAAAGGCTCCCCTCTTCGTTTTGCCCTAGCATCGGGGCGTGACGCCCGCGCCCACCAACGCCGTCCGCCTGCGCGAGTTTCACCGCGCCCTGGACCTCCCCCTGCCGCAGCGGCCCACACCGCCAGACATCGCGCTGCTCACGCTCCGCCGTACCCTGATTCGTGAGGAGGTGGCCGAGGTGGAGGAGGAGTGGACCGCCCTCGAAATCCGGCTGCGGGCGGGTGAGGCCGTGCCCCCCGCCGACCTCGCCCCGCTGGCCCACGAACTCGCGGACCTGCTGTACGTGACCTACGGAGCGCTGGACGGGCTGGGCATCGACGCCGATGCCGTCTTTGCCGAGGTTCACCGCGCCAACATGAGCAAGCTCGGCGGCCCAAGGCGCGCTGACGGCAAGCAGCTCAAGCCGGGAGGCTGGCGGCCTGCCAACGTGCGGGGCGTGCTGGAAGAACAGGGGGGCAAAAAGGGGGAGCGTGAAGAGCTGGGGTAACCCTGGTGCTCCCCACGCTCTCCCGGCGCGACGCGCTTTCTCCGCTTCTCGACCTGCTGCGCAGTTGTGCACCTCCGCCGCGGTTGATCCGAATACCAACCGCGGCGGACTGATACGGTTTCCGGATCATCCGTTCCATCCCCTGCGCTTCGGTGTTTCCGCGCCTCTGTGTCACCGTTTTTCCTGCCCGCTCCACTGGGTTGGTCCGTTATGAAATAACGGACCAACCCGAATCCTTATTCGAACTAGAAGGGAGTTTCCTCGTCTGCGACGGCCACCGCTGCGGGGCGAACTGCAGGCTGGGACCGGGCGGGACTGGGACGGGCAGGAGCCGTGGCTGGACCCGCCATGCGGGGGCCGCCAGGTGTGGCGAAGCGCTCCTGGCGCTTGCCGCCCCGGAAAATGGCGAGGGTGACGTACTCGAACTCGCCGTCCGCCTTCTCGCGCACGTGCTCGGGGTCCGTATTCTTCGCGCCACGGCTGTACTTCACGGCGGCCGGAAGCTTCATCTTGCGGCTGTCCACCGCTTCCAGCTCGCGGCGGCGGTAGGCGTGGCCCTTGTGCAAGACCATTTCCTCGCCTTCGGGGTTGGTCCACTTACGCGCGCCGATAAGGGTCCAGTCGAAATCGGGCTCGTTGTCAAGCGGAAACTGGTAGCCGCCCAGGGGCACCTCGCCGCTCGTCCAGCCCAGCCGCCCGTAGTGGCGCTGAACGTCCAGCAACTTGTCGGCACTTTCCACGTCTACGGTGACCCGCGCGCCCAGATCGGTGATGAATTCGATATGCAGCATGTCCTCGCCTCCTTATGTAAATAACATAATACAGCATGAAGAGACGGGGAACAAGTCGGGGCTGACGTCGCCTTAGCTGCACCTCCGGCGTAGAAAGGCCAGCATCAGAAAAAAAGGGTCCGTGGCCTCACGGTGGTCCGGCAGCCCCGTCTCCAGCGCAGGCAAAGGCGCGCAGGTGGGCGGTCGTCTCCGAGAAGAGGCTGGGCAGGCCCTGGGGCTCACGTCGGCCGCGGTCCGCGGCGCATACCACCCCGTTGTCGGCACGGAAAAGCTTGTGTCCGTACAGCCCGTTTTGCCCCAGTATGCGGGCATAGGCTGCGATGAGGTGGGCAAAGGGGGGCCGCGCCTGCACCTCCACTTCGGCGAGTGTGGCGTAGGGCGCGACTCCGAACGGCACGAGGGAGGCGCCGTGAACCGAGCGGTAGACCCTGATCCCCCGCCCTCCATAGCACCCGCAGGTGCGCCTGCCGGCGACCGGTCACGCGGTGGAGGCCACCTGAATCTGGGGACGCCATTTGAAGTAGGGTACGCGCCACCGTGCGGACAGGACGAGTTTGGCGGCGGTTTCCCTGTGGCGAGATGTCCCCTTGATGCGGGTCTGGTGGGCAGGCCTGATCTCGCGGGTGGGCAACGGAGCCCTGTTCGCCACACTTCCTGCGGTCCCAATCTGGCCCTGACGCTGCTCGCCTCCACGCCTCACGCCTCGGTGGAGCAATTTCCGGGACCTGCCGAGCACGCGCTGCTGCCGACGTAGGTGCCGGAGGAACGGCTGGGCGAGGCGAAGAGCCTCAATGCCATGAACGGCGATCTCGCCCGCCTGCCGGAGCCCACGCTGGGCGGCGTGCTCCTGGCCTGGGGCGGATTGGCGGTCGTGGCCACGTTCGGCGCTGTGACGTACCTGGGAGCGGCCCTGGTGCTGTGTGGGCGCGGTCCGCCGTCCGCCTTCGGGGCGAAGAGGGGAGAGGCGCAGGCTCACGGGCGAGTGGCAGGCTGGGCTGAAGGTGGTGCGGGGGAGTGCGCCGATGCAGGTGGTCTTTCCGGCGGTGGCCCTTGTGGGCCACGGCCAGGGCTTTTTCTCTACCCTTGAGGGGCTCATTGGTGGAAGCGCGTCGGGGAGGCGGAACTGGGACGCTGCCCGTGCCCATCTCCAATGCCCCGCTGGCGTTCCCGGCGCTGTGGCCCGTGCTGAGGGGCGCGGCGGGCCTGCCCTTCGCCGCGTTCGGCACAGTGCGGCTGCTCTCGCTGCAACGGAGCGCGCCGTCATCAACGTGGACGCCGGGACGTACCTGTTGGCAGAGGGCCCCGCGCTGTCAGGCTTCTGGTGGAGCGCCCGCCGCTGCGCCTGAGCGGAAATGAAGCTGGATGGGGTCAACTCACCCCCGCTCGCCGTGACACCGTGCCCAGAAAGAGGGCGAGTACCTCACCCTCCTCGCCCCGGCGGACTTCCACCCGGTACGTCGCCAGGGTGCGGCCCACCCGCTCGGGCGTGGCAACGGCCACGAGTTCGTCGCCCGGGCGGGCGGGCCGAAAGAAGCTGAGGTGCGTTTCGACGGCCACCGCCTGGGCTTTCAGGTTGCTGATGATGGCGAACGCCTCATCCGCCAGGCTGAACAGCAGGCCACCGTGGGCAGTGCCGTGCACGTTCAGTCCGGCTTCCGTAACCCGGAGGCGAACGCGGGTAGATTCGGGTGAGGCGTCCAGCACCTGCATCCCCAGCGTCTGTGCGAGGCCCATGGAGGCAGATTAGCGCCGCAGTGGGGTCCGCCGCGCACCACCCTCAAAGTCGTAGGTGTCCACCTCGTCTGGCACCCGCAGGTCCGGGTGCGCTGCCAGTCGCTGCCAGGTCAGGGCGTCCTCCGTCCCGCAGGCCTGCGCCACCCCGTCCAGCAGGGCGAGTTGCGCCTCGCTCAACTCTTCGAAACGCACGTGCATCAGGCCCCAGCTGTCCCACAGCAGCAGTTCGTGTCCGGTCAGGGCGGCGAGTTCGCGTATCACGTAGTCGCGCAGCATGGTGGGACCACCAAACAGCCCGGGGGCCACGCCATACCGGGTGGGACTGAGGGTCCCGGTGCGGAAGGTTAACCACGCCTCGCCCGCCGTCTGGAAGGTGCCTGGCGGCAGGTCCATGGTGTCGAAGGGAAAGCGGGTGGGGTCCATTTCCGGGTCTCCCCGCACCCAGTGCGTGCCCCCATACCACTCGGCCACCACATGGTCATGCACGAAGTCCGGGTTGAGGTACGGGGCCCAGCCGATGCGGAGGCGTGCGGGAACGCCACGTTCGCGCAGACCTGCCACGAGCAGCAGGGCGTCGTCCCGGCAGCAACCGGCGAAGCGCTCGGAGGGGGTCCGGGGTTGCGTGAGCGGCTGCCCGCTGCGGTGAAGCAGGCAGGCCAGGATGTCGGCCACCCACCGCGCCTGCTTGTCCTCCTCCCGGCCAGCGGG
The DNA here is from genome assembly GCF_900176165.1 of Deinococcus hopiensis KR-140. NCBI lineage: Bacteria > Thermotogati > Deinococcota > Deinococci > Deinococcales > Deinococcaceae > Deinococcus > Deinococcus hopiensis. The sequence goes on from NZ_FWWU01000009.1 coordinate 423,115, forward strand.
AAGGTCCGGGGTGGCGCGGTAGTGGGCCGTCAATCCGCGCCAGCATGCCGCCGCCGCCCGTGGGTCAGCGGGCAGGGCGCGCAGCAGGGCCGCGTATTTGCCCGGCGCGGTGTAGGGGGTGTGCGCGGCGAAGGCGTTCACTTCGCCGCGCCCCTTTCTTCCCTCTGGGGCACGAACGGCCAGGCCACCTCTCCGGCGAAGTCGTCTGCCTCCAGCCCTTCCCAGGCCACGGGATAGATCTCACGGGGGGACAGCAGACCGCACTCGCCATGTTCCCTCGCGTAGGCATTCGTGGCGTCGTAGGCCCGCAAGATACCCGGGAACTCGAACTGCGCGCGGGTCAGGGCCACGAATGCTTCGGCGTGGGCAGGTTCCTCGCGCACCGTGACGTCTTCCGGCACGGTCAGCGCGCCCAAGACGGGCAGACAGACCTCCACCGGGCCGTCGCTGTCGGCGTTGACTTGGCCGTGGTACAGGACGAAGGCTGGGCCCGATGCCTGCTCGCCCGCCAGCTCGGCCAACCGGCTGCCCGCCTCGCCGATGTAGTCGCTTAACCTGGCCACATAGACGCGCTGGGTCAGGGTCACCACCCGCACGGCGGGCACGAAGCGTTCCTGAACCTGGAACTGCTGGGTCATGGTGTTCTCTCCTTGCAGGGTTTCAATGAGGTACTGCGCCAGCGCCCGGCGCTGCCCATGTTCACGCTCGGTACGGCCCCACAGCTCGTTCAAGCGGGCGGGACGGGTAAAAGCGGGCGCGTCCAGCAACGTCTGGATTTCCGAGAGGGGCAGGTCCAGCTGGCGCAGCAGGCCGATGAGCCGCGCGGTGCCCAGCTGCTCTGGACGGTAGAAGCGGTAGCCCGTGGCGGGGTCCACCCACGCGGGGCACAGGAGCCCGAGCTCGCCGTACAGCCGCAGGGCCTTGAGGCTCAGGCGTGAGGCCCGTGCGAACGCGCCGATGGTGAGGCCCGTCTGGGTGAGGCCGGTGTCCGTATTCGTCATGTCGGCACCTCCGGAGGCTGATCCCTATAGGTAAGGGCAGTGTGGGGGCTGCCCCTGGGGCAGGGTCAAGAGCCATGCGGGAGAGGCCGGTATCATGCCCGCATGTCCGCCACGCCCACCCCTTCCGATTCCGCTGGGTCCACGTCCCTCTCCGATCTGGCCTTTACCCTGGACGTGCTGCTGCGCCTGCTGCGTACGCCGAGCCCCACGGGTTTTACCGAGGCCGCCGTGAGGTTGATCGAGCGCGAACTGGACGCCCTGGGGGTGAGCAGCCACCGCACCAAGAAGGGCGCGCTGACCTGGGAGGTTCCGGGAACCGGTGAGGGGCACGTCGCCTTCAGCGGTCACGTGGATACGCTGGGCGCGATGGTCAAGGAGATCAAACCATCCGGGCGGTTGCGCCTCGCCATGCTGGGCGGCTACGACTGGGCCACCGTGGAGGGCGAGTACGCGCAGGTCCACACGCAGGCGGGCGGAGTGGTAACCGGTACGGTGGTGAACACCCACCAGAGCACCCATGTCCATGGCCCGGCCCTACGCGAACTGAAGCGCGAACAGGCCGTGATGGAGATCCGGCTCGATGCCCGCACGCAAAGTGCCGAGGAGACGCGGGCCCTCGGAATCGAGGTGGGCGACTTCATCTCCTTCGACCCGCGTGCCGAACTGACCGACGCGGGCTACCTCAAGAGCCGCCACCTCGACAACAAGGCCGCCGTCGCGGTGTTTCTGGGCGTCACGCACCTGTTGCTTCAAACCCCCCCCGCGCGGACCGTCGCCTTTCACGTCACCACCTACGAGGAGGTGGGCCACGGCGCGGCCACCGGCATTCCTCCGCACACCGACGAGCTCATCGCGGTGGACATGGCGGCAGTGGGCCACGGTCAGACGAGCAGCGAGCACCACGTCACCCTGTGCGTGGCCGACAGCGGGGGGCCGTATGACCACGCGCTGGGTAACCGCCTGCGCGGGTCGGCGCGGCGAGCGGGGCTGGAGCTTAAGGTGGACCTCTACCCCTACTATGCCTCCGACGGCACGGCAGCCTGGCGGGCGGGCGGCGACTACCCGGTGGCCCTGATCGGCCCCGGTGTGGACGCCAGCCACGCCTACGAACGCACCCACACCGACGCCCTCGACGCCACGCTGCGGCTGATTGTGGCCCACGTAAGCGGGAGCTGACACCCACGCCTATCGGGGCCGCCACCACCTGACCCTCACCTGAACTTCCGCCAACCGTCGCCTGACGTGCCGCGCTCACATTGAGAAATGTGAAGACTTGCTTCGTCCGTTTGACGGCCCTGCTCGCCCTGGGCCTTTCACCTGCGCTCGCCGCCACGCTGGTGGGCTACGCGGAACTTCCCGCCGACACTTTCGCGGCGGGTCCCGCCAGCGGTGCCTACAACGGTCAGGGCGTGCGCGGCGCGGCCCGCTTTCCCAGCCAACCCGTGCAGGGTTTTTCGGGCGTGCAGGCGGCGAAGGACGGCAGTTACGTCTTCCTGAGCGACAACGGGTATGGCGCAAAGGCCAACAGCGCCGACTTCCTGCTGCGGATGTACCGCCTCAACCTGACCGCCAAGAACGGCCCCACGGGCAAAGGCGAGGTCAAGGTGGGGAACTTTATCCAGCTGCGTGACCCGGACCGCAAGGTGCCCTGGCTGATCGTGAACGGGGCGAGCGCGGACCGCCTGCTCACCGGCGCGGATTTCGATGTCGAGGGCTTCGTCGTTGCCCCTGACGGCACCCTGTGGGTGGGCGACGAGTTCGGGCCGTACCTGCTGCACTTCTCGGCAGACGGGAAACTGCTCGACGCGCCCATCGCCACGCCCAACCTCGTCGGGCTGCCCACCTTGAAGGGTCAGGCTCCCATCGTGGTCGGCCACCGTGGCAGCAGCGGCACCCGCCCCGAGCACACCCTGGAGTCCTACCGGATGGCCATCGAGGGTGGGGCCGACTTTGTGGAACCCGACCTCGTGGTGACCAAGGACGGCGTCCTCGTGGCCCGTCACGAGCCCGTGATGGCGAGTGTGGACAAGGACGGCAAGGTGCTGGAGGCCACCACTGATGTTGCCACCCGCCCCGAGTTCAAGGACCGCCTGACCACGAAAAAGCTCGACGGCGTAGATGTGCGCGGCTACTTCGTCGAGGACTTCACGCTGGCGGAACTCAAGACGTTGCGGGCCGTTGAGCGTCTCCCCGCCCTGCGTGGCAAGAACTACGACGGTAAATTCGAGGTGCCCACTCTCGCTGAGGTGATCGCCCTCGTCAAGGACGTGGAGGCGAAAACTGGGCGCAAAGTGGGCATCTACCCCGAGACCAAGCACCCGACTTACTTTCGGCAGATGGGCGTGAACACCTCGCAGCTCCTGATCGATACGCTGAAGAAGGAAGGCTTCACCAATCCCGACCGCGTGTTTATCCAGTCCTTTGAAACTGCCAACCTCAAGGACCTGAAGGCGAGCATCATGCCGAAAGCGGGCGTGAGCCTGCCCCTCGTGCAGCTTGTGAGCAGCCCCGACGAGGCCCCCTATGACTGGACGGCCCAGGGGGACACCCGCAAGTACGGCGCCCTGACCACAGACGCCGCGCTGAAGGACATTGCCGCCTATGCTTCCGGTGTAGGAGCGTACAAGCGCTGGATCATCACCGACCAGGGCGAGACCACCGATTTCGTGGCCCGCGCCCACGCCGCCGGACTGATGGTGCATCCCTGGACCTTTCGCAACGAGGCAACCTACCTGCTTCCCGCCTACGCCAATGACCCCGAGGCCGAGATGCGCCAGGCCCTGCGCGCAGGCGTGGACGGCTTCTTCACCGATTTCCCCGCCACGGGCGCGAACGTGGTGCGCGCCTACACGGCCCCCGAGGTTCGTAGCCCCCAGAACCCCGCCTTCGCCACGGGCACGAGCAGCAGCGCGGCGAACCTGGGCGGCAGCGGCGGCTTCGAGGGCGTGGCCCTCAGCCCCAGCGGCAAGACCCTGTACGCCCTGCTCGAAAAGACCGTGACGGGCGACGTGGCCGGGCAGCTCCGCCTCCACGCCTTTGACCTCGCCTCCCGCACATGGACGCTCGCCGGACGCTACACCTTGGAGGACGCCGGCAACGCCATCGGGGACTTGACGCCCGTGAATGCCACGGAATACCTCGTCTTGGAACGCGACAACGGCAGCGGGGACACGGCCAAGTTCAAGCGCGTCTACAAGGTCAGTACCAGTGAGAAGAACGCCGACGGCACCCTTAAAAAGACGCTTGTGGTGGACCTGATGAATGTCAAAGATCCCCAGGGCCTCGCGCCGAGCACCCGGAGCGGGACCTTCACCTTCCCCTACGTGACCATCGAGAACGTCCTGGTGCTGGACGCCAATACCATCCTCGTCGCCAACGACAACAACTACCCCGGCACGGGTGGGCGGGGCGCAGACGTGAAGGACCACACGGAATTCCTGTGGCTCAAACTCGATGCGCCGCTCAATCTTGCCGAGGGTGTGGGGCGCAAGTGAGGCGCTCCCCTCGCTGCGCTGCTTCTGGCCACGTGCAGGCCGCGCCCTTGACCTTCGTGGCGCTGGGCAACACCCCTCCACGTTGCCCGCTGACGACGCCCTCACCGGCATCATCAGCGCCATGAAGCCCGCCTTCATCATCCACGTGGGCGAGATCAAGAGCGGCTCCGCGCCCTGCACGGACGAGAACTTCGCCACAGTGCGGACGGAATTTGCGGTGTTCGCCGGACCGCCCGTCTACACCCACGGCGACAACGGGTGGACCGACTGCCACCGCGGGAAGGCGGGCAAGTTTGGTCTGCTGGAACGGCTGGCGCGGGTACGGGCGATGTTTTTTGCGCAGAGCGGCAGCTTCGGGCAAAAGCCCATGCCCCTCGCCCAACGGCCCGCGTTCATCGAGAACGCGCGCGGGTGCAAAGGAAGGTGTGGAGTTCACCACCCTGCATATCCTTGGCAGCAACAACGGCGTGGAGCGCGCCAGCACGGCCGAGTTCTTTGCCTGTAACGCTGCCAACCAGGCGTGGACCGCACATGCTGTTCATCAACCGCCCGGTGACCGAGGTTGGGGCGATCACTTCCCCCGGTCAGCGTCGCCCTGGTCTGCGCAACGCGACCTGCCTTCAGGTTATGGGCAAGGACGACGTGGGTGCGGTGGAGGTGATGGTGGACCCAGCAGACCCGGCGGTGTTCAGCTTCAAGCCCCTCTATACGAAACCCTGAGTGGGGCAAGCCCGCCTACAGTTTGAAGCTGTCGCGACGCGACCATCGGCCCTGGCCCCCTCTTTTTGGGGACTGGGGTCAACCTCTTTCGGGTCGGGGTGAGACTCCACACCGGCGGTGATGGTGGCAGAGTGATTCTCCGCGCACCTCAGCCCGTGAAGCCCGTGCAAACCGCACGGCGCGTGGGCCCGATTCGGTGCGGTTCCGGAGCCGACGGTAAGGGGAAGCAGAGGGCAAAGTGCAGGCGGCAGAGGGCCAACGGCCTGGATGCCAGGCGACTTCTCCCAGCGCTTTCCGGAGTCCGGATGGAAGAAGGAGGATGCCGCACTCGCCTTCCCCGGCGGGCGGCACTCAACCGTGGAAAGACCAAATCCGGCGAATACGGCGGCAAGTGCTCCTTTGACCCGGGCTGACGCGGCCTTCATAACCCTGGCGCTCTCGGAAGCGGCGCGGGGCTTGGGGCAGGCGGCCCCAATCCCCCGGTAGGTTGCGTCCTGACCTGGGGGACGAGGTGGCGGGACGAGGCTTTCACCCCCGGACAGGCGAACCACACGCGGAAGTGTTTGCGCTGCGGGAGGCCGGCGAGCGGGCGCAGGGCGGTACGCGGCCTACGTGACCCCCGAACCGTGCAGCCATTTCGGCCTCGCCACCGATCTCCACCCGCTCGAACCACCTGCGGACCGCCTGGTGGAGGGGGGCCGGGCGCGCCTCCGCGCAGCATGGCGGCAAGACCGGGCGATCGGACCATTACCGCGTTCCCGGCGCATATGAGGTGACGCTGGCGGCGAAGAAGCTGGCCAGGTTGGGCCGATACGACGCCGTGGTCTGCCTGGGGACCGTCATCAAGGGCAATACGGACCGTTACGACTTTGTGGCAGGCGGCGCGGCCAACAGCATCCTGAACACGCCGCTTCAGACTGGCGGCCCGTGGCCTTCGGCGTGCTGACGACCGACTCGGTGGAGCAGGCCCTCAACCGTGCGGGAATCAAGGTCGGCAACACGGGCGCGGAGGCGACGCTGGCGATGATCGAGACGGTGAACCTGCTGCGGCAGGTATAGGCGTTGCCCTGCGGCACATATCTGCTTGCGCGTTTATCCGGCGAGCCTTTAAATGAGGAGTTGGAGGGAAACATGAAGAAAGTTGGAATGATGGCCGTGGTGGCCCTGCTCGGCCTCTCGTCGTGCGCGCCCAAATACACGACCGCCACCCAGAAGCCCGTCTCGGCGATGAGTTGTGAGGAGATGCGGCAGGATTACCGTCAGGCCCTGGATGTCCGCGCTCAAGCGGAGAAGAAGAAGGGGTTTAGCAAGGAAAACGTCGCCTGGGCCATCTTCTTCTGGCCAGGAGCCGTCATCAACGAGATGGACAACCGCGACGTTATCGAGAAGGTAGATGCCCGCCTGACAGAACTGCAAAAGGCGGCCACGGCCAAGAGCTGCACGCTCCAGTAACGCGCAGAAGAGGGCGGAAGCGCCGGGGTGCACCCCGGCGCTTCCGCCCTCTTCTGCATGCGCCTGACCTCAAGCATTCGTCCGAATGGCGCCGCGAGTGGAAGGGCAGCCCCCACGGCTCCCCATTTTCCCCCATGGGCATTCAAGTTTGCTCGCCGGGCTCGGTCTAAAAGAAGTCCGCACTTTGACCCATGCTCTAGGAGAATTTGACGCCGTACAGCTCCGCATACTTCTCGCGCAGATACTTCAGGTAGGGCTCTACCGTCATCGCCTGCCCCGTTGCGCGCTGCACCAGTTCGTTCGGCGTGTAGCGGCCCCCGTGGGCATACACGTTCTCGCGCAGCCAGCCATGCAGGCGGGAAAAGTCGGCCCGCTCGATGTCTCCACTCAGGCCAGGGTTGGCCGCCTCGGCGGCGGTGTAGAACTGCGCGCTCAGCACGTTGCCCAGCGTATAGCCCTGGAAGGCTCCGCCGATGCTCCCGAAGTACCAGTGAACGTCCTGCAAGGCTCCGTTCACGTCGCTGGGCGCGCGCATCCCCAGGTTCTGCTCGTAGGCGGCGTGCCAGGCGTCGGCCAGGTCCCGCACGGCGAGGCGGCCTGCCAGCAGTTCGCGCTCCAGTTCGTAACGGGTGATCACGTGCAGGTTGTAGGTCAGCTCGTCGGCGTCGGTGCGGATCAGCGAGCGGGCCACCATGTTGACGGCCCGGTGCATCTCGCCTTCGGTCACGTCCGCCAGTTGCTCGGGGAAGGTGTCCCGGAACTTCCCGAAGTAGGCGGCCCAGAACGCGCGGCTGCGGCCCACCAGGTTTTCCCACAGGCGCGACTGGCTCTCGTGGACCCCGGCGCTGGCGCCCCCGCCCAGCGGCGTGCCCAGCAGTTCTTCCGCCACGCCCTGCTCGTACATCGCGTGCCCGGCTTCGTGGAGGGTGGAGTACAGCGCTTCTGAAGGATCATTCTCCTTCACCCGCGTGGTGATGCGGATATCGTGTCCGCCCAACCGGGTCATGAAGGGGTGGTGGGTCAGGTCCTGCCGTCCGCGCGTGAAGTCGTAACCGTAGTCGCGGATCACGGCCTCCCCGAACTTCAGCTGTTCGGAGCCGGGATAGGTGCGGGCCAAGAAATCTGTGCGGGGCGCTTCGGCCCCTGTCACCGCATCCACCATCGGGACCAGGGCCACTCTCAGCGCGGCGAAGACGTCGCTGACCTGCGCCGCCGTCATGCCCTCGTCGGACTCGTTGATGAAGTAGTCCATCGGGTCCGCGAATTCGGGGAAGTAGCTTGCCGCCTGCAGGCTGAAGTCCAGCGACTTTTCGAGGTAGGGCACCATGCGCCTGAAGTCGTTGGCGGGCCGCGCCGCGGTCCAGGCCGAATAGCTCTCGCCGCCGTGTCCGCTCCAGGCCGCCACAAATTCAGTGGGAAAGCGCGTGGCTTCCTCGAACTTCTTGCGGGCCACGGCCACCATACGGGCCTGGATGGGGGAGAGGTCCGCGCTCCCTTCCAGTCTGTCCAGCAGGTGGCCGTAGGTGGGATCGGTGGCCCGCTCGTGGCGCAGGCGTGAGAGCAGCGCCACCTGCCGCGAGCGCCCAGCGGCGGCTCCGGCGGGCAGGTAGGTGCTCTGGTCCCAGCCCATCAGCGAGAGGGTGCCGCCGAGGTCCGCGAGTTCCTGAAAGCGCGCTCTGAGTTCGCTCCAGGCCGTATCCGTCTGCGTTGTAGTCACGGGAGGCAGCCTACCCCGTTTCTCTGAGGGACGCCTGCGCACACTGGCCGATGTTCCCGCCTACCGGACGGGGGAGACTGGGACCATGAACGACAAGCAGCTGTCCCACCGCCTCTCGTACCTCCTGCGCCACGCACCGGGCGAGGCGGGCCTGACCCTGGAACCGGGCGGCTGGGTGCCCCTCGCGCCCCTGCTGGCCCACCTTGGGGTGACGCATGAACGGGTGGAGCGGGTCGTGGCAACGAACAACAAGCAGCGCTTTTCGCTGGAAGGCGAGCGCATCCGGGCCAACCAGGGCCACAGCGTGCCGGTGGAACTGGACCTCACGCCTGCGGTTCCCCCAACCGTCCTGTATCACGGCACCCATGCCGGCGCACTGGACGCCATTCGCGCAGGAGGCCTCAAACCCATGGGCCGTCACCACGTCCACCTCTCGCCGGACGTGATGACGGCCCGGCATGTGGGGGCGCGCCGCGGTAAGCCCGTGGTCCTGACTGTTCGCAGCGGCCCTATGCAAGAGGCCGGACACGTCTTTTTCCTCAGTGTGAACGGCGTGTGGCTGACAGACAGGGTGCCGCCCGAGTTTCTGCTGTTCTGACCCTCTCCCCTCATGGGGAGAGGGCTGACTGGCACCGCCCGGGGAGGGGGCGCGCATGACCAACAAAATCATGCATAGTGGTACTCCGTTGACTGGCGGGAACCTGATGGATGGCGCCCGTGTTTCTGGGGTCAGCGCGGTACGGAAAGGGTGGGAATCCCCCGTGTTCTTCGCCAGCACTTTCAGACGCAACGGAGTACCACTAGGACCAAGCAACAAGACCCCCGCTGGGGCAAGATCAAAGCCCAGGTCTGGGCTTCCCCGCGCTACCCTCCCCCCATGAATCTTCAGCAGGCCCGCGACGCCCTCCGCTCGGCCCGACGGGTGGCCGTCCTGACCGGCGCGGGCGTAAGCGCCGAGAGCGGCATTCCCACCTTCCGCGACGCGATGTCGGGCCACTGGTCACGCTTTCGCCCGGAGGACCTCGCCAGCCCAGAAGCCTATTACCGTGACCCCGAAACTGTTTGGCAGTGGTATGCAGGACGCTACGCGGACGTGACGCGGGCGCAGCCCAATCGCGCCCACACCCTCCTGGCGCAGCTGGAGCGCGAGAAGGCGGAAGGCTTCCTCCTCGCCACTCAGAACGTGGACGGCCTGCACACCCGGGCGGGGAGCGGGCGACTGGTGGAACTGCACGGCAACCTCACCACCGCCCGCTGCGAGGCTTGCGGCGCGGTGGCCCCGCTTCCGTCCCCCGGAGCCTTCACCCCGCCGCCCTCGTGCTCCGCCTGTCAGGGCCGGATGCGCCCCAACATCGTCTGGTTCGGTGAATTCCTGCCCGAGGACGCTCTGGCCGCCGCCACTGGCGCCTTTCAGCGGGCGGACGTGGCCCTGATCATTGGCACGAGTGGCGCCGTTTATCCGGCCGCAGGCCTCGCCTTTGAGACCTTACGGGAGGGCGGCACAGTCATAGAGGTCAATCCGGAGGAAACCGAGCTGACCCCCTACATGACGTTCAGCCTGCGTCAGGTGGCCTCGGGAGGGCTCGCCTCCCTGTGCCCCTAACCGCACCAGGGAGGGACAAAGGTCTTTTTCCTGCCCATGATACTGAATGAACGTTCAGATAGGAGGTGACTGTTGAACCCAGCAGAGGCGCGTCCCCGAGAGGGCAACCAGACCCGCTCGGCCATCTTGCAGGCCGCCACCCAGCTGTTCGCCACGCAAGGTTTTGCGGCCACCGGGCTTCAGCAGGTGGCGGACGCGGCGGGCGTCGCCCGCGCTACCCCCAGCTACTTCTTCGGTTCAAAGGAGGGTCTCTGGAAGGCCGTACTGGAAGCGCAAAACCAGCTGGCGGCCAGGATTGTACCCGTCGCTTTTGCGCAGGCGGGCGCGCAGCCAGACCGGGCAGCCCTGATCGGTGCACTCGTGGACGCCACGCTCGGTTTTCACGAACAGCACCCGGAATTCCTGCGGTTGATCCAGTGGTCGGAGTTGCAGGGCAACGGGCTCATCCACGAGGTGCCCACCCATGGGCAAGCCGTCGAAACGGCCGTGCATGCCGTTCAGCACGTCCTCAGAGGCTCCGCCATGCAGGAGGAGGACGTGAGGCACGTTGTGCTGTCCGTGCTGGGGGCCTGTTACGCACACCTCGTCTACGGCCGAACCCTCGGTCTGACCCTGGGACTGCATACGGACGTCCCGGCCTTTCTCACTGAACGCCGCGCCCATCTCAAACGTCTGCTGCTCGCCACACTCGGGTCTTAAGGAGTTGCCATGCCCCGGATTTCGCCCCCCGCTCGCCTGCCCCGCTTCGCTGCGCTGCTCAATTTCGCGCTGTCGCGCCGATTCGGAAAGCCCTTTCCCACCGTGGCGTTGCTGGGCCACCACCCGGCGTATCCCGTTCCCTACCTCTTCATCGCCGGAATATACGGAAATGCCCGCACGGAACTGGCGGCGCAGACGAAGGCCCTGGCCACCCAGCTGGTTGCCCAGCTCAACGGATGTGCCTTTTGCATTGATCTGGGAAAGCGCGTCGCGCAGGAACGGCAGCTGGACCTGGAGAAACTGGGGCGGGTGCTGGAGTTTCGCACCCGCCCCGGGTTCACTCCGGCTGAGCGGGCGGCCCTGGAGTACGCCTGGCAGGCGACCCACGTGACAGCACGGGTCGATGACGCGACCTTCGCTGAGTTGAGAAGCTTCTACAGTGACCGGGAGATTCTGGAACTTACGGTGGCGGTCGCCACCGAAAACTTCTTCAACCGCCTCACCGGGCCGCTGGCGATCGAAAGCCAGGGCTTCTGCGCCGTTGCCCCACGCCCATGAACCGCCGGAAAGGCGTGTTTCTACTCGCACCTGGCTTCCTTTCCGCCGTTTAATTGTCATTTTGCGGGGGGCAGAACATTCCGTTGGTGCTTATTGGTGTGGCCGTCCCCCTCTGACACACGGCGAACCACCTCTACGGTCATCTCCGTGGGGGCGTTGACCCGGGCCACCTGTTCTCCCACGGTTCGTCCTTGCTGCTGCCCCTGCCCCTGTTTGCGACGGCCACCTTGATGCTGCTGGCCCTCCCCACCCTGCGCTCACGCTGAAAGACGGAAGGAAAGACGGCTCACACCCCGCCCCTTTCACCTCCTGTTAAGCTGCCCTGTTTGAACGGGGCCGCGAGCGAACGTGTCCCGCCCAGGATGAACTGGTACAGGGGGAGAGACGTGACAGCAGCCGAACAACTTTCGCAGGAACAGGTGTTTCCCGCGCCGATCAAAACGGTGGAGGCGGGCAGCCCTGCCGAGCGCGCGGGCGTGCGGCCCGGTGACCTCCTCTTGCGCGTGAATGGCGAGGTCGTGACCGATGTCCTGGCTTACCGCCACCACCTCTCGCAGGGCCGGGCCACCCTGGAAATCAGCCGCCCGGTGGAGCGCCCGTCGGTCCTCAGCGGCGTGCTCGGCACCGCGCAGGACCACCACCGCCTCGCCTATGACCCGGGTGCTCCCACCTTTACCTTCGGCGTGGAGTGGGAAGACCCCGGCCTGGACTTCGAGGAAGTGCTGTTCGACGGCATCAAGAAGTGCGCCAACAAGTGCGATTTCTGCTACGTCCACCAGATGCCGCGCGGCTTTCGCAAGAGCCTGTACATCATGGACGACGACTACCGCCTGTCTTTCCTGTACGGCTCTTTCGTCACGCTGACGAACCTCACCGAGGGCGACATCAACCGGATTCTGGATGAGAATCTCTCGCCGCTGTACGTCTCGGTCCACACCGCCAACCAGGACCTGCGCCAGGACCTGATGAAGTGGTGGAAGCTCAAGGTCAAAGACCCCCAGGCAGTGCAGATTCGCGGCATGATCGAGCGGCTGGAGAGCATCGACCTCTACACCCAGATCGTGCTCGTGCCGGGGCGCAACGACCGCGAGCATCTGGACGACACGGTGGAGTACCTGAGCAGCCGTCCCAACGTCATCAGCGCGGCGGTGGTGCCCATTGGCCTGACCGGGCACCGCACCAATCTGCCCGACGTGCGGACCTTCTCGCGTGAGGAAGCGCAGGACACGCTGAAGCGCCTGAATGTGTGGCGGCGGCAGTTCCTGGCTGAACGCGGAACCCGCTTCGTCTTTCCCAGCGACGAGCTGTACCTGCTGGCGGGCGAGCCCCTTCCCGCCGAGGAGGAATACGAGGGCTTCCCCATGCTGGAAAACGGCGTGGGCATGATCCGCGACTTCCTGAACGAAGGGCTGCCCGACAATCTTCCCGCTGCGCTGCCCCTGCCGCGCAAGGTCATCCTGGGGACGGGCCTGCTGTTCGCCGAATCGCTGAACCGCGCCGTGGAGCCACTGCGGGAGATTGAGGGCCTGGACATCGAGGTGCGCGCCGTCGAGAACAAGACCTTTGGGCGCGTGACGACAGTGGCGGGACTGCTGACGGGACGCTGCTTTCGCCATGCGGTCAAGCCAGGCGAGGCAGACCTCCTGATCGTCCCGCCCACCACCCTGCGCTACGGCACGGAGCTGATGTTGGACGACACCAGCCTGTCCGAACTGCGGCAGGAGTTCCGTATGGACGTGCGGGCGGGCGGTTCCACCCTGGGCGAACTGGCCCGCGTGATCTTTGAGGGCGTGCAGAGCAGCGGCCACCAGTGGGGCATGAGCGCTCACGCCGTGAAGGAAGGGCGGGGGCAGGCGTAAGCGTTTTCCCCGCTCACCCGGGGTGAGGTGGCTCACAGACGGGCAAGTCAACCGGTAGGGGCGCCTTAAAGGAAGTGCTGGATCAACAACGTGGGCCCGTTTTGACCCCACAGCCAGACGTGGAACACTGGCTCCATGCTGAGCGGTTTTCGGAAGTTCCTGATGCGCGGAAACCTCGTGGACCTCGCGGTGGGCGTGATCGTCGGGGCGGCCTTCAACAACGTGGTCACCGCCTTTACACAAGGTGTGGTCATGCCCATTCTCGGCATCTTTGGGGGCGTTCCCAATTTTGATCGCCTCACCTTCAGCGTTCGGGGCAGCGTGTTTCACTACGGCACCTTTCTCACGGCGCTGGTCAGTTTCCTGCTTACCGCCACCATCATCTATTTTTTCGTCATCACCCCTGTGAACCGCGTGGCCGAACGCTTTGCGCGCGAGGAAAAACCAGCACCTTCCGAGCCCAGCCCCACCGAGAAACTGCTGGCCGAGATCCGAGATGAGCTGAGGCGGCGCTAAAGGGCCTGGGGAAGGTCGTTCCCCTATCCTGTTCCCATGCCCATGTCCCAGTCCGAAGTCCACGCCCGCAACTTCCTGATGCACCGCGGCGCGCTGATGGACCTGTACGCCCAGTTGCCCGACGATCAGGGCACCTTCAGCGCTTGGGAGGGTGGCATGACCTTCGTCGGCCAGGCGGACCACCTCTCGGGCAGCAGCGAGCGCTTCATGGGCATGATCTCCGGTGAGACTCCCGCTGGACCGCCCACGCCCGTCGCTCCCAGCGCAGACCTTCAAGCGGCCCGTGAGCGCCTCGCCACCACTACCGAACGTGCCGCCGCCGTGATGCGTTCGCTGAGTAACGAGGATTTGCACCGCCGCGTTACCGCTTTCGGTGGCCGTGAAATGCCCATTGCCGCCCTCCTCGACGCCCTGATCGGACACGAGGCCCATCACAAGGGCCAGCTTTGGGTAATGGCGCGGATGGTGGGCGTGAAGCCACCGATGTTCGTGAAGATGGGGTAGGAGAAGCAGAAACAGCAAAAGGCGCAGGGTCCGCTATGGACCCTGCGCCTTTTGCTGGCAACTGGCTGCTAGTTCACCAGCTTCGTCTTGTTCGTCACAAAGTCCATCAGCACGTATTGCCCGATGTTCTGCGGCGTGGTGAAGTACGCCTTGCCCTTCGTCATCTCCGACACGCGCCGCACGAAGCCCACGAGTTCGGGGTCACGCGCGAGCATGAAGGTGTTGACCTGGATGCCGCTTCTCCGGCAGTTCGCCACCTCGCGCAGTGTCGCGCCCAGCACGTAGGGATCCAGGCCATAGGCGTTCTTGTAGATGCGTCCGTCGGGCAAGGTGAGGGCCGAGGGCTTGCCGTCGGTAATCATCACGATCTGCTTCATATCCTTGTTCTCGCGTTTCAGGAGCTGCTGCGCCAGCCGCAGTCCGCCCGCCGTATTCGTGTGGTACGGCCCAATCTGTGCCTGAGCGAGTTTGCCCACCGGCACCTCTTCCGCCGAATCGTGAAACAGCACGAACTTGACCGTATCGCCGGGGTACTGGGTGCGGATCAGGTGCGCCAGCGCGAGCGCCACCTGCTTGGCAGGGGTAAAGCGGTCCTCGCCGTACAGGATCATGGAGTGCGAGCAGTCCAGCAGCACCACCGTGGCCGCCGAGGAGTTGTACTCGGCCTGCCGGATCACCAGGTCCGACTCTTCCAGGTTGTCGAAGCCCTTGCCCAGCACGTTGCCCAGGGTGGCGGTGGTGTCGAGGTTCATGGTGTCGCCGAACTCGTAGTTCTTCAGTTCGCCCGTCATCTCCACGCCGCTGGCATACTCGCGCGTGTCGTGCGCGCCAGCGCTGGAACGGCCCAGCCCGCCCATCAGGTCGCGCAGGCTCTTGTAGCCCAGAAAGTCGATGCTCTTGTCGGTGAGTTGGAATTTGGCCTCACCGCTCTGGCCCTGGCCGCCCTGCCCGTCCTCATCGTCAAATTCCTTGCGGATAAAGCCGTCTTGCTGCAACTTGTCCATCAGGCGCTGAATCTGCTGGCCCAGCGGCGTGTCGCGCACGTCGTCGGCCTGCATGGCCTCCAGCAGCTGCTCTTCTGGAATCATGCCGCGTTCGGCCAGCGCTTCCAAAATGGCGTCGAAGAGGTCGTCCATGCTGGGGCGTGCGTTGGGGTCGGGATCGTATGGGTCGTTCATCCCCTGTCCCAGCAGGGCCTCCTGAATCATCTGCATCAGCTCCGAAGAATCGAGCTGATCGAGTTCGCCCTCGAACTTGCTGTACCGCGTGATGCGTGCCATGGGACCTCCGTATTGCTCAGCATGGCGCGGATGCCGGCCTCCGTTTGTGATACCTGCTCAGGAGTTTCATTTCTTCCATCCCCTTAACGAGAACAGCCCTGGGAGTTTTAAGACCATTCCTTAAGGCTAATCTTTGCGGTCACTTGGAGACGAAGCCAGATCCCCGCTCCAGGAGGTGGTTTTTCGATCTGTCTCTGCTTTTACTCGGCGAGTGCGACCACCCGCCTGGTCCTGACCCAGGTGGTCAAGCAGGTGCGCAACGTTACGGCAGACACGCGGGCCAACGGCGGAGTAGCTCGGTTAGGCCTCTCGGCGCAGGGCTACCCTGGAGAAGTGTTGGAATACTGCATCGACACCAAAAACGTTGGTGGAGCCGACCTTCCGAACTACGCGTGAACGATCCGCTGGCGACCACCGGCACAGCCCAGTTGAGCGCATACGCTTCTGGTCAAGGTATTCGAATCTCCCGTGGAGGCACCGATACGACCCGGACCAGCACGGGTGCAGATGCGGACGGAGCCAGCCTGGACAACGCCACCATGCAGGCGACCCTCGGGACGCTGTTGGCGGGAGAAACGGTCCGGGTCTGCTTCCAGGTCACCATCCGCTGATACTTACCCCTGGAAGATTCGCAGAGGCAGGGGCGTCAAGCCCCTGCCTCTGCCCTTGTTCTTTGGGAACAACGCTTAGAATCGCCCCCGTGTCTCCCCATGCCCGCGGCGTCTTGCTGCTCCTCCTGGTGACGGCCCTGTGGGGCAGCACCTTTGCGGTGGTCAAGGAACTGGGTGCGCTTTTGCCGCCCAGCGTGCTGATCGCCTGGCGCTTTCTCGTGGCCACGCTGGCCCTGCTGCCGCTGCTGGCCTTTCAGCGTTCGGTGACTGCTCCCATCTCGCCCCGCCCACTGTGGCGCGACGGCCTGATCCTGGGCGGATGGTTGATGGCAGGCTACGGTACCCAGACCATTGCCCTGCAAACCACCGGGGCCAACCGCGCCGCGTTCTTCACGGCCCTCAGCGTCGTCCTCGTGCCCGTGTGGTTGGCGCTGGCCCAGCGCCGCCCCCTGCCCCTCGCGTTGTGGTTGGCGTTGCCGCTCGCAGTCGCGGGACTGGCGCTGCTTTCCTGGGAGGGGGGCCGGTTGGTGGTAGGGGACGCCTGGGCCCTCGCCTGCGCCATCACCTACGCCGGTTTTATCGTGGCGCTCGAGCGTGCGGCGGCCTCACACCCTGCCCTGCGCTTCACGTTTGCGCAGTTGCTGGCCGTGACGGCGCTGGCCTGGCTCTGGGCGGCTGTGGTTGCGCCTGGGAAGCTGTGGCCTCCGGCCCAGGCATGGGGACCGCTGCTGTACCTGGGTGTGGCCGCCACTGCCGTCACGACCCTGATGCAAACAGTAGGCCAGCGCTCGGTGAGCGCCGCCGAGGCCAGTCTGATTTACGCGCTGGAACCCGTCACGGCCAGCCTGTTCAGTTTTGCGCTGATCGGTGAGCGGGTGGGGGTGCGCGGTGCGCTGGGCGGCGTGCTCGTCGTGGCTGCCACAGTGCTCAGTCAGCGCGCGGGCTCGCCGCCCCACCCCGAACTGCCGGTGCCGCAGTCTGAGGGCTGAGGTGGAGCGGTTCCGCCGTCAGGGGTGGGGGTGACCTGAGATCAGCGCGCAGGGCGCCCTGCGCGCAGCTGATCGGGCACGACCAGGAGTTGCAGGACGCGGCTGGAGCGCCATACCGGGGTGAGGCGTTGCAGCAGGGCCGAGTTGCTGACGGCGGTATATACGAAGGGTGGCAGGCTGGTTGACGGGTACACGCCAGTGCGGCCCTGCGCGCTGATGCGAATGCCGATTGGAAAGCCCAGCGTCAGGGTGACGACGAGCAGGGCCCCCAGCACGAAGCCGCCCACCGCACCTGCGCCCAGAAACCACGGCAGCCGCAGGGGGTCGGGAACCAGGCGGCGCACGGCGAAGCTCAGGGCGACGGCCAGCAACAGCGCGATTAGGGCCGCCGGAATGGGGGCGCGGGTCAGCAGGTTGGCCAGCAGGCAAATCACGGCTCCCCCCAGTCCCCAGGCGAGGCCCGCCAGTCCCCGGCGGGCACCCAGCGCCGTCACCACGGCCCAGAGGGTGACGAGCAGCGCATCGAACCAGGTAATCACGCTTCTCATTCTATGCCCGGCGCGCTTACCGATGTGTCACGTTGCGGGGCACGGAGGCGGGATGGTGGGGGGAGCTGCCGTGTCGCGGGGGCCCTGGCAGGTACACTGACACCATGATTCGCGTCCTGCTCGTTGACGACCACGCCCTGTTCCGCCAGGGCCTGCGGAGCCTGTTGGAATCCGAGGGCATGCGCGTGATCGGGGAAGCCGCCAACGGTCGGGAAGCAATCCGCTACGCCGCCGACACCCACCCCGACGTGATCCTAATGGACATCCAGATGCCCGAACTCGACGGCGTGAAGGCCACCCAGAGCATTTTGGAGATCGATCCTAACGCCCGCGTCATCATGATCACGATGTACCGGCAGGACCGTTATGTCTTCGAGGCTGTCAAGGCTGGCGCGCGCGGCTACGTGCTCAAGGACGCCGACGCGACCACCCTGATTGATGCGATCCGCCGGGTGGCGTCGGGCGAAGCCCTTCTCGACGCCGACATGGCGCAAAACGTTCTCGACGATTTCCGCGACAAACGCGAGGAACTGCCCAGCGAGAAGCACGCCGATCTCAACGAGCGCGAGACGATGATTCTCAAATTGCTCGCCCAGGGCTTTTCGAATCAGGACATCGCCCTGCGCCTCGACATCAGCGAGAAGACCGTACGCAACCGCCTCTCGGAGATCTTTACCAAACTGCAGCTGAACAACCGCACCCAGGCTGCCCTTTACGCCATCCGTGAGGGCATTGCCAACCTGGAATAGCCCTGCTGCCCATGCCCAGATCCCGCTCTTCCAAAGTCAGACCAGCCAGGGCCAGCGCCATAAAAGGCGGCGAGGCTCACCCCGTCTCCGGTGCTCCCGTCGCGTTTCGCGCGGGGTGTGGCCGCGAGTGGAACGCCGTTTCCCCGGAAGCGGACCTCGCCTACACGGCGCAGGAGTTCGGCGATTGCCCCGGCTGTCCCCACCGGGTCGAGCCGGAAGGCACCCTGCCCTTCTGTACCCTTCGTCCGGCGAAAACGGCCCACCCATTCGCGGCCCTCGCCGAACTGGAATGGCCCGAGTAACGTTTGACCTGAGCGCGGAACTGCGCTCGCGTGGCTATGCGGGCACCGTGGGGGTCCTGATTCAGGACCTGGCTGGGCGAGAGCTGTACACCCTGAACCCGGAGCGCGTCTTTCCCGCCGCAAGCACGATCAAGGTGCCGCTGCTTATCCTGGCCCTGCAAGAGGCGCAGGCGGGTCGGCTGGATCTCCAGGCGCGGGTTTTGCTGCGGGCAGAGGACCGGGTGCCGGGCGCGGGCGTGTTGCACGAGCTGTCCCCCGGCCTCGCGCTGACCTGGGGGGACGTGTTGACCCTGATGATCGTCGTGAGCGACAACACGGCGACCAACCTCCTGATCGGCCAGCTCGGCGTGGACCGGGTAAACGCTTGGCTGGGGGACAGGGGCTTGGCGCAGACCCGGCTGGTGGGGCGGCTGCAACTGCCACCCGAGCGCCAGAACGAGGCCCAGCGTCAGGGCGAGCGCAACCGCACCTCCGCGCGCGACCAGGTGGCGCTGCTGGGCGCCCTGATGCGCGGCGAATTGCTGGATGGGGCGCACACCGAGCAGGCCCAGTCCATCCTCTCGCGTCAGCAGCTGCGCGACCTTCTGGGGCGCAACGTGCCCCGGGACGAGGACGGCGAATCCCTTTACCGTGTTGCCAGCAAGAGTGGTGAGTTGCGGGGCGTGCATCACGATGTGGGCGTGCTGTTCACGCCCCACCCGCTGGTGGTGGCCGTCCTTTCCGAAGGTGGCCTCGACCCCCGGGAGCACCCGGACAACCGGGACGTTGGTGTGATCGCAGGGGCGCTGTGGCCGCTGCTCTCGGCGCTGGGCGGCGTCTGTGAGGGCCGGAGCGGGGACATTTAACCGCTCGGTCAGGGGCATACTCAACCTGTCGAAGTTTCGGCTTTTTTCGCCGTACAGCACGCCGGGCGCGGCGAAAGGGGGATGCTATGCTGGGCCGTATCCGGCTGGCTTTTGGGCGTAACGTCTGGAGGTTCAGGAACAGAGCGGCCGCGGGTTTTCCGAAGCCGGTGAGGCCACGGCGGCCCGGAGAGGTCAGCCCCGGAAGGCAAGCACTTCAAGCGCGAGGAGTAAAGGAACGTGGAGAGAAACGACGCTGTAATGCCCTGGGTCGCCATCGTGTGCGCGGCCATTATGTGGATCATCCTGCTGTTCCTGTTTAACAAGGAGACGGCGCCCGAACCCGTCGTGGTCGACCCGGCGGTGGTGGCCTCCATCAACAAGGAGTGGCCGGTTCTCGGGAACAAGGTTTTTCACGTGACGGCGGGATGCGCGGGCTGCCACGGGGCCGAGGGTCAGGGCGGTGCGGGTCCCAAGCTCGCCGGGGACGAGAAGATCCTCAAAGACCCCGTGTACGTCCACACCATCATCACCAAGGGCAAGGGCGGTATGCCCGCGTTCGGCGACAAGCTCAAGGAAGAGGAGATCTACGCCGTCGCCAACTACGTGCTGCACTCCTGGGGCAACAAGATCGAGGAGCCCCTGACGCCCGCAACCGTGGCGGCGGGGCAGACCAAGGTGGACCCGGCGGTGTTGAAAAACCGCTCTCGCTTCGTGCCCGAGGACATTCACCTGCCCGAGATCTTCCTCGCCACATTCGTGATGGTGCTGCTGACCTACGGCCTCATCGGCCTGTACAGCGTGTGGGCGGAAGGTCAGGAGCTGCACCCCGGCATTCACAAGGTCCGGTCCACGCCGCTCTCGAACCTCGCCATGGTGGTCACGCTGGGCCTGAGCCTGCTGTTCAGCACCCTGTTCGTGCGCCAGATGGTGACCGACTACGCGGCCTGGGGCAATAAGGAGATGCCGAACGTGGCGATGGAAGGCTTTTTCGCCGCGATGATCCTCTTTACCATCGCCGCCGCCATCGCGCTGTACAAGAAGTTTTACATGGACGGCGAAGTGCTCGTCGAGGACGCCAGCGGCGAGTTCCCTTGGTAAGCCGCCCACCACCCACCCCTGAGCTAGAGGAGGAAGCATGACGCGCTACAAGAGGCAGGATCCCGAAATTACACGCCGCAAGTTCATCAACGCGGCCGTTGGCACCACGGCGGCGGTGGGAGGCATCAGTTTCCTCAGCGCCCTAGGCACTGCCAACCCCGTCTTCCGCCTCACGCGGGACAAGATGCCCCCCCTCAAGGGTGACGTTCTGGTTCACGCCGGGGGAGACCAGGAGGGCACGCCAGTCAAGGTCAGTGAACTGGGCGAGAAACTCGTGCGGGCCTGGCCCCAGGGCAAGGACGAGGAAGGCAAGCCGCTGATCCGCAAGGGCGATCCCAACAACATCCTCGTGCTGTACCGCTTTCCCAAGGGGCAGATCGTGGCGCCCACCAACCTGGAGGCCACCATTGACGGCGAGACTGTGGCGTACAGCGACGTCTGCACGCACGCGGGCTGCTCAGTGGGCGACAGCGACACGGGCGTGGGCCAGATGAAGTGTCCCTGCCACTCAGGCCAGTACGACCCCAAGCAGGGCTGCAAGGTGATTGGTGGTCCCCCACCCCGTCCCCTGGCACAGCTGCCGATTACACTGGACGGAGACAACATTGTGGTCAAGGACTTCTTTCTTCAGATGCCCTATCCCTACATCCATGAGGCGGAGTGGGAGGAATTCAAGAAGACGGTAGAGGAGCAGCTCGCATGAACCAGTGGCTGGATGAGCGCCTGCATATCTCGCGCCTGAACGACAAGTTCCTGCGCAAAGCCTTTCCTGTGCACCACTCTTTTTTCCTGGGAGAGATCACGCTGTTTAGCCTGATCATCCTGATCCTCACGGGTATCCTGCTCGCGCTTTCCTACGAGCCGAGCAACAGCATGGTGGTCAACTCCTTTGACCCGGGCACGGCGGCGAAACCCAATATGATCCCCGCTGCCTACCACGCGGCCCTGAAGATCAACGCCATGCCCTTCGGCGACATGCTGCGGCGCATTCACCACTGGACGGCCAACATCATGGTGGCTGCCGCCGTGATTCACATGATGCGCGTGTACTTCACCGGTGCGTTCAAAAAGCCGCGTGAGATCAACTGGTGGATCGGCATGCTGCTGCTGATCTTCACCGCCCTTACCGCCGTGACCGGATACGCCCTGCCCTACGATAACTACGCCTACAACACGCTCAAGGTGATCTACGGCATTGCTGCCTCAGTTCCCTGGGTGGGGGACTGGGTGGCGCAGGCCGCCTTCGCGGGCCGCTTCCCGGGTGACGGCATTATTCCCCGCGTCTACGGCTACCACATCATGCTGTTGCCAGGCATTCTGCTCGCCCTGACCGGCGCGCACATGCTGATCATGATCAAGCAGAAG
Organism: Deinococcus hopiensis KR-140; assembly: GCF_900176165.1. Taxonomy (NCBI): domain Bacteria; kingdom Thermotogati; phylum Deinococcota; class Deinococci; order Deinococcales; family Deinococcaceae; genus Deinococcus; species Deinococcus hopiensis. Next base: position 445,025 of record NZ_FWWU01000009.1, read on the forward strand.
CACACACAGCCGCAATACGCCAAGCGCATCGCCTACAAAAAGATTGTCGGCGTGCCGCTGATGACCCAGCAGACGCCCATCATGCTGCTGCTGGCGATCCTGTTCGCCGCGATCATCGTGCTGTTCAGCGCCTTTATCCCGGTACACCCCGTCGAGTTCTTCGGGCCCCCCAGCACCACGCCGATCAACAACATCAAGCCCGACTGGTACCTGCTGTGGGTTTTCGGGGTGCTGGCAATCATCCCCAGTTTTGAAACCGAGCTGTTTGGTGGCGTGATTGGATCCGAGTTCGTCGGCGCGATCCTGGTGCCCACCCTGGCGATTGGGGCGATGTTCGCCGTGCCCATGCTCGACCGCAGCAAGGACAACCTGTACTACGCGGAAAACCCCACCAATCACCCAGTGCGCCTGGCCGCCGGCGTAGCGTTCATGGCCCTGCTGATCGTCTGGTCCGTGGCCGGCTACAAGCCGGAACTGATCAGCTCCGGGATTCTCAAAACCGAGAACGCCAACACCGTCTTGTGGGTGCTGACCTTCCTGGTGCCCGCCGCGTCCTACTTTGGAACGCTGGGAATCGTGCGCGGCATCCGCGCCTTGCGTGAGGCCGACGCCCGCGACCAGGCGGCGTTCTCGCACGCTGACGACTAGACCTCCGTTCAACCTCACGCAGCGAAACCGCCCCGAGCCAAAGGCTCGGGGCGGTTTCGCTGCGCTGTTTTATGCTGCTGGGATGGAGGAAACGCTCGCGCTGTACTTGGCCCGCCAGGCCCGGTCCCTGAACCTTGATCTGCCCGCGCTTGAGGAGGCGACCCCGGAGCAGCTGCGGGACTTTGCCCGCGTCGCTCTGCAAGAACTGGCCGCCCTGGGTCTGGGGGCGGCCGAAGGAGAGGTGGGGTGCTGGGCGGTTCCCCGCTCCCCTCAGAATTGAAGCAAAGCCCTCAGGCCTGCATCCCCCCCGAGAAGCTGGGCGCCGGCCGTTCGCCTCCCTGGCGGGCTCCGGCGGCGTAGCCTACCTGGGCTCCGAACTGCCAGGCCAGCTTGATCATGAACTGAATGGCTTCCTCGTCGTGCTGCTGAATCAAGGCGTGCAGGTGCTCGGGCAAACCGTCTGGAAGCGGCATCGCGGAGAGCTGCTCGCCGTACTCCGCGCGGAGCTGCTCGAACCACTCGGCGTAGGGATTCGTCATAGGGTCAATCTTAACAGCAGGGCACTCAAGGAATGTAAGCGGTGTTGTCTGTTCAAGCGTGGGTGAATTCGGGGGATTTGCTGGCCGCGCACAGTTTCCTTTCCCCAATGGTGTTACGCTTCACGCATGACGGCAACCTCTTTCCCCGAACTCCATGGAGACCTGCCTGCGCAGGAGATCCACATCAGTGAATATGGCGCGCAAAAGGCCCTGGCCATCCTGTCGCAAAGCGGCAAGGAGAACGCGGGTGTGCGCGTGTTTATCAAGAGCGGTGGCTGTAGCGGTTACCAGTACGGCATGGCCATCGACGACCGCGAGCTGGAGGGCGACACCGTCGTGTATGACCGTGGCGTCAAGCTCGTCGTCGACCACATGAGCCTGCCCCTGCTGCGTGGCAGCGAGGTGGATTTCGTCGAGAACATGATGGGCGGCGGCTTCACCGTGAACAATCCCAATGCCACAAGCTCCTGTGGGTGCGGTCACTCCTTCCGCACCGATGGATCCCAGTCGCCCGATGGACAGGGCAGTGGTGGCTGCGGCAGCGCCTGAGCCTCCCACTTCCACACCCGGCGCGAGCCGGGTGTTTTCTTTTGTGGCGCGCGGTCATGCTTTATGCTGTCGGCATGATCGTGCTCGGGGTAGACCCTGGACTGGCCAATCTGGGTCTGGGACTCGTGGAGGGGGACGTGCGGAAGGCGAAGCACCTCTACCACGTCTGCCTGACCACGGAAAGCGCGTGGGTTATGCCCCGGCGGCTGCAATACATCTACACCGAGGTTTCACGCCTGCTGGCCGAATACCAGCCCGACGCGGTGGCCATTGAGGACCAGATTCTGCGGCGTCAGGCCGACGTGGCGTTTAAGGTGGGACAAGCGTTCGGCGTGGTGCAACTCGCCTGTGCCCAGGCGGGCGTGCCCATTCACGCCTACGGTCCCATGCAGGTCAAGCGGACCATCGTGGGCACTGGACGTGCCGACAAGGAGCAGGTGATCTATATGGTCAAGGCCTCCCTCGGCATCCGCGAATTGTTCAACAACCACGCGGCTGACGCCCTGGGGCTCGCCCTGACACACTTGGCTCACCAGCCCATGCAGCTGGCGTCGTCGCGCCGCCTTGCCCGCGCCTGAGCCTGGCCGTGCTGCTGGCCCTGCTGCTTTCCACCACGCTGACCTTCGCCTGGCTGTGGTTTTTCGTTCGGCGTGACCGCCATCCGGAACCGGCCTGGCTGCTGGCGCGCACCTTCGGGTGGGGCATGTTCGCCTGGGCTGTTGCGGCCGCCTTTGAGGGCA